>NZ_PUWT01000023.1:0-311890 GCF_002968995.1 Photorhabdus hindustanensis
GCGAAGCAAATCGCCATTTTGGCATTCATAAAGTGCAGTTASYGGAAGATAAAATAATATCTACCTTTGTAGGAATTGAGGAACAATTACCATGATAAATATCAAGCAATACTTATCGATCTTATCAGTGATTTTAATATCAGGCTGTGCTGATCCAAATGAGCCGCTTTCTCCTCCTAAAGAGAATCAATGGCTCACCGTAGAAGGGGTAGCGCCAAAATATACCAAACCTCATGTGTCCGCGGAATATATTTCGAAAAATTGCCTTAAATATCGTCTGGATTCCAATATGTCGCCTTTTAAAGTACCGACTTATAACGGATTACGTTTGGAGGATATAAAGGCTGATCCGCAAACTGGTTACTTTCAGGCGAAATTACCTTTTAATGGTGGAGGCCGATGTAAGTGGAAGATTGATCGAGCCTTTGTGTCGGTCAGTTATACCGATGTCCACCATCTGGTGAAAGATGCGGTGCCCTATGGGGGAACAGGTTTGATCGCATTTATCAATGATGCAGTTCAGACGAATATTAGCGAAATTCCCGCATCGGATACGATTAATTTTAGCCCGGTTATTTACCCCGTTTTAGAAATGGCTGAAGGATTTCCGAAAAGCGTATCCTTGCAAGGTGAAGTTAGTATGTATCCCTTTAGGTTGAAGTTAACACCGGACGCTAAATGGAAAATCACCTATAAACCTAAACTAGATGAAACCAAAATGCCAAAAATTACGGTAACTAATGGGAGAGGCGAATGGGTTGAATATCCCAATGGAAGAATTGACCTCCATCGCCAAACGATAGACTACTGGAAGATAAAATAATATCTACCTCTGTAGGAATTGAGGAAAATTTACCATGATAAATATCAAGCAATTTACTAACTTACTTAAACACCAAAATCAAAAATAAGGAGTCCATATGAACGATGGATTACACTTTCTTTGTCATATTACCGATTTGCCGGAGAAAACTTTTGCGGTAGCTGAATTTTCTTTACAGGAGGAGTTATCTGAATTATTTACCCTATCCTTAACGCTGGTCAGTAAACGGGCCGATATTGATCTGGAATCACTGTTATTACAGTCTGTGAAATTCCGGGTGGTTTTCAACGATATTGAGCAACGTCAGGTTAGCGGCATTATCTCACAGGCTATACGGGGGGATACGCATGCGCATCGTACCATTTATCACCTCACCGTCCAGCCCGCGCTCTGGCGGATGAATTTGAATCAGGACAGCCGGGTTTATCATCGGCAAAGCGTGCCGGAGATCCTCAAGAGTTTGCTGAAAAAACATGGCATCCTGTTCGATTGCCAACTGGATGAATTTCATTACACACGGGAATATGTGACGCAGAAACGGGAGTCCGATTACGCCTTTTTTGCCCGGTTAGTTGCCGAAGAGGGGCTGAATTTCTGGTTTGAAGACGACAAGCTGTTTTTCAGCGACAGCCATTTAGGGATGACGGCCAATTTACCGCTGGTCTACAACCCGCAGATAGAGACGGCCACGGAAATGAATGTGGTTAATCAGGTGCGTCTGGGGGTCTCCATGACCCCGAATCGGGTCATTTATAAGGACTATAATCCCCAGAATCCCGCTTACCGCCTGACGCATCGGGCCAATATCGATCCCCGTGTCGAGGGGCAGAAAACCTTGTTTGAGCTTTTTGAAAGCTACGGCCGCTTTCAGAAAGACGCGCAGGCGAAACCGTTTGTCCAGCGCCGTCAGCAGGCTGTCGAAAATCAACGTCAGGCCGGCTGCGGGCAAAGCAACTGTTTTAAACTGATGCCCGGTAAAATCTTTGAGCTTAACGAACACCCGGTTGACGCCATGAACACCCGTTGGCAAATCGTCACTATCCATCATCACGGCAAATGTCCGCAGGCATTGCAAGAACAGAGCGGAGAATCAGGCACTTATTTGCACAACGAATTCAGTTTTATTTCGGGTTATCGAGACTGGCGAGCGCTATACCGTTACAAACCGCTGGCGGACGGTGATGAAGTGGCCACCGTGGTCGGCCCGGAAGGCGAAGAGATTTATGTCAATGAAGAGGGGTGTATCCGCATCCATTTTCACTGGGATCGTTATGATAAAGCCGATGAAAACGCCACCTGCTGGGTACGATTCGCGCAAGGCTGGAATGGCAGCGGTTACGGTTTTATGGCGGTTCCCCGTATCGGTCAGGAGGTGATTGTTTCTTATCTGAACGGCGATATTGATCGCCCGATTGTCACCGGTTGCACCTACAACGGTTCAAACCGGCCGCCGTTAAATTTACCCGCGGAAAAGACCCGCACGACATTTAAAACCCAAACCCACAAAGGGGAAGGTTTTAATGAATTGCGCTTTGAAGATGAGAAAGACCGGGAGGAGATTTACCTGCGCGGGCAGAAAGATCTGACCGCCCATATTCAGCACGACGCTTACTGGCATATTAAACATGACCATAAACAGCGCATCGATAATAACCGCTATAGCGAAATTTCAGTGGATGATCATCAGCATGTCAAAGGCTCGGGGAAGTACAGCACCGATGGCGATGTTTCACACCGTATCTCAGGCAGTCAGCATTTACAGACCGGGGAGGCGTTGGTGGCGGAAAGTGGTCAGGAAACGCACCTAAAAAGCGGCGGTAAGATGGTGTTGGAGGCGGCGTCAGAGATTACCTTAAAAGTCGGCGGCCATTTTATCCGGTTAACTCCCGGCGGTATTCTGACTTCCCCCAATTTGTTGGTCGGGCAAGGTTCAGCCGGTACCGGGCGTGGTTTATCTTTACAACTGCCAGAGAGTGTAGAACCTCTGCCTGATGTGAAATCTCCAGTTAAACGGATTTGTGCTTTGCAAGCTCAGAGAGAAGTTAATCTAACTATTAATAACCAGGAGGATGAATGAACATTTCCATAAACTGGCAACAATGGCTGACTACGCCTAATAAGCCGCCTGTTTTCTTTATGCTGAATTCACTGGCGGAACCTAACCCGGTGGCGCTCTTTTATCGCAACGACTGGGTAGAGCAGGCTTTTCCTTTGTATAGCGGTACACCGATGGACCACATATTGGCGCAAGGTCCCTGGCTGGTTCAGCCCAAGTCAGGTTGCCTGTCAGTAATCGGTCATCTGCTTGATAGCCAAACTCTGAGCGATAACAGTTGGGGATGGGCTTATCGCAGTGAGGATTTATGGACGCAACAGCTTAATCATTGGCGTTCACGCCAGCAAGTGATATTGCGGGAGAGGCAAGTGATTTTGCGCAGTATGGACCCGCGTATTCTCGGTCAGTTATTACCCGCAATGATCGTCAGCGATTGGTCGGCATTTTTGACACCGGTGAGTGAGTTGATGATCGATATACCCGAACCACAGATTTATTATCGGCCTGAAAATTGTGGTCAAGGTGGCAGTGAATTACCCTTTATTTTGGGCGATCATTTATCGCATGCCTGGCATCATTCCGACTACGCCTTGAAAGGGAAAGCATTTGTGATCAGTAGTGATATGTGGGAAAACCACGGTGAATTAGCTGAAAAACTAAATGAGCCAGAAGGGAAATTACAGGAACGGATTATTGATTGGCTGAAATCGCGTTTAGAAAGTGGAGATGATATTAGTCACCTGACCAGTGCAGATTATTTACAGACGCTCGATGAACAATATACGGCCGCTGGATAGTGTATGATGGATAATAACATCTTGCGAATTTATGGAGATTATTGAAAGAGTGGTTGTGTTGGCGCCATCAAATTTCATTTTGTTACAAATCGAGGGTATTATTTGAGGCTTGGAACGGTGGCAAGCCTTTAAAACTCTTGGGCTGTTTGGCGCCAATTTATAGCATCTTAACTGGGATAATATGACACATTTTTCTTCTATTGTTGCATTACAGGATTTAGTGGCTGATCTGGCAATATTTGAGCAAAAATTGGCACGGTTCAAACAGCGGCTTAATTTGAATGTTGAGCAATATCAAGCAGATCATATCTCCTTACGTTGCCACGATATCTCTGTAGCCGAGCGTTGGCGTAAAGGTTTTTTGCAATGTGGTAGTTTGATGTCAGAAAGTATCATTAATGGACGTCCAATCTGCTTGTTTGATTTAGAACACCCCATCGCGGTGCTTAATTGGCAAATCGATTGTGTTGAATTGCCCTATCCTGGCAAGAAAACTTACTTGCATCAGGGATGGGAGCATGTGGAGCTGGTGCTGCCAGTGGCGCCTGTGATTTTATCAACAGCGGCAAAAGCATTATTACCGCAACCTTTGCCGACAGGTTTTTCTGTCAAAGAGAGTCAACCCAAAGGGGAACAAGAGCGGTTGCCTAATCCTACTTTAGCTGTCACTGATGGTGAGATCACCGTCAAATTTCACCCATTTACATTGCGTGAAGTTGTTAAAAGTGAATGCCTGGCTACATAAGTTAAAGTGATATCGCTATGTGAGGCCGGCAAGAAACTCTAGTGCCTGCGGGTGGCGTGCCACCATTTTAATCAGTAATACAGCTTGTTTATTCGGTTTAGCCCGCCCTTGTTCCCAGTTCTGGTATGTCGTTTCACCGGTGTGCAGGTACTGGGCAAAAACAGCTTGAGAAATATTCAGTTTACTCCGTATGGATTTCAACTCATCTGGATTGATGGAGATATCGTTTTTTAACCTCCTCTTATGCGTTTTCAATGTGAGTTTGCTTTCATTAGCCTCTTCCCAAGCTTTCATTCCTTCATTGAGTTCTGCAAATAGATCACGGTTCATTTATGCTCCTTTTTTTCTCATTTCTAACATCTTACGCAAGGATTCGCATTGTTCTTTAGTTAAGTCTGACATCTCATCTTTATCGTAGATAGTGAAAAGCATGAATTGCGATTTAGATGTCCACCAATAGTAAATCACCCGAATACCGCTCCGTTTTCCCTTTTTTCTTCGGGAATCTGTAAAACGCACTTTACGTAATCCGCCGGTATGTTGGATGACGTCCCCTGCTGTTGGATTTTTCAGCAGTATATTTTGGAAGGATCGAAACTCCTCATCACTCAGGTAGTTATGGCGGTAGCGTTCAAAAGGTGGTAGTTCAATAAAAACAGCTTCCATCACTTATCCATCTGTCCCCAACTTGAGTATAATATACACCCAAGTTGGGGATAGTTAAACAGAGTTAACCCGAAGGGAAAAAAAGCGGTTGTTTAACCCGACCTTGGCTATCATTGATGGTGAGATCACCGTCAAGTTTCACCCATTTACATTGCGTGAAATTGTTAAAAATGAGCACTAGTCGGCAAAATTAACTTTTTCATCCTTGTGATCCAGATAAAAGTTCTGACCTTGTGATTTCCTACAAATCATCGGCAATAATTAGATGTCATAGTTAGTGAATTGAATTACTGAATCGCTTAGATTCATTGATTGCTCGTTAATGACTAGGTGTCCAAGGAACTTCTGATGACAAAGTTAGAAATTTGTTGTTTTAGCGTAGGTTGCGCATTAATCGCACAACAGGCTGGTGCTGACCGGATAGAGTTATGCGCCAGTCCGGCGGAAGGGGGATTAACACCGAGTCTTGGTACGTTGAAGCAGGCTATTGAGCAATTAACTATTCCTGTACATCCCATTGTACGTCCAAGAGGTGGTGATTTTTGCTACAGTCACTCAGATTTTGAGGTGATGAAAAATGATGTTGCTCAGATCCGTGATATGGGATTTATGGGCGTGGTTTTTGGTGTGTTAGATGAAGAAGGGCATATCGATTTGCCCCGCATGCAACAATTGATGGCGCTGTCTGGCGATATGGCCGTCACTTTTCACCGTGCATTTGATATGTGTTTTAATCCTTATGTGGCACTGGATCAACTCACTCAGCTTGGTGTTAAGCGAATATTGACTTCCGGTCAGCAACAGAATGCCGAATTGGGATTACCTTTGTTGAAAGAACTGCATCAAGCCAGTCGGGGGCCAATTATTATGGCAGGTGCGGGTGTTCGTATGAGTAATATTCATAAATTTATTGATATCGGGTTAACGGAAGTTCACAGTTCGGCAAGCCGGATTATGCCTTCTACCATGACTTACCGCAAAGCGGGGGTGACGATGAGCGCCGACAATGAGGTGGATGAGTTTTCACATTATTGTGTTGATGGTGGTGTGGTGGAGGTGATGAAAGGGATGCTGAGTTTGACTTTATTTGAATAGCCTATTATGAACTGGCCCAATTTTGGGCCAGTTCGCAAAATCAGGGCTTACGGGCGATCAGTACCGCTCGCAGAGGGGCGGGATAACCCTCAATGGTTTTACTGCTATCAGTAGGATCAAGAAAATCAGATAACGATTCAGTTCTCATCCAGGTTGTACGACGTTGCTCTTCTGTGGTTGTTACCGCTTGATCGGCAATTTTCACATCGACAAAACCGCACTTCTCCAACCAGATTTTCAACATTTTTGCCGAAGGAATGAAATAGACGTTGCGCATTTGAGCATAACGTTCACCAGGGATTAAACAGGTATGTTCATCTCCTTCAACAACCAGGCTTTCTAATACCAGTTCACCATCGGCCACCAATTGGTTTTTCAATTGCCAGAGATGGTCAAGAGGAGAGCGGCGGTGATAGAGAACGCCCATTGAAAAGACGGTATCGAAAGCAGCTAGTGCCGGTAATTGTTCAATGCCCAGAGGTAAGAGATGGGCGCGTTGATCATTGCCAAGTAATTTTCTGACAGCTTCAAACTGGCAGAGGAAGAGCTGAGTTGGATCGATACCAACGGCAAGTTCAGCCCCTTCACCCACCATCCTCCACAGGTGATAGCCGCTGCCGCAACCAACATCAAGAATTGTCCGGCCGGTTAGTGGAGAAATATGAGGCAGTACCCGATCCCATTTCCAGTCTGAACGCCATTCAGTGTCAATATTTACACCGTAAAGAGAGAATGGACCTTTGCGCCACGGCATGAATACTCGCAATATATTGGTGAGGCAAATTTCTTCACCTTCGGATAGGGGAGGATCACGTTCTGCGATTACGCCATTTTTCAAATCTAATTGGGTCGGTGAAATTGCGGGTAGGTTTTCCAGGGTTTTTACCCATGATTTAAAACTGCCGTGCAGGGCCGCTTTTTGCCATTCTTGCAGTTGAGCAGGAAGGCAATTAAGCCAATGCTGGAGGTTATTCTTGGCAATAATTTGATAAAAACTACCGAAATCGATCATTTATCGGCCCCTTTTATCGCCAGCAGTGATCCAAAGTTGAAACACTGAAACCAGACTTCAACATGGTTAAAACCGGATTGATGGAGACGGGATTTGTGGGTTTCTACAGAGTCGGTCAGCATTACATTTTCAAGCATGCTGCGTTTCTGGCTGATTTCCAGCTCGCTATATCCGTTAGCACGCTTGAAATCGTGGTGCATATCAAACAGCAACTCACCGATTTGTTGATCTTCAAGGCTGAATTTCTCTGATAAAACTAAAACACCACCGGGACGTAATCCCTGATAAATCCGGTTAAGTAAACCTTGTCGATCTTGCGGGTTGAGGAATTGTAAAGTGAAATTCAACACGACCATCGAAGCATTTTGAATATCAATATCAAGAATATCGGCCTCAATGACTTCAACCGGTGTTTGTGCTCGGAAAGCGTCGATATGACGACGACAGCGTTTCACCATTGCCGGGGAATTATCAACGGCGATAATTTTGCAGTTTTCAGCGGCAATATTGCGGCGCATTGCCAGGGTTGATGCGCCTAAGGAACAACCCAGGTCGTAAATTTGACTGTTTGATGTCACAAAACGACCGGCCAGCATACCAATCATGGAAACAATATTTGAATAACCTGGCACGGAGCGTTGGATCATATCAGGGAAAACTTCGGCTACCCGTTCATCGAAACGCCAGTCTCCCAGATTGGCGATGGGAGCGGCAAACAGGCTATCCCTTTGATGGTAAGGATCTTGATTTGACATAACAGCATTAATTATCAGAAAAAATAGAGGGTGGCATTCTAACAGATGTACAGCTTGACCTTGAACCAATTTTCTCTGTGCTTAAAAGTAGTGAATAATGGAAATATTTGAGGAATTTAAGTGTGGTATAAAAATCATATCATGGCGTGATCAATCCTTGATTTCATGAGTCAGTCAGCATTAGGGGAGCTTTGGGTTTTATATAAAAAAGTAAAGATGCATTGAAAAGCACCTTTAAATGACCTATTGCTTGTTTACGTAAAAGAGTGAGGTGGTGTATGGCATATCAAATCTTAACAAACTTAGCGGCAAGTATTACCGATTTGAAACGTAACCCAATGGGGACATATTTGCAGGGGAAGGTGAAGCGGTCGCAATCCTGAATCGGAATGAACCTGCATTCATAGGGAACCACTATGGTTAGAATAACAGGCAGCCGAGTTTGCTGCCTGCTATTTTAGTGCCAGTACTATTCGTTTCGTTAGTAGAGAGAAAATATTTGTTCCCAAGGCAAGTAGTAAATATTCGTCATCACCATTAATACGATGGAAAGATAAGTTGCTACCATGCCTGAACGCCGCCAATAGAATTCACGGTGGTGCAGGCCATAATAATGCAAGACTCTGCCGGTGAGCAGAATCAAACCACAGACATGTATCATCCAGACATTTGAGCCGTTCATCTCCATCATGACCAGCAATAACATAGAGATGGGGATATATTCCACCGCATTACCGTGGATGCGGATCGCTGTTTGTAGTTCGTAAAAACCACCATCTCCATATGAGACACGATATTGTGTTCTTAACTTAACCACATCAAAAGACAGCTTAATCAATAATAGTGCGCCCAACACAACATAAAGCGAGCTAACCATTTTTAACTCCATTGCCTAACCGAAATTGGCCAATTAAGTTATGATAAACCCCAAAAATAAAACTGTCGCTATAAATAGATGGGAATTGAAAATAAATTGCCTGATTATCAGACATCAAGCAATGGTATTGCATCGGGATATTGCCTGCCCTTATCTCTGAGTAGAATTTCTATTATAATGGCGGCCTTTTTTCCGCAGCAACAGCACAACAGCCGAGTAAAAGGATATTGTATGCGTACTGATTATTGTGGGCAGTTGAATCTGACCCATGAAGGCCAGAAGGTGACTCTTTGTGGTTGGGTAAACCGCCGCCGTGATCTGGGTGGCTTGATTTTTATTGATATGCGTGATCGTGAAGGGATCGTTCAGGTATTTTTTGACCCGGATCAGCAAGCCGCATTTTCTCAGGCTGCTGAACTGCGTAATGAATTCTGCATTCAAATCACCGGTACTGTACGCGCTCGTCCTGACAGTCAAATCAACAAAGATATGGCTACCGGTGAAATAGAGGTTTTTGCGGAAAGTTTAAATATCATCAACCGTTCCGAACCTCTGCCTTTGGATAGCAATCAGACGAACAGCGAAGAGCAACGCCTGAAATATCGCTATATTGATCTGCGTCGGCCTGAAATGGCAAATCGCCTGAAAACACGCGCTAAAATCACCAGTTTTGTTCGTCGTTTCATGGATAATCAGGGTTTCCTGGATATTGAAACGCCAATGTTGACTAAAGCAACCCCCGAAGGCGCCCGTGATTATTTGGTGCCAAGTCGTGTTCATAAAGGCAAATTTTATGCCTTGCCTCAATCCCCGCAGTTATTTAAACAATTGCTGATGATGTCCGGTTTTGACCGTTATTATCAAATTGTTAAATGCTTCCGTGATGAAGACTTGCGAGCGGATCGCCAGCCAGAATTCACCCAGATCGACGTGGAAACTTCCTTTATGACTGCTGAGCAAGTAAGGGAAATGATGGAAATGATGATCCGCGAATTGTGGCTTGAAATTGAAGGTGTTGATCTGGGGCATTTCCCGGTGATGACGTTTGCGGAAGTGATGCGTCGTTTCGGTTCTGATAAACCTGATCTGCGTAACCCATTAGAGTTGGTTGATGTTGCTGATCTGGTTAAAGAGGTAGAATTCAGTGTTTTTGCTGAACCGGCGAATGACAGTAAAGGCCGCGTAGCTGTGATTCGGGTACCAGGTGGTGCTGAACTGAGCCGTAAGCAGATTGATGAATATGGCAAATTCGTTGGGATTTACGGCGCAAAAGGGCTGGCGTGGATAAAAGTCAATGTACGTGCCGCCGGTTTGGATGGGGTTCAAAGTCCGATAGCCAAGTTCCTGAATGCAGAGGTGATTGAAGGTCTGCTTTCCCGTACTGATGCACAAGATGGCGATATTTTGTTCTTCGGCGCCGGTAGTGTGAAAGTGGTCACTGATGCCTTGGGAGCGTTGCGTCTGAAATTAGGGCGCGATCTGAACCTGACAAAATTGGATAGCTGGCGGCCATTGTGGGTTATCGACTTCCCAATGTTCGAAGATGATGGGGAGGGTGGTCTGACCGCTATGCATCATCCGTTTACTTCACCGTGTAATATGTCAGCGGAGGAGTTAGAGCGAGATCCGGTTTCGGCCATTGCCAATGCTTACGATATGGTGATTAACGGCTACGAAGTCGGTGGCGGCTCGGTGCGTATTCACCGTAATGAAATGCAACAGGCGGTGTTCCGTATTCTGGGTATTAATGAGCAGGAACAGCAGGAGAAGTTTGGCTTCTTGCTGGATGCGTTGAAATTTGGTACGCCTCCCCATGCAGGTTTGGCATTTGGTCTTGACCGTTTGGTGATGTTGCTGACAGGAACGGATAATATTCGTGATGTTATCGCATTCCCTAAAACCACCGCCGCTGCTTGTTTAATGACGGAAGCGCCAAGTTATGCTAATTCGGCGGCACTCGAAGAGTTATCAATCTCTGTTGTTGCCAGAAAAGAGAGTGAGTAATGGTTTATAAGCGCCCTGAGTCTGTGCTGGTGGTTATTTATTCTTTTTCCAGCCGACGGGTGCTGATGTTACAGCGGCGGGACGATCCTGGCTTTTGGCAGTCTGTGACTGGCAGCCTTGATGGAGACGAAACGCCGTGGGAGACAGCGTTGCGCGAAGTGCGAGAAGAAATCGGTATTGATATCATAGGTGAAAATCTTGAATTGATAGATTGCCGACGTTCTCTCTATTTTGAGATTTTTACCCACTTGCGTCATCGCTATGCTCCAGGAGTCACCCGTAATAAAGAGTACTGGTTCTGTCTGGCATTGCCGGAAGAGCGAGAATGCCTGTTGACTGAACATCAGGCTTACCAGTGGCTGGATGCGGATAAAGCAGTAAAGCTCACTAAGTCGTGGAGCAATCGGCAGGCGATTGAAGAGTTTGTGATTGAATAAGTTTATTAGACGTTTTATCGGAGAACCTTATGGCAGGTCATAGTAAATGGGCCAACACCAAGCACCGCAAAGCTGCACAGGATGCGAAACGCGGTAAGATTTTCACCAAAATTATCCGGGAGTTGGTAACGGCAGCCCGTCTGGGTGGTGGAGATCCGGCATCTAACCCACGTCTGCGTGCCGCGATTGATAAAGCACTGTCCAACAATATGACCCGCGATACTTTGAACCGTGCTATCGCCCGTGGTGTTGGCAACGATGACGCGGATAACATGGAAACCATCATTTATGAAGGTTATGGCCCGGGGGGAACCGCGGTGATGGTTGAGTGCTTGAGTGATAACCGCAACCGTACCGTTTCTGACGTTCGTCATGCTTTCACTAAAACTGGTGGTAATCTGGGCACTGATGGCTCGGTTGCTTATTTGTTCACCAAGAAAGGGGTGATTTCTTACGCGCCGGGACTGGATGAAGATGCGGTGATGGAAGCGGCGTTGGAAGCCGGCGCTGATGATGTAGAAACCTATGATGATGGCGCGATTGATGTTTACACTACGCCAGAAACGTTTGGTGACGTGAAAGATGCGTTGGATGCAGCGGGTTTTGTGGCTGAATCAGCAGAAGTTTCGATGATCCCTTCCACTAAAGCGGAATTGGATGCGGAAACCGCACCTAAGTTATTGCGCTTGATTGATATGTTGGAAGATTCAGACGACGTACAAGAGGTTTACCATAACGGTGAAATCTCTGATGAAGTTGCTGCTTTGCTGTAATTTCGATTGGGTTGTATAGCGTAGAGAAAGTGTGCTGTGGTACAGGACACTTTCTCTAACGTTTTTATCTCCTTATATTAAAGGTGATAATTAAAGGCGAATAAACAGAATATGGCGATTATCTTAGGTATCGACCCAGGTTCCCGCGTCACTGGCTATGGCGTGATCCGTCAGCAGGGGCGTCATTTGAGCTACCTTGGCAGTGGTTGTATCCGAACAAAAGTTGATGATCTGCCTAGCCGGTTACAGCGTATTTATGCGGGTATCCTTGAAATTATTACGCAATTTCAACCGGATGCTTTTGCCATCGAGCAGGTTTTTATGGCAAAAAACGCCGATTCAGCGCTGAAATTAGGACAAGCGCGGGGAGTTGCGATTCTTGCCGCCGTTAATCAATCTGTACCGGTTTTTGAATATGCGGCTCGGCAAGTGAAGCAAACGGTTGTCGGAACCGGGGCGGCTGAAAAAAGTCAGGTTCAGCATATGGTGCGCTCTGTGCTGAAATTGTCTGCTAACCCGCAATCCGATGCGGCAGATGCATTGGCCATTGCGATAACCCATTGTCACTTTAATCAGAATCTTTTGCGGGTTGGCGATCCCAGATTAATCTTGGCGCGTGGGCGTTTAAGATAACGGCTGGATATGCATCCAGCTTTTTTTATGTTATAACCATAAGTAGAACAATCAGTTTTATTTTTTAGGGGGTAAACGAGTGATAGGGCGTCTCAGAGGAATTGTGCTGGAAAAACAACCACCCTTGGTTTTACTGGAAACGAATGGCGTTGGTTATGAAGTCCATATGCCAATGACCTGTTTTTATGAATTGCCTGATGCCGGACAGGAAGCCGTTCTGTTTACTCACTTTGTTGTACGTGAAGACGCGCAATTACTTTATGGTTTTAATGATAAGCAGGAGCGGGCGCTATTCCGTGAATTAATTAAAGTGAATGGCGTAGGGCCTAAATTGGCGTTGGCTATTCTTTCGGGCATGTCTGCGCAGCAATTTGTTTCTGCCATTGAACAAGAGGCGATTGCTTCTTTGGTTAAACTGCCGGGTGTGGGCAAGAAAACTGCTGAACGGCTGGTGGTTGAAATGAAAGATCGCTTTAAAGGGCTTAATGGCGATCTCTTCAATCAGAGCAGTGATATTAATTTGCCGGCAACGGCCGAACAGACAAATTCTGATGCGGATAGCGAAGCAGAAGCCGCGGCGGCATTAGTCTCTCTGGGTTACAAGCCACAAGAGGCCAGCCGCATGATAAGTAAAGTCGCTAAATCGGGCGCTGATTGTGAAACACTTATCCGCGAAGCACTTCGCGCCGCTCTTTAAGTTACAGGAGTAAGCCATGATTGAAGCTGACCGTCTGGTTTCCGCGGAAGTTTTACAAGACGATGAAGCCATTGATCGCGCAATCAGACCTAAATTGTTGTCTGAATATGTTGGGCAGCCGCAAGTCTGTGAGCAGATGGAGATTTTTATTCAGGCTGCCAGATTGCGTGGTGATGCCCTTGACCACCTGCTGATTTTTGGTCCGCCGGGGTTGGGGAAAACAACGCTGGCGAATATTGTTGCCAATGAGATGGGGGTTAATCTCCGTACAACTTCTGGCCCAGTTTTAGAAAAGGCGGGCGATCTGGCGGCAATGTTGACCAATCTTGAACCTCATGATGTGTTGTTTATCGATGAAATTCACCGTTTGTCGCCGGTGGTGGAAGAAATTCTCTATCCGGCAATGGAAGATTATCAACTGGATATTATGATTGGCGAGGGACCGGCAGCCCGTTCGATCAAAATTGATTTGCCTCCTTTTACCCTGATTGGGGCTACCACTCGCGCAGGTTCCTTGACTTCGCCACTGCGTGATCGGTTCGGTATCGTGCAGCGCCTTGAATTCTATAATGTGGACGATTTGCAAAGTATCGTTTCTCGCAGTGCTCGTTTTATGGGGGTCGAGATCACTGACGATGGCGCCCGGCAGATTGCCATGCGTTCTCGTGGGACGCCGCGGATTACAAATCGTTTACTGCGCCGGGTGCGTGATTTTGCTCAAGTGAAAGGGAATGGCGCGATTGATGGCAATATTGCCGCCAGAGCGCTGGATATGTTGAGCGTAGATGCTGCCGGTTTTGATTATCTGGATCGTAAGTTACTGGTTGCCATCATTGATAAATTTATGGGCGGTCCGGTTGGGGTAGATAACCTTGCCGCTGCCATTGGTGAAGAGCGGGAAACGATTGAGGATGTGTTGGAACCCTTTCTGATCCAACAGGGTTTTATTCAACGTACTTCCCGTGGACGAATTGCCACCGAACATGCTTATCGCCATTTTGGCGTGGTCAGAGATCAGGAATGAGTTGTTTAATTACCTGAAAAATCGGGATGGGTACTCCTGCAAGGGAAACCTATCCCGCTCTCCATGACTGGGTTGTACCCACTCAGTGGATCAATTTTTTGCTTTACTGATCAGGCTGATAATAAACATTACCGCAGCGCATAGCACGACAGATGGCCCTGCTGGTGTGTCGTAAACGGCGGAGAACGCTAATCCGCCGGTGACAGCAAGCATACCAACCGCAATGGCAATACCGGCCATTTGCTCCGGTGTACGGGCAAAACGGCGAGCAGTTGCTGCCGGGATAATGAGCAAGGAGGTGATAATCAGCGCGCCGACAAACTTCATTGCCAGGCCGATTGTCAATGCTGTTACCAGCATTAACAGTACTCTTAACCGCTGTATTTTAATACCATCCACAAAAGCCATTTCCTGACTGACGGTGACAGAGAGCAGAGCGTTCCATTGCCAGAACAGAAGTGTGGCGACAATGGTGACGCCGATGACAATCAACCAAATGTCTTCATAGGTGACTGACAACAAATCACCAAACAGATAAGCCATCAAATCAACTCGCACATTAGACATCAAACTGACAACGACCAGCCCTAATGATAGTGCGCTGTGAGCCATAATCCCCAACAAAGTATCGATTGCCAGTTGAGGGCGTTTCTCCAACCAAACCAGCATCATTGCCAGTATCAAAGTGACAGCGATAATCGCGTAAAAAGGGCTAATATTTAGCAATAATCCGAAGGCAACGCCCAGTAATGAAGCATGAGCCAGAGTATCGCCAAAATAGGACATTCTGCGCCAGACAACAAATGAACCTAATGGTCCGGCAGCAATAGACAATAATACGCCGGCCAACCAACCGGGGAATAGTAATTCAATCATGAGTGGCATTCCCTGTTATTTTCCAAGATAATTTTCCCTTTCAAATCATGGTGGTGATTATGTTGGTGGCGATATACTGCCAATTGTTCAGCACCATGATGACCAAACATAGCGATAAATTCAGGATGAGTTGAAACAACTTCAGGTGTGCCGGAACAGCAAATATGTTGATTAAGGCATAAAACTTCGTCTGTTTTCGCCATAACCAGATGTAAATCATGGGATACCATCAATACAGCACAATGCAATTCGGTTCTAATTTGATTGATTAGATCATAAAGTGCCAACTGACCATTAACATCGACCCCTTGTGTTGGTTCGTCAAGGACTAATAATTGCGGATGATTTAATAGCGCTCTGGCTAATAAGACCCGTTGGTTTTCCCCGCCGGATAATTTTTGCATGGGTTGCTGCAATAGATGAGCAGCGTTCACCCGCTCTAGTGCTGGCAATATATCGACAGATTTTACGCCGGGTTTTAGCATCATAAAGCGTTTGACTGTTAATGGCAGAGTGGGATCAAGATGTAACTTTTGTGGAACGTAGCCGATTTTCAACCCAGCGGTATGTTCAATTGTGCCGGATGATGGTTCGACAAGCCCCAAAACAACACGAACTAAAGTTGATTTACCGGCACCATTGGGACCTAGCAAAGTCAGAATATTCCCTCGTTGTAAACTAAGAGAGATATTGTTTAATACCTGACGGTTGTCGAAGGTAACAGCAACGTTTTTTAAAGTGATGAGTGTTGGCATGCTAAATATATCTTGCGTGAACATTGAGATGTTATAATATAACAATTCTTGCTTCTGTCCACGAGATATTTACATTATGTTACACAAATCATATAAACTAGCGCACAAGTTTCTCTGTAAGGCCGCGATTACTGCTGTTTTCATGTCAGGGACGATACAATCGGCTAATGCTGATGTTGTGACATCAATTCGTCCGTTAGGTTTTATTGCTGCGGCAATAACTGATGGTGTAACTGATACGCAGGTACTGTTGCCTGATGGGGCATCACCGCATGATTATGCATTGAAACCGTCTGATCTTAAGAGAATTAACCAGGCAGATTTAGTTGTGTGGGTTGGACCTGAGATGGAAATCTTTTTGTCTAAACCGTTAGCCAAAGTGCCACAAAATAAACAGTTAGCTTTAGCACAATTGCCAACGATTAAACCATTATTGCTGAAAAATAATGAAGATTTACCCGAGCCGGATCAGCATCAACATGAAGAAGGTCATGAGCATCATTCTCATGGTGAATATAATATGCACATCTGGCTATCACCAGAAATAGCAAAACAGGTTGCACAGGGGATTCATGACCAATTACAAGTGCGTTTTCCGCAGAAAAAAGCAGCGCTGGACGTAAACCTACGTAAATTCAATGCTCAGCTTGCGCAAACTGACAAAAATATTGCTAATATTCTTAAGCTGGTGCGTGGTAAGGGGTATTTTGTTTTTCACGATGCTTACGGCTATTTCGAGCGGCATTATGGTTTGACTCCATTAGGACATTTTACGATTAATCCTGAAATACAACCTGGCGCACAAAAATTACATCATATACGAACACAATTGGTTGAGCAGAAAGCAATTTGTATTTTTGCTGAGCCACAATTCAGGCCGACCGTTATTAATGCTGTGGCGAAGGATACGGGAGTGCGTATGGGCACCTTGGACCCGTTAGGAAGCCGCATCGTATTGGATAAAGACAGCTATATGAAATTTATAACTCAGTTGTCGGAACAGTACATGAGTTGCCTGAATTAAAGTAATAAGGAATTCAATGAGTGCAACAGATAGTTAAAACTATCGTTCTGGTGTATAAGGAGTTACCGCGACCACATAAAATTATGTTGGGTTCGCTGACTGTAGCAACATTGGTTGTCACTATGTGGCAACCTATTGCTTATCATCATGAACAAGAACAAGAAGAAACCACAGTCGGCAGCATTGCCATTAATCCTTCCGTAGATAGCGATGAGATTATTGCAGATAGCAGTGAACAGCTACCGGACGAAGGTATTCCTGATGAAGAGACGAACTCAGAGGTCACGGCTCAAACTCCGCATGAATATATTGTCTCCGACGGTGATACCCTCAGTAATATTCTGACCCAATTTGGTATCGACTCTTCTGATGTCGCGTTACTCGCGAGTCAGCATAAAGTGTTACGGGGGCTGAACATTGGCCAGCCGTTGTCATGGACAGTCAATGAAGCGGGTGATTTGCAAACTCTGACTTGGGGTGTTTCCCGCCGTGAAACGCGCATTTATACCCGTGAAGGCGATCTGTTTAAAGAAACCAAAGAGTTTCAGAAAGGGGAGTGGAAAAACAGCGTCGTTGTTGGCGTTGTTGATAGTAACTTTACCAGCAGTGCTTTAAATGCCGGCTTAACCAGCAGTGAAGCTCGTGAAGTCACCAAGGCGCTGCAATGGCAAATTGATTTGCGTAAATTACATGAAGGTGATCGCTTTTCTGTATTGCTGTCCCGTGAAATATTGGATGGTCACAGTGAACAGAGCCAATTACTTGGTGTTCGCCTAAACAGTGGTGGTAAAGATTATTATGCTATCCGGGCGGAAGATGGGCGTTTTTATGATCGTCAAGGTTCCGGTCTGGAGCGCGGATTTTTGCGTTTTCCAACTACTAAGCAATTTCGGGTATCTTCCCAATTTAATCCTCGGCGTGTGAATCCAGTCACTGGTCGGGTTGCGCCACACAAAGGGGTGGATTTTGCTATGCCAGTGGGAACGCCTATTTTGGCGGTGGGTGACGGTGAGGTGATTGTTTCTAAATATAATGGAGCCGCAGGTAACTTTGTTGCCATTCGTCATGGACGCCAATATACCACGCGTTATATGCACCTGAGAAAGCTGTTGGTGAAACCAGGGCAAAAGGTAAAACGGGGTGATCGTATTGCGTTGTCCGGTAGCACCGGTCGTTCTACGGGTCCGCATTTGCATTATGAATTCTGGATCAATCAGCAGGCGGTAAATCCATTAACGGCGAAATTGCCGCGCTCTGGTGGTTTGAGTGGTAAAGAACGCTCAGAATTCCTGGCAACGGTAAAAGAGGTCACGCCTCAGCTTCTGTTAGATTGAGTTTAATTGTTCATTAGTAACAGACTTTAAAGCGGATGATTGCTATCATCCGCTGTCGTTTTATTTATGTTCAGAAAAAGGTGTGTTGATATCGTTGATATAGCCCCCTGTACATGTGAAATGAACAATGATCTTTTTGTTTTAAAAGAGTTAGCTCATGTATAAAGAAACAGATACAGACAGTAAAGTTGGTTATGTGCCGACATTTCATAAATCTTACCTGCATCCTCGTTACTGGGGGTTATGGCTGGGCATTGGTGCGTTGGCCGGGCTGGCTTACCTGCCGGTTAAAGTGCGTGATCCTCTGCTGGCTAAAATAGGCTGGTTGGCGGGTAAGTTAGCGAAAGGGGCACGTCGTAGAGCAAGAATAAATCTGTGTTACTGTATGCCGGAACTGACGGAGCAACAGCGTGAGGCATTGATTGATGAGATGTTTTCTACCGCACCTCAACCTTTTGTTATGTTGGCTGAACTTTGTCTGCGTGGTACAAAATCAGCTTTAAGTCGGACTCATTGGCATGGTGAAGAGATTATTCTTCAACTGAAAGAGCGGGGGAAAAATATTATTTTCATGGTCCCGCATGGTTGGGCTGTGGATATTCCGGCGATATTACTGACAGCCAATGGACAGAAAGCAGCGGCGATGTTTCATCATCAGAAGAACCCTGTAGCCGATTATCTGTGGAATAAAGTGCGGAGTCGCTTTGGTGGCCGTTTACATTCCCGTGACGCGGGCATTAAACCTTTTATTGCTACTGTTCGCCAGGGTTACTGGGGATATTACCTTCCTGATCAAGATCATGGTGAGGAACACAGTGAGTTTGTCGATTTCTTCGCGACATATAAAGCGACATTACCGGCCATTGGGCGGTTGATGAAGATTTGCCGTGCGGCTATTGTGCCGCTGTTTCCGGTTTATAATTACCGTACCCATCAACTTGATATTTATATTCGTCCACCGATGGATGATATTGATGGCAAAGATGACGCTTTTATTGCTCGCCGGATGAATGAAGAATTGGAGCAACTGGTACGACCAAACCCTGAACAATATACCTGGATACTTAAATTACTTAAGACCCGGAAAAAGGGGGATATTGAGCCGTATAACAGAGAAGACCTGTGATTTTCGTTACAAAGATGTAGAGGCTTGAAAGTTTGTATTGTCCCCCTAATATTGGACGTGGCATCCAATGATTAGGGGGGGTTGTGACGAGGCATTTATTACTATGATGCATTACTATAAGCAATTAGGATTACACGAAATGTTATAAAAGACGGTAAAAGTCTGTTTTACCGTCGAGTTACTGTTGGATTAAATGGGATGCGCCACTTTTCTCTATCTAACCAAATCCCCCGAAAACTTTGCGCAAAATGTTGTAGCGCTTTATTCCACTTCAAGAATACGACAGGTGTTAGTGCTGCCAATTGTCCCCATCTGATCACCCTGAGTAACCAGAACAAGGTCGCCGGAAACCAGATAACCTTTATCGCGCAGACGATTAACCGCTTCATTGGCCGCTGTAATGCCGTCAGTATGACTGCTGCAATAAACCGGTGTAACGCCACGGTAAAGTGCTGTTTGGTTTAAGGTTTTCTCATGACGGGACATAGAGAATATAGGGAGACCAGAACTGATGCGAGACATGATACGAGTGGTGCGGCCTGATTCAGTCATGGCGATAATGGCTTTAACCCCATTTAGGTGGTTTGCCGCATACATGGTAGACATCGCAATGGCTTCTTCGATACTGTCAAAAGTTGTGTCTAGCCGATGTTTTGATACATTAAGGCCGGGCATTTTTTCTGCTCCGAGACAGACTCGCGCCATTGCGGCGACCGTTTCGGCAGGGTATTGGCCCGCTGCGGTTTCAGCGGAGAGCATTACGGCGTCAGTACCGTCGAGAACGGCGTTTGCCACATCCATCACTTCTGCACGAGTAGGCATTGGGTTGGTGATCATAGATTCCATCATCTGAGTCGCGGTAATCACTACACGATTTAGCTGACGGGCACGGCGAATTAATTTTTTCTGAACGCCAACCAACTCTGGATCACCGATTTCTACACCAAGGTCACCACGAGCAACCATGACGACATCAGAAGCCAGAATGATTTCATCAATGGTTTTATCACTGCTAACGGCTTCTGCGCGTTCAACTTTCGCCACGATCTGCGTTTCACAGCCCGCGTCTCGCGCCAGACGGCGAGCATAGTTAAGATCTTCTCCGGTGCGAGGGAAAGAGACAGCAAGGTAATCAACGCCGATTCTGGCCGCCGTAATAATATCTTCTTTGTCTTTTTCAGTTAGGGCTTCCGCAGATAATCCACCGCCCAGTTTATTAATGCCCTTATTGTTAGATAGCGGGCCACCTACAGTGACTTCCGTGAAGACTTTCATGCCCTGAACTTCTAATACTTTGAGTTGAACACGTCCATCATCCAGCAACAAAATATCACCCGGTACAACATCCGTGGGCAATCCTTTGTAATCAATACCGACTTTCTCCTTATCGCCTTCGCCTTTACCAAGATTGGCATCAAGCAGAAATTTATCTCCGACATTCAGGAAAATTTTGCCCTCTTTAAACGTTGATACGCGGATTTTAGGCCCTTGAAGATCGCCAAGAATAGCGACATGGCACCCCAAGCGGGCTGCGATCTCGCGGACTTTGCTGGCTCGCTGGAGATGATCTTCGGCGGTACCGTGGGAAAAGTTGAGGCGGACTACATTTGCACCTGCAGCAATAATCTTTTCAAGATTATTATCGCGGTCGGTAGCCGGACCAAGTGTAGTAACAATCTTAGTTCTTCTGAGCCGTCTGGACATGTGTTACTCCGTTGACCTGTGAGTACTGGTATTGGTTATATAAAAATAATCAATAATCTATTAATTATCCTATAAAACGAGTAAAAAAACTCTTCGGCAATCCAACTATCAAGGCTGTTTATAGATTACTTTTGTGACCCGTATCAACTTATCATGATACTTTTCGCTGTAGTGCCCATTGACCGTTGTCAACTATAGGGGAACGACAGGGGGAACGTTTTACACAATCGCTATGCCCTAGCGAATCAGTTAACCATTTTTAACGGATATTTATTGCCGCATTTCTATCCTATCACGATTTGTTGCCGATTTATCAATAATCTAATAGCTCTAGAGGTTTTGATAATGAAAGTGGTAGTGATTAGGTTTACTGGAATCTGGCAATACTTGGGGTTGGAAGAGGTGAAACGTCCAGGATAGGTATGCTGTGAAGTATGTAAATGTTAAGCCCTCCTTGAGGAGGATGAGTTGGTACTGTCTCTTAAGTCACGCTTATGATCAAGAGACAGTTATTTACGTGAGATTTGTCAGTGGCTTGAGGATGTAGAGCCTTATGTTTTCCGATACCATCCCATCAACTTAATATATGAATTGGTAATTGTAATCGCTGCATTGCCGCCAGAATCTCCGGTATTACCTGAAATGGTATGGTTGTGTGATCCTATTGATACCGCATGAGAGTGAGCGCCATCAGTGCTGGTGTTGTATTTGTAGTTGTCATTATCTGGCACTTGTGATGACCCTATATTGTTTCTAGAATTGTCGTAATAGCCGTAACGCCCACCCCAAGCTTCACCCCAACCGCTATCATGATGGTGATCTCCAGTGACATTAGTGGTTTTAGTGCCATAATCAAATGTGCTCGTTGTCCCAGAAAATGTATGATTATGCGCTGGCATTTGTGCCTCTGTCAGACTTATCAAATCGTTGCCGCCGGTTGATAAAATATCGGAACCATTGGCGCTAGCTAATCGAACTGTTTTATTTTCACCAATATATTCCCAGGTAGTGCCCGGAAATAGCACATTTGGGTTTTTATTTTGAGCGAACCAAACCACAATTCCTACAGGATATTGGGCGTTAATAATGGTTTCGATTAAGCCAAGATTTTTCACAAATGCATTTTTATCAGGAATGTCTGCGCCGTTTTGGTCTTTTGCCAGCCGGTTATTTGCATTCTGGTTGACATCAGAAACAAGCTTCTGAGTTGCCGCAAGGGTATTACTGTTGCCTGTTTTGTCTGTGAGTTGAATAACACCTTGTTGTGTCAATGAGGCGCTTGGTACTTTTGTTGTGATTTTTTGCTCTAATGCTCTATTTAATTGGGTAGTGAGTTTAGCTATATCTCCATCATCTAAAACATCATTGCCAGATTGTGTCGCAATAAAATCAGCGATAACAGAGGATATGGCTGATGACTGACGTAATACCTTGTTTAGTAAATGAGTAGCAATATTTTCTGGTGGAAATCCAGTCTTCAAACTCTGATCTTGTTCATATCTTTCTTGGCTAATTACATTAGCATTATTACTAATGGAAAAGGCTTTAAAATCATTTTTGGCACTCATACATTATCCTTAAATTAAATAATATTATTTTATAATCAATGTATTAAATTATTGTAAAAATAATTTCCTGAAACCTATTTTAATGATAGTTTAGCTCGGAAAAATTATGATAAAGTGTCCTTGTAACTTAGGAGGTTAATTGTTTTTGTATAATGGATAGAAATAAAAATCCGAAATTATATGAGCAGATAAATATCTAAGCCATTTATATTCAACATCTGAAAATATGCTAATAACCATATTATTTTTTTCAATGCGGTTTTATTAATTAAACCATCCTTATAATGTAATTAAATGCTACATTTCTTGGACGTGTTTCATTATCACCATTCATCCCAATAGATTTATATTCCCCTAAGCCGCCTCGATCATTAGGATCGCCATGCATACCGCCACGCACGGGGTCTGGATATTGAAGAGAGGTTTGATCGCTGTTAGTGGTAGAAATACTATGATTATGCCTTTTGAACGCATCATATTGAAAACTCAATATACTACGTCCGTTGTCAATACCACGCCAACTATCCCAACCACGAATAAATTCACCACGTAAATCGGGTAATACTCCATTAGGATAGGCTTGCGCTAATTTCGGATATTTTGTTTTATCAAAAGAAGCGCCGTTACATTGTGCCCATCCTTCTGGTGGGGTGGCAGTCGGCCAGGGGAGTGGTACCCCTACCGGGATCAGTTTTTCAAACAAACTGAGGTTTCTCACAAAAGCATCTTTATCAGGAATGTCTGCGCCGTTTTGGTCTTTTGCCAGTCGGTTATTCGCATTCTGATTGATATCAGAAACAAGCTTCTGCGTTGCCGCAAGGGTATTACTGTTGCCTGTATTGTCTGTGAGTTGAATAACGCCTTGTTGTGTTAATGAGGCGCTTGGCACTGTTGTTGTAATTTTTTGTTCCAACGCTCTATTTAATTGAGCAATCAGTTTAACTATATCACCATCATCTAAAATATCATTGCCAGATTGGGTCGCGATAAAATTAGCGACGACAGAGGATATGGTTGATGCTTGACGTAATACCTTGTTTAGCACATGAATAGTAATATTGTCTGGGGGAAACCCAGTTTTCAAACTTCGGCTTTCTTCATAGGCTTCTTGACTGACTACATTAGCATTGTTACCAATAGAAAAAGCTTTAAAATCACTCTTGGGATTCATATATTTTCCTCAGATTAAATAATAGCGTTTATAAGTAGCATGTTGAATTATTGAAAAACTCATCTTCACCAGTATATGTCAATAATAGTTTAGCTCGTAAAAAGCATAATAAATTATTCTTATAACTTAAGGGGGTAATAGTTTTTATATAATAGGTGGCAATAAAAAATACGAAACTGTTGATCGGGTAAATATCTAAATGATTTACATTCAACATTTGAAAGTTATTTTTATCTTCCTGCTTTTCATATATTTTCGGTAATTTTTTATAATGATACTCTCTAGTTTAGTCTTTACACTTTAAACCGTCATTATTTTATTGAATTAACTAAGTAATATAGGATTTTTTTGCCATAATTCTGTAAACTCCTGTTTATCTCGGCTAGTGTAAATTATTTACTGGTGCTCAATGAGCCATAAACGATCACTGACTACGCAATTGTTGCGAGTCAGCCTAATATACCCGTTATCTTTCAAGTTGCCTCTTTGTTGGCTGCGCTCACTCACCCCGGTCACATAGTTACCTATGCTCCCGGGGATTCGCTCCCTTGCCGTCGCGATGCATCTTGAAATCCATAGGGTATAGCGAGAGGATTATTTTCAGGTCGGGGGAAAGTCAATTTTATCAAAGCGTGAATTTCGTAGCGCTTCTTTGACTCTTTTCAAGTTATCTCTGAATTTTGAACCACGGCGTAGGGTAAAACCCGTAGCTAAAACATCAATAACGGTTAATTGAGCGATTCTTGAGACCATTGGCATATAAATATCCGTATCTTCCGGGACGTCCAGAAGAATAGCAAGCGTTGCTTCGTGGGCGAGGGGAGAATCTTGGGAGGTAATTGCGATAACGGTCGCATCATTTTCTCGTGCCAGTTGTGCTGCTTCCACCAGGCTTTTAGTTCTGCCGGTATGGGAAATGAGTACGACGACATCACCTTCGGCACTGTTAATACAGCTCATCCGTTGCATCACAATGTCATCAAAATAGATAACGGGAATGTTGAAGCGGAAAAATTTATTCATTGCATCATGTGCGACGGCCGCAGAAGCCCCTAGGCCAAAAAATGAGATTTTTCGGGCTTGAGTCAGTAAATCGACAGCTCGGTTAATGGCTGTGATATCCAAATTGTTTTTGACGGTATCCAGAGTTGCCATTACCGATTCAAATATTTTATTGGTGTAGGCACTAACTGTATCGCTCTCTTCAACATTGCGATTTACGTAAGGCGTGCCATTGGCAAGACTTTGGGCTAGATGGAGTTTGAAATCGGGAAAACCTTTGGTATCCAGACGGCGGCAAAAACGATTAACTGTGGGTTCACTGACTTCCGCCATTTTTGCCAGCGTTGCAATACTGGCATGAATCGCAGTTTGTGGTGAAGCCAGGATTATCTGCGCCACTTTTTTTTTCTGATTTACTCAAGAATTCGATACTATTTTGGACTCGTTCCAGTGTATTCATAAAACGCAGTTACCTGTGGTTTTGACGATTTCATTCAGAGGAGAAATCTATATAAATTTTTATGAAAATATACTATTAGCAAATTGAAGCTGGCAGTAGGAAGTCACAATAATTTAATGTTTTTCATAAAAGTATGACAAGTGTCTAACTTTCACATTGGTAATTATCTTTCATAAACGTTGTAAAGTTACATAAAGCTATCACATTTTTATCATTGATAAAACATATTGTTAACAGAGGGACGTGGTTATTCGTTATCGCTGTTTACGCGCCATAGTCAAAAGAGTACATTATTGGTTAATGCTGTAACAAAATTACAATATCCCGCAATGAGGAGATACATATGGCGGTTACTTCTACAGCTCAGGCTTGTGATTTAGTCATTTTTGGCGCTAAAGGGGATTTGGCTCGCCGGAAATTATTGCCTTCCCTTTACCAGCTTGAGAAAGCGGGTTATATCCACCCAAAAACCCGAATTATCGGTGTTGGCCGGGCTGATTGGGATAAAAAGGCGTATACCAAGGTTGTTGAAGAAGCTTTAAATACGTTCTTGCCGGAAAAATTAGATCCAAAGTTATGGAAGACATTGAGTGAACGTTTGGCGTTCTGCAATCTGGATGTTAATCAAAAGGAAGATTTTGCCAAACTGAAAGCGATTCTTAATCAAGGGCACCAGCCAGCAATTCACTATTTTGCCATGCCGCCAAGCACTTTTGGTTCGGTTTGTCACGGATTGGGCCTTGCCGGGTTAAATAAAGAGCCAAACCGGGTTGTGATGGAAAAACCTTTAGGGACTGATCTTGAATCATCTAAAGCCATTAATGATGAAGTAGCAAAATATTTCAATGAGCGTCAGGTTTATCGTATCGATCATTATCTGGGTAAAGAAACCGTATTGAATCTATTAGCACTGCGGTTTGCCAATTCCCTATTTGTGAATAACTGGGATCACCGGACAATTGATCATGTACAAATTACGGTAGCTGAAGAGGTCGGTATTGAAGGCCGTTGGGGTTATTTTGACCAAGCTGGGCAAATGCGCGATATGATTCAGAATCACCTGCTGCAAATATTGACCATGATTGCTATGTCTCCTCCGGCAGATCTGACGACAGACCGTATCCGTGATGAAAAAGTAAAAGTATTGCGTTCTCTGCGTCGTATTGATCACACGAATGTGCGGGAGAAAACAGTACGCGGTCAATACACTGCCGGTTTTGTTCAAGGGCACAAGGTACCGGGGTATCTGGAGGAAGAGGGGGCGAACAAGTCCAGCCGGACGGAAACTTTTGTTTCTATCCGTGTCGATATTGATGACTGGCGTTGGGCCGGGGTGCCTTTCTATCTGAGAACGGGTAAACGTCTGCCAACGAAATGTTCTGAGGTGGTGGTTTACTTCAAAAAACCCGCGCTGAATTTGTTCTCTGAATCTTATCAGCAACTACCGCAGAACAAACTGACGATTCGTCTGCAACCGGATGAAGGTATTGATATCGAAGTTCTGAACCAAAGCCCGGGCTGGAGCACAAGCATCGTTTGCAACCACTAAGCTGGATCTGAGTTTCTCTGAAACGTTTAACCATATTCCATTGGCAGATGCTTATGAGAGATTGTTGCTGGAAGCTATGCGGGGTATTCAGGCGCTATTCGTTCGTCGTGATGAGGTGGAAGAAGCTTGGAAATGGGTTGATTCTATTATGAATGCATGGGCGGCGGATAATGATGCGCCTAAGCCTTATCAGGCGGGAACATGGGGGCCGGTTGCTTCTGTTGCTATGATCACTCGCGATGGTCGTTCGTGGAATGAGTTTGAGTAATTGATAAACCTTTCTGTTGAAGCTCAAGCCGCGCTGTAAGCGGCTTGGGTTGTTATCAACAAGGGCTTATGTTGATATCAACTCTGTTTATCAGATAAAAAATGAGCAAAATTGAGTGGTTGCTTTCTATTATTTCGTATGGTAGAAGTAATAGGAACACTAACACTATTTATGAGGATTCTTCGTATATCGCGCGGAATATCAGTGCGATGAAAGAATGAGATATCATGAACAGCGCCAAAAGCGTCAAGTTTCAAAGTTCCACCCACGTGCTTTTCCTTTCTGCCATTTTATCCAGTGAGCATTACTGGTGTGGTGCATTATAGCGTCTGACTCCTGTTAACCGGTTCTCAACCGGTATTTCTATTTCGTCAAAACGTCAGGTTATTATTTCTCATCTCATGCATAGATGGGTTAGATCATTTATTAGCTTGCGTCTTGACGTGCGTATTTACGTGGTCAGGAGAAAGAAAATGATTTATTGGTTATTCCTTGCAATGGCAATTGTTACCGAAGTTATCGGTACCTTATCGATGAAACATGCCAGCGTTTCCGGTGGTGTAGTTGGCATGGCTGTTATGTACATCATGATCGCCACATCCTATATCTTGCTGGCAATGGCGGTGAAAAAAGTGGCATTAGGCGTTGCGTACGCTTTGTGGGAAGGGGTTGGCATTTTATTTATTACTGTTTTTAGTGTCATGTGGTTTGGTGAATCACTGTCATTGATGAAAGTAGGTGGTTTGGCTCTGCTGATAACAGGAATTATGTTGATTAAATCCGGCACTAGAAAAGCGGCAGTTAAAAAATCGGCAGAGGTAATGAAACAGATGGCAAATAAGGCTGTCAGTGTCGCAACAACCAAAAACAGTAAAATAAAGGAGGCATAACATGTTGCAACAATTTGAATGGTGGCATGCGGCGTTCTTATTCCTTGCTGTCGCGTTGGATATTTTAGCGAATATTTTACTGAAACTTTCTAATGGTTTTAGACGTCCTTGGATGGGTGTTCTCTCGCTTATTGCTGTCCTTGGGGCGTTTAGTGCGCTTGCTCAGGCAGTGAAGGGAATTGAGCTTTCTATTGCTTATGCCTTATGGGGCGCTTTCGGTATTATTGCGACGGTTGCTGCTGGCTGGATTATGTTTAATCAGCGTTTGAATTGTAAAGGTTGGGGTGGAATTGCCTTGTTGCTGTTGGGCATGGTGATGATCAAGATGGCTTAAGTCGTGGAGTAACCCAATCTGGGGGGAGTATGATTCACAGAGATTGTTTTAATTTTGTCGCTCCTGATGCGCTTATAACTATTTTTTTCTCTGCTCAGGTATTTTGATTAAATACTGTATAACTCCTCCCGCTTTAGTTTTTAATAACCAATTTTATTGTTTATTTCTTATATTATCTGCTGGTATGTAACTATTTTGCATACCAGCAGATATGAATAAAACGACTTTTAGCAGGTAAAACATATATCTGGTTTATTTCCATCTTTCAAACGGCAACCAGGACACCAAGATTGGACGATATGGCGACCATCACCCATATCCCTCATGCCAAAGTCTTCATAGCGATAAAAAACGTGTTGACCCATTGAGGCGGAACAACATGGGCAACTTTTGTAGATCTTGCCTTTTACTTCCGCAACAACTGAATCATGAAGGGAATCATTACAACCTGAACAGACATCCATAGAATGCTCCATACCAAGTGATAAGAGTTATTGAAGATTAGACCTTGTTTATATTCACTAAACAGTGGCTCGACACTGACTTGCTTATTAGAAAGTATGGACGACACATAAGTATAATTCAACCTTGAAAAGGTAAATAATAGAAAATCCATTTGGTGAGTTAACTCTGCCAGATGAAATTAACGCTATTTGTGATAAGCAATATTGGAAATTATTTTATTTACATTGATCACCAGAATATTGTCAGAAACTCAAACATAATATATATTTCAAAAATGAATCATTAAGGGCTATTGCTAAAATAAAGTAGGTATTTTGGCCCGTTATAATGAATTTATGTACAGGTTCCTAAGGTTCTCAAAAAGCTATAGAAAATGGATTTAAAAATTGTCTATGCCAGAGCAACTTTTTATCTATTTCACTTAATTCAGCTTCTTCACAGATATTTTTCCAATTATCTTGGATTATTGATATTTGTCTATTAAAGATTTCTTTTGCTTTTTTCTCTGAAATGTTAAAGTTATGAGCAGTTTCCAAACAAGTTTGTAATTGACTTAGATTTTTATTTCCGACTATTAACATTGCTTGAGATGCTTCATTACCCGATCTACCTTGAGGGCATATATCGTAAGCAGGGGTTAATCGTGAAAATAATTCTTCTGATGTTTTCTGAGGATTAGTGAAACGATATCGTATAATCTCGGCAAATTTTTCATAACTAGCCATCAAATGTTGGGACTAAACAATTTCTTTGTTGTTAAAAATCATCGTATACTTCTCTCCTTTCTTCCTGAATACGCCGTGGTAATAAAACTAATTTACCTCTTGTTTGTTCTATACGTGTTGAGATAGGAAATTTATCATTGTCAAACAAGTTGATACCTACAAGGTTGGCCAGCTCAAATGCTAATCCTATGGAGCAACCCATATCCCCATTTTCAATTTTTTGTAGCGTGGTTCTGGATATACCAGCACGTTCTGCCAAATTCTTTTCTGACCAATGGCGTTGTTTTCTACCTAACTTGATTTGTTCTCCGAGTAACATAACTGCCTCTTGGGAGAATTTTGAATAGGCTCTATGTTTTAACATACTTCCTCCTATTGACCATTATAGTGGTCATTGATGGCCTTAATGAACACTATAATGGTCATCATCATGGTTTGTCAAAATGAGAATGTCAATATTAGATGAGCATTATAATGGTCACATCTTATAGTTCAAGGCATAAGAGGAAGGTTAGAGTTGTTGAGTTTATAACATTCCATTTAAAACAATGAATAATATAGTTAATGAAAATGTCGATTAATATTTTATTTTAAAATGTTATTGTAACTAAATTAATGGAGAAAGTTATATTTTATTTACATTAGTAACATCTATTGGGATATTCTGAATAACCTCCATATAATTAAAATATAAATGGAGGCGATAGGGAATATCCCAAAATTAATATTAAATACCTGCGATAATTTTTATTTCGACTTTATATTTGGGGTTCATTAGTTTAGCTTCAACGGTGCAGCGTACTGGTGCATTTCCTGCTACAACCCATGCATCCCAGGCAGCATTCATGCCAGCAAACTCTTTTCCATCAGCTAGAAAAATAGTGGCGTCGATAATTTTGCTTTTATCAGAACCGAGACGCTGTAACATGATATCAATAGCGGCTAACGTATTTGCTGTTTGCTCAGTAATATCACCATCCAGATTTTCCGGTACGGCGGTGTAGTAAATAGTTTTATTGTAAACTACTGCTTCAGACCAGCGATCCTGTGGATCAATGCGTTCAATTGTCATGGATACTCCTTTCTGTGAATGACTATCTGCCTGATTTTGGGTGGTGATCAGAACATACTATTGGCATAATCTCCATCCATTCTATTGAAAGAGACGATTTGTGTCAGACGATTTTGCGAAAAATGGCGCCCTTGCTAAAGCAATAACAGGCTTTAAACCTCGTGATGCTCAAAGAGAAATGGCAGTGGCTATTGAGTGTGCGATTAAAAACCATCAACAATTGGTCGTAGAAGCAGGTACGGGAACTGGTAAGACATTTGCCTATTTAGCACCCGCGTTGCGTTCTGGGCAGAAAGTTATCATTTCCACAGGTTCTAAGGCATTACAGGATCAGCTCTATAATCGTGATTTACCGACCGTCGCTGAAGCGATTAATTTCACCGGTAAATTGGCGTTGTTGAAAGGCCGTGCAAATTATCTGTGCTTGGAACGGTTGGAACAGCACTCTTTTGGGGGCGGGCAATTGGAAGCAGAAATTCTGGCAGATATTGTTCGGCTAAGAGGCTGGTCTTCACAAACTGAAGAGGGTGATATCAGTACTTGTCACCAAGTGGCGGAAGATAGCCAGGTTTGGCCGTTGGTCACCAGTACGAACGATAACTGCCTGGGTAGTGATTGTCCGCGTTATCAGGAATGCTTTGTTCTCAAAGCTCGCCGCCGGGCACTGGAGGCGGATGTTATTGTTGTTAACCATCATCTATTTATGGCGGATATGGTGGTGAAAGAAACGGGATTTGGCGAGTTGATCCCGCAAGCAGAAGTCAAAATATTTGATGAGGCACATCAAATCCCTGATATCGCCAGTCAATATTTTGGTCAGCAATTAAGTAGCCGCCAACTGATGGATCTCTCCAGAGACATCATTATGGCGTATCGCACGGAAGTTCGGGATCAAGTTCAATTACAAAAGAGCGCAGATCGTCTGAGTCAGAGCACTCAAGGTTTCCGGCTGGCGTTAGGAGAGAACGGTTATCGGGGTAATTTGCGGGAACTATTGCAAAATCCGCAAGTCCAGCGAGCATTAGTATTGCTTGATGATGCGCTTGAGCTTTGTTATGACGTGATGAAATTATCTTTAGGGCGTTCAGTCATGTTGGATGCGGCATTTGAAAGGGCAACAATTTATCGTAATCGTCTTAAACGCTTGAAAGAGGTGACTATCCCCGGTTATAGCTATTGGTTTGAAAGTTATGGTCGCCATTTTCTTTTAGCACTCACACCGCTGTCTGTTGCCGACAAATTTAGTGAAATAATTAATGAGCAATCAGGTTGTTGGGTGTTCACCTCAGCTACACTCTCTGTTAATGAGCAACTTTCCCACTTCACTGAACGGCTAGGTTTAAAAGAGGCGAAAACGTTATTACTGCCAAGTCCATTTGATTATCAAAGTCAGACACTACTTTGCGTTCCCCGTCATCTACCATCACCAAATCAGCCTGGTAGTGCAAAATGGTTGGCAGAGATGCTCAAACCACTCATTGAAATCAATAAAGGCCGATGTTTCTTTTTATGTACTTCACACCAGATGATGCGCGGTCTGGCCGAAGAGTTCCGTGCCAATATGACATTGCCGGTTTTGGTTCAAGGTGAAACCAGCAAAGGTCAGCTACTTTCGCAATTTATTGCCGCCGGCAACGCTTTATTGGTGGCAACCAGCAGTTTTTGGGAAGGTGTCGATGTGCGCGGCGAGGCGCTTTCCTGTGTCATTATCGATAAATTGCCCTTTACGGCACCGGATGATCCACTGCTAAAAGCCCGTATTGAAGATTGCCAACTTAGAGGTGGCGATGCATTTAACGAAGTTCAGTTGCCGGATGCGGTTATTAGCCTGAAACAAGGAGTCGGGCGGCTTATTCGTGATATTGATGATTATGGCGTTGTTGTCATTTGTGATAATCGTTTAGTGATGCGTCCATATGGTGAAGTGTTTTTGAATAGTTTGCCACCTTCACCACGAACCCGAGATTTAACGAAAGCGGTCGCTTTCCTGCAAGCCCGGCAATCTCCTAATTAAAAAAGGTCATTTTTCGGAGGTGACTAAATATGGTTAAAAAATATCGTAGTGATGCGTTTGCTGCAATTCACGAAACGATGGAGGCACTAAGCGAAATAGGGGCTGTCAATAAGCAAACCATGCGTGAGTTTGATGCTGCCTGTTTGACTCCCATAGAATCGCTCTCTCCAGAGGAAATACGTTCTCTTCGTGAGCGGGAGCATTTGTCACAGCCTGTTTTTGCCCGATATTTGAATGTGAGCAAAAATCTTATATCAGACTGGGAGCGTGGAACAAAAAAAACCGGAGGTCCAGCCCTGAGGTTGCTTACGATAGTTAAGAAGAACGGAATTCAGGCTATCGCGTGACATGATTAAGAATCGCTCCATATTGTAATAGCAAATCACGTTAGGAAGCGATGGAGTACAGGTAAACTGAATTTCTTTTCTATCTGATAATTCATAAAGACACAATTACCCTGTGTACATATGGCAAAGGGTAATGGCCTTCATATGGCTGCCAACTGGGTAAAATCGACAGGGTTATGATAAAATAGCGCCTTATTTTGGATTATATTTCTTGCCGAGGTGCTTAAGGCATGCCTGTACGAATTCTGGCTATTGATACTGCAACGGAAGCCTGTTCTGTTGCTCTTTGGAATGACGGTGCCGTTTTGGCACAGTTTGAAATTTCTCCACGTGAACACACGCAACGTATTTTACCTATGGTTCAATCTGTTCTGGCAGAAGCCGGGATGAGTTTACAGCAGCTTGATGCTTTAGCTTTTGGCCGTGGGCCGGGTAGTTTTACCGGTGTACGTATTGGTGTCGGTATTGCTCAGGGCTTGGCTCTTGGAGCTGAACTGCCGGTGATTGGTGTGTCAACGCTCAATGCAATGGCTCAAGGTGTTTTTCGTCTGCTAGGTGCAACTCAGGTATTAACCGCCATTGATGCTCGGATGGGGGAAGTTTACTGGGGGCAACATATCCGTAATCAGCAAGGTGAATGGCAAGGAAGTGAAACAGAAGCCGTGTTGAAGCCGGAACAGGTACAGGCATTCATGGCTTCGTTGAGTGGCGATTGGGTAGTTGCTGGTACTGGCTGGCAGGCTTATCCTCAGTTGATGGCAAGTCATTTAGCGCTAACTGATAGCAGAATCACATTACCTCATGCTGAAGATATGTTGCCTCTGGCGATACAGATGTGGCAAAACGGTGAGGTAACGGCCGTTGAACATGCTGAACCGGTATACTTGCGTAATGAAGTTACTTGGAAAAAATTACCAGGCCGTTAAGTATCGATTTATGAAACTTGTAGTAAAAGAGAGTATCGAATAGACAGAGTTATTTTAAACTTAATGATTGGGACAATTTTCAGGAGAAGGTGGTTATGTTAAGAGTAATAAACTACCGGACGAGTATTAAGGCGCTAATTTTGTTAGGTGCTGTAATGCTTACAGGCTGTATTACCGTTCCTGATTCAGTAAAAGGAACGTCACCAACACCTGTTCAAGATCTACTTTCTGTTAAGAGTACGCCTGAGCTGTTTATCGGTCAGGAAGGACGATTCGGCGGCAAGGTACTTAGTGTAGTGAATGAAAATCACCGTACTCGTCTGGAAATATCATCATTGCCATTAGCATCGGATGCTAGTCCAGAGCTAGATGAGCCTTCCCTTGGCCGTATCTATGTTTATATTAATGATTTCCTTGATCCTGACGATTTTAAAGGAAATTACGTCACTATCGTAGGTCCGATAATGGGATTAAAAAAGGGAAAAATTGGTTGTGCGGATTATGATTATGTTGTGATTAATGCGATGGGCTATCAACGCTGGAAAGTTGTTCAGCGAGTATTGATGCCTTATGGCCCGGGGCCTTGGAATTATTATGGCTATCCATATTATTCAGGTTGGGGATGGAATTGGTATTACCCCGACCCCGCACCTGTTGAGACTATTTTGACCAGATAGAGTTATCTTAATCGGGATTGTCGATATAGACTTTGTGACATTGTAACTTTATTTCCAATTTGAGCCGCCGCAATAATATGTGGCGGTAATTTATCTATTATTTCCTATCTATCTTTGGGTTGATCGTTAATTTCATTGCAATTCTTGCCCCCAAACCCGCAGCTATCTCTTCTGCCAGAATTTTCCGTAGTTCATTAGGAATATCATCCGATTGCAGTATGACAAAACCAAATTTGTCATATAATTTGCGGCTTGGCATAAAATCACGAAAAGTTGTGAGATAAAGAGCGGTTTCCCTGTTCCGTTCTAATTGCTCAATGATTAAGCTAAGTAGGGTACTGGCAATACCTTGCCCGTTATATTTTGGCAACACATCAATCTCAGCTAGCAGCATCAATTGATTTAAACGTCGGATTAGCGCAAATCCAACCAGCTTTTTATCACTTTCAGCAACCCAAAGTTGCTGTTCCTGAATACCTGATTCAATTTCATACGTGGATAGGGTTTGGTCACCGAGTGCTTTTGGTAAGAGTTTTTCTGGAAAAAGAGAAGCTGCTTGGCGCTCTATATTGCTGATAGTTGCACTATCTTCATAGGTTGCCCTTCTGACTGTAATGTTATTTATAATCATTTTTTATTACCATTATATTTCTAATAGCGTATTGGAATAGACGAAAGCAATAAATGCTATTTCAAAAATGCTATCTTAAGCAAAAAATAAGTAGGTCAATGTATAACCAATAGCTACTAAGTTAAATATTAACTAGAGCAATAATATACTGATAATTAAAAATAATTCACAGACGACACCATTCTCTTTGTTTTTATGTATAAGGATTAACATGAAATTAGTGATGTGTATCTCAACCTGAACAATGTTTCTTTTTTAAACTGGTACGCTGAGTTAATAATTTGTTAAATCAAGGCGTGCGTTATTTATTAGGCGAGTGATAACATAGCAATTAAAATTTCAGGAGTACTACCTTGGAGAAAGTCTGGCTAAAACACTATCCGGCGGATGTTCCTGCGGAAATTGACCCGGATCGTTATGCATCATTGGTTGAGATGTTTGAAAATGCCGTAGCGCACTATGCAGATCAACCTGCATTTATCAATATGGGTGAGATTATGACCTTCCGTAAGTTGGAAGAGCGTAGTCGGGCATTTGCAGCATATTTGCAAAATGGTTTGGGATTAAGTAAAGGAGATCGCGTTGCTCTGATGATGCCAAACCTGCTGCAATATCCCGTTGCACTGTTTGGTGTTCTGCGTGCAGGTATGATTGTTGTAAATGTAAACCCGCTGTATACGCCGCGTGAGCTTGAACATCAGCTTAATGATAGCGGCACTTCCGCTATTGTGATCGTCTCCAATTTTGCCCATACATTGGAAAAGATCGTTTTTAATACTAAAGTTAAGCATGTTATTTTGACGCGTATGGGCGACCAACTATCTCGTCCTAAAGGTACGTTGGTCGATTTTGCGGTGAAATACATTAAGCGGTTGGTGCCGAAGTATAATTTGCCTGATGCCATTTCATTCCGTTGTGCGATACAGAGGGGCTATCGCATGCAATATGTAAAACCGGAGATTAACGGTAATGATTTGGCCTTTCTGCAATATACCGGCGGCACTACCGGCGTAGCTAAGGGAGCTATGCTGACTCACCGTAATATATTGGCAAATCTTGAACAGGCAAAAGCGGTTTATTCTCCATTATTACGTGCAGGCCAAGAGCTGATTGTTACGGCGTTGCCTCTTTATCACATATTTGCGTTAATGGTGAATTGCTTGTTACTTATTTACTTGGGTGGGTGTAATCTTCTGATCACTAACCCGCGTGATATTACGGGTACGGCTAAAGAATTAGGTCGTTATCCGTTCACTTCTGTCACCGGGGTAAATACGTTGTTTAACGCCTGGTTGAATAATGAAGAATTTAAGAAGCTTGATTTTTCTACGCTGCGTCTGGTTGTTGGTGGTGGTATGCCGGTACAGAAAGCGGTTGCTGAGAAATGGGCAAAAGTGACAGGCACCAATCTGCTTGAAGGTTATGGTCTGACAGAATGTTCACCTTTGGTTTCCTGTAATCCTTATAACTCGAAACATTATACTGGCAGTATTGGTTTCCCGGTCTCTTCAACGGAAATCAAACTTGTGGATGATGATGGTAATGAGGTAGAGATGGGCCAGCAGGGAGAATTGTGGATACGTGGACCACAGGTGATGGTTGGTTATTGGAATCGCCCTGATGCAACAGAAGAAGTGTTGAAAGATGGTTGGGTAGCAACGGGTGATATTGCGAATGTTAATGAACAGGGTTCCATTCATATCGTAGATCGTAAAAAAGATATGATTTTGGTTTCTGGTTTCAATGTGTATCCTAATGAAGTTGAAGATGTTGTATCAGCTCACCCTAAAGTGCTAGAGTCAGCAGCTATAGGTGTATCAAGCGAAAGTTCCGGTGAAACTGTCAAAGTGTTTGTGGTTCGGATAGATCCTAGTTTGACCGAGGATGAGCTTAGAACCCATTGCCGTCGTTATCTAACAGGGTATAAAGTACCGAAGATCATTGAGTTCCGGGATGAATTGCCTAAGTCTAATGTAGGTAAAATTCTTCGCAGGGAACTGCGTGATGAAGAGGAAAAGGTCAGGAATGTAGCTATAGCCTGAGATCCTCTTCATAATATTGATAAGCACGACAACGCCGGTATCAGCCGGCGTTGTCGTGCTTATTCCATGAATGGCTAAGAGAACTATGTTTTGAATTATCAGTTGATCACCACAGATGCTCAGTTGCAGCAAGTTTGCGAAAGGGCAAAAAAATACTCAAAAGTAGCATTGGATACTGAATTTGTACGCACACGGACGTATTACCCACAATTAGGTTTGATACAACTGTATGATGGCGAACAACTTTCTCTGATTGATCCACTTAATATCACCAACTGGCAACCTTTCCGTGAGTTAATTACTCATCCTCAAATATTGAAGCTGTTGCATGCTGGTAGTGAAGATTTGGAAGTTTTTCTGAACGCTTTTCAATGTTTGCCTGAACCGATGGTTGATACTCAGGTTCTGGCGGCTTTTATTGGACACCCGCTTTCATGTGGTTTTGCCGCGCTGGTGGCTGAATATATTCATGTCGAGCTGGATAAAAGCGAATCTCGAACTGATTGGCTTGCTCGCCCGTTAAGTGAAAAACAGTGTGAATATGCGGCAGCGGATGTTTATTATCTGTTGCCTTTGGCGGATATCCTGATGACTGCAACAGCGCAGGCCGGATATATGGAGGCTGCGACCGGTGAGTGTCAGCTTATCAGCCGACGCCGTAAAGAGATATTAGAACCAGAATGTGCTTATAAGCAGATAGGCAATATCTGTCAATTACGTCCTCAACAGCTTGCGTGTTTGAAAAAACTGGCCGCATGGCGTTTGAATCAGGCCAGAGAACGTGATTTAGCCGTGAACTTCGTCATTCGTGAAGAAAACCTGTGGCAGGTAGCACGTTATATGCCAACTTCTTTGGCAGAGTTGGATGCGTTAGGGTTAAGTGGGCAGGAGATTCGTTGTCATGGTCGTCGTCTATTGGCAATGGTTGCTGAAAGTGGAAATATTCCAGAAAGCGAATGCCCGCCGCCAGTGACGAACCTGATTGATCAACCTGGTTATCGTAAAGCGTTTAAGGATATTAAGGCACTGATCCATCAGGTAAGTGAGCAGCACAGATTTAATTCTGAATTATTGGCATCTCGTCGTCAGATTAATCAATTACTCAGTGCCCATTGGAAATTGAAACAATTAAATGGCAAGCCTGAGCTGCTTAGTGGATGGCGGGGAGAGTTGCTGGCTAAACCTGTTGCAGAGATTCTGGCGAACTATCCTGATTAATCCATATCAGAGCATTAGCTTGATGCTAGGCTAAAGCGCGAGAAAGGGGTTCCCGTTAGGGTTACCCCACCTCAGACTGCCATATAATATAATGAGCTTGGTTACTTTGATGGCGGTAGTGATAAAACAGCTGCCTTTCTGTGTTATTTTTGAGCTTCTTCTGTCTCAGGTAATGTTATATTAAGTTCCAGCACGGAAATATCATCACCTTTCTGTTCAAATTGCACAGAGAGCATATCTGGATCTACCTGTATGTACTTACAGATTACCGCCAAGATATCTCGTTTCATATCAGGCAGATAAGCAGGCTCAGAATCACCACGGCGGCGCTCTGCCACGATAATTTGCAACCGCTCTTTAGCGATATTTGCTGTCGTCTTTTTTCTCGACAGAAAGAAATCTAGCAAGGCCATGTTTTACCCCCCAAATAGGCGTTTTAAGAAGCCTTTTTTCTCTTCTTCAATGAAACGGAAAGGACGTTCTTCTCCTAATAAACGTTCAACAGTATCTGTATACGCTTTTCCTGCGTCGGATTCTGTATCCAGAATAACTGGCTCCCCTTGGTTAGATGAACGCAGTACAGATTGATCTTCTGGAATAACACCGATTAAAGGAATGCATAAAATTTCCAGAACATCTTCCATACTTAGCATATCACCACGACTCACCCGGCCTGGGTTATAGCGAGTTAATAGCAGATGCTCTTTAATGGGATCTTCACCCCGTTCAGCTCGTCGAGATTTAGAAGCCAGAATACCCAGGATACGGTCCGAATCACGTACGGAAGAGACCTCAGGATTTGTTGTGATGATCGCTTCGTCAGCAAAATAGAGTGCTATCAACGCGCCACTTTCAATCCCTGCCGGGGAGTCGCAGATAATAAAATCGAAACCTTGTTTGTCCAGATCAACTAAAACCTTCTCAACGCCCTCAGGGGTGAGAGCGTCTTTATCGCGGGTTTGTGATGCAGGCAAGATATAAAGGTTCTCGGTACGTTTGTCTTTAATTAATGCCTGATTAAGCGAGACGTCACCTTGGATAACGTTCACGAAGTCATAAACTACGCGGCGTTCACATCCCATAATCAGATCGAGGTTACGCAGGCCGATATCAAAATCGATAACGACGGTCTTTTTACCTCTTTGAGCAAGGCCGGTAGCAATGGCCGCGCTTGAAGTGGTTTTGCCAACGCCACCTTTACCTGATGTAACAACAATAATGCGTGCCATGAAGTGATTCCTTATTAAAAGGGCTAGATTAAAGGTTCAATAGTTAATTCATTATTTACCAGGCTAAGTTTTGCGGCTTTTCCTGCTAATTCAGTCGGGATTTTATCGCCGAGCCAATATTGCCCTGCGATAGAGATAAGTTCTGCATTTAAATGGGTGCAAAAAACCAGACACTCCTGATCACCGGATGCACCGGCTAACGCTCGACCGCGCATCATGCCGTAGATGTGAATATTGCCGTCGGCAATCAACTCGGCGCCGGCGCTTACATTGCTGGTGACAATAAGATCACTGCCTTGGGCATAAATCCTTTGACCTGAGCGAACGGGTAAATTAATTACGCGAGTTTTTTTAATCTCAGGTTCTGCCGGTTTATTTTCCTTTGCTGAGGCTTTTTGTTTTTTGCCTTCGCTTAGTAGTGGTAAGGATGCTTGTATTACCGCTCTGCGTTGTTGCTCATCACGACAACCACTTATTCCGACAATACGGAATCCAGCTGAATCAATAGCGTGATGCAGCGCTTTCAAATCAGCGTCTGCCGGCAGAGCGGAGATGTTAATAACAACAGGCGCGTTTTTCAGGAAATCCGGTGCTTGTTCCACTTTTTCCTGTAGGGCCTGTAGAATGATTTCTGGTTGGTCACTGTGTAAATGAACAACCGAAAGCGTAAAATTACTGCCTTTTAGCTCAATTGGCGACTGTGACATCTATCCTGACTCAGATTCAGCAAATTTGAGATCACCCCAGAACAACCTCTGGGATACGATATTTTGAAATACAATAAACATGTTATAATTACTGAATTATTCAAGCAAGTTGTGACCTGAATTTAAAAGAGTTTATTATAATGATTTGTGTGATCTACAGAAGCCCGAAAAGAGAGCAAACATACCTTTATGTTGAAAAAAGAGATAATTTCTCTCGCGTCCCCGAAGAGCTACTGAAAAGTTTTGGTCAGCCTCAATATACAATGATGATCTCTCTGGCAGACAGAAAGAAACTGGCAGGCGCTGATATAGAAAAGGTAAAAATATCGTTAATTGAGCAAGGTTTTTACCTGCAAATCCCACCTCCGGTTGAAAACTTAATGAATGCACATCTGAATCAGATGGAAAAATAAGAAGAATCCAAGAGCTTGATGAGCAAAGTTAATCGTCATCGCGGTTTTATTAACCACCACAATATTCACAGTGAGCCGTGCTTTTAAAGGACAACAATCAGGTTTGTATTTTAGAGGAAAAATTTCCTTTGAATAGCGGTAACCTCTTTCCGTTTCCTGTGCTCCTTATTTTGCGATGAGTCTTGGCATGGTGGCCGATGAGATATGGCAATAAGTGCTATAATTATGGGTGTGTTGCCTAATAAACCAGAGTGAGGAACGAATATGTATCAACACAGAGACTGGCAGGGGGCATTACTGGATCTTCCTGTCAATAAAGTAGTTTGCGTTGGTAGTAATTACGCTAAACATATTAAAGAGATGGGAACTCAGCCAGCGGAAGAGCCAGTCGTTTTTATTAAGCCAGAAACTGCGCTGTGTGATATACATCAGCCAATTGCAATTCCAAAGGATTTTGGCGCCGTTCACCATGAAGTTGAACTGGCTGTGCTGATTGGTACACCGTTGAAACAGGCAAATGAAGAGAGAGTTAGCGCCGCGATCGCTGGTTTTGCTGTTGCGTTGGATCTCACCTTGCGTGATTTGCAATCTAAGTTCAAGAAAGCAGGTCAACCGTGGGAAAAAAGTAAGGCGTTTGATGGCTCTTGCCCGATATCTGGGTTTATTCGAATAAGCCATTTTGGTGATCCACAGAATGTCCAGTTTTCACTGACAGTCAATGATGAGCTACGGCAGAACGGCGATAGCAGTGATATGCTGACACCAATCGTTCCCCTGATCAGCCATATGTCGCACTTTTTCACTTTGCGGCCGGGGGATGTGATTCTCACTGGCACACCGGAAGGTGTTGGAGCACTGAGAGCCGGTGATGTGTTAAAGGTTACTCTGAATGATAATTCACTCACTACTAGGGTGATTTGAATAATATAAGGAATAGTAGAAGTTATGTCTCAGCCTTTCTGGCAGGTAAAAGCTCTAGATCAGATGACGGATGAAGAATGGGAATCATTATGTGATGGTTGTGGGCAGTGTTGCCTACATAAATTGATGGATGATGATACCGATGAAATTTATTTTACTAATGTTGCTTGCAATCAGCTCAATATAAAAACGTGCCAATGCAAAAATTACGAAGAGCGTTTCAGATATGAGCCGGATTGTATCAAGCTAACCCGTTATAATTTGCCGACTTTCGAATGGTTGCCGAAGACTTGTGCATATCGTTTGCTTGAAGAAGGGAAGTCATTGTTACCGTGGCATCCTCTGATTAAAGGTTCCAAATCAGCAATGCATAGCGAAAGAATTTCAGTTAGGCATATCGCTGTACGGGAAATTGATGTTGTAGAGTGGGAAGATCATATCATTAATAAACCTTAACAATTTTCTAACTAACTATAATTTAACAAATTATTTTCTGTGTTTCCCTCGTTGGGGCTTACTCCAGAGTTAAGCTATCCAATGGGTGTATCCGCCAAGAATAAACTAAAGGTTGATTGTATATAATTGCGTCTATACTATTACCATTAGGTAATTGAACCTGTGGTCTATTATAGGAGGCATAAAGTATGCCAATACATGTGGGAAACATAGAAAAGATTACCAATGATTTCATCCAATTGAGTGAGTTAGAGTTCAATCGTGTTTTGTATGATGCTCTTGATTCCTCTGGTACAAATATTGTGCATGATGTGGATGAACTCATTTTTCCTCCAGGTTACCGGTTGATCAGGGTTGATAACCGGTTAGATTTGGATGATATAGATGAACCTTACTTTGAATTAGCGTTACTTAGTGATGAAACAAAAGAAGTGGTTTATTACAATAAAGTGATTGTAATAAGTGACCTGGTGCTTAATTGTCGTCCCGCTTCGCAGATACTTGTGTGGCGAACGAGGAAACCGCAGCATAAAGCAGCATTAAGTGATTTGGCCACTAAAATTTTTTTCCACTATCTGATTAAAACCTATGATGTTGTTGCTTCAAATATAAGTCAAATAATAGAAGGCACCTCTTTTTGGCAAGCCAGAATGTATGAGGCGTTACAGTTTGGGCTTTATGTTTACGGTTATGATGTTATGACCTGTGAGTTAAGAAGTATTTTAGCTGAAGATGATGTCAGTAAAGAGCAGAGTTGGTTATGGGGTAATGCGGAATATTATATGGATAGACTGGCGATTATTTCCAGAATCAAGTTGCCTAATAAGTAATTAATTTTTCCAGGTTGTATCTGAGGTGAATATAATGGTTCGAGCTAATTCGAACCATTATTAGTTAATTACAAAGCACCGGAAACCCAAGCATTAATTTTATCATAGAACGATTTAATTGATTCCCATGCTCTGCTTATCCATTCAGAGAGTTGCCTGGCTGCATCAAGTATAAAATTTGAAAGCCTGCCAAACAAACTGGAGAAAAATGCATTAGTTTTTTCCATAAAACTTTGGATTGCTGCTCTGGCGTTAGGAAATTGTAACCCAAATTGAATGGCTTTATCGTAACTTGTGTCAATTTGTCTGTTGTTCTCATCTTTGGTTCTTTGACGAGATTTATTCATGTTATCGATCCAGTCTTGGTCTGCGTTGTCTGGATCAGCGGCAATTGCTTCCTGATATTTCTGTGTGCTATCAGTTACACTTGCCTTGGAAACGTTTGTTGTTGAATTAGCACCAGATTTCACTGAATCTTTCAATTGATTAATAATACCGTCTATTTCCTTATTTTCGGTAATATCTACACTTTCATATTGTTCCCCAAGTATCTTTGCATATGCCTGGAGTTCAGGTGTCGATGGCACAAATTGTTCAGTTTTAGAGTCATTTAACATATGCTTTGCGTGTTGACGCATTTCGTTCATGAGGTCGATAAATTGAATATCTGTCGATGTAATATTAGACATAAATTATTTCCTTTTATTTAGTTAGTAAACTATCTATTAAATTTAAAAGCGTATAACTCTTTATTTAAATTGGAAGGAATAAGTTAAAAGTAAATTACATTATCTATTTTTGTCGATTTTTTCTCCTATAATATTTAAAAGATCAATGTCAGTGATAAATTTATTCTTAGATATTATATCTAGAGGTGCCGAAAAGTATTTTTCGGCACCTAAATAAAACATAAAACACTTGGACAAACAGAGTTTAATCCTGAGTCCATTCAAGGAATTTCACTCTGTTAAATGTCTAATGCTAACTTTATAAATGAGTTTTTTAATTACTGAACTTAATCTTTCAGTTTATAAACCAATGTATTATCGGAGTGAGATAGTGTCAGTTTTTGACCTTTCAACTTCACTTTAACGCCATCGGCTAATACTTTACCAATCAGGTAATCCCATTGATTTAATTTATCATCAGAACAAAGCATCTGAGTGCTGGCTAAGTTTTTAACGGTCAGTACACCATTTTTCAGTTTGCCTTGACCCATAAAGAGATTACACATGGAACCAGAAATATGCATTTTTTCACCGAACTCAATAGTTGGTACGCGACCATCTTGATTTTGCGCGCCTTCTCCGTTAACGCTCACCAGGACAAATTTGTGATGTTGTAAATCATTAACTGACACGTTTTCTGTCGCTGAAGCTTGGAATGTGGCTAACAATAAAGTTGCTGTTGCCAAAGGTAATATTTTTTTCATGTTTATCTCCTATATATTATTTTAAGGGTACTTACTAACAATATTCGGGCAATTTTTCCCGTTGAGTAATTGCTGGATATTTCCCAGCGTAATTTCACTGATACTGGTTAAGGCTTCTTCTGTCAGAAATGCCTGATGACCGGTAAACAGCACGTTATGACATGAAGACAAGCGACGAAAAATATCGTCCTGAATTACGTCATTAGATTTGTCTTCAAAGAAGAGATCGCGTTCATTCTCGTAAACATCCATACCCAGAGCGCCAATCTTTTGTTGTTTTAATGCATTAATGGCTGCCGCGGAATCAATCAGAGCCCCTCGGCTGGTATTGATGATCATTACGCCGTTTTTCATTTTGCTGAAAGCAACTTCATTCAGCAGATGATGGTTTTCTGGTGTTAACGGGCAATGAAGGGATATGACATCGGATTGTGCATACAGCGTATCCAGATCGACATATTTAGCACCGAGCTCTAAAACAGTTTGATTGGGGTAGGGATCATGAGCTAATAGACGCATACCAAATCCGTTAAGAATACGTAAGGTAGCAATACCAATCTTCCCGGTTCCGATAATTCCTACTGTACGGTTGTGCATATTGAAACCAATTAAGCCTTCAAGAGAGAAATTGGCGTCACGGGTACGTTGATAAGCTCGGTGAATACGGCGGTTTAAGCACAACATTAATCCGACGGCATGTTCAGCAACAGCTTCAGGAGAATAGGCTGGAACCCGTACAACCTGAATACCCAATTCTTCAGCCGCATCCAGATCAACATTATTAAAACCTGCACAACGTAATGCGAGGATTTTTATATTCATTTCAGCCAATTCTTCAAGCACTTCACGGTCAGCATTATCGTTGACGAAAATACAAACAGCATCTGCGCCAATAGCGTTTTTGGCAGTTTTTGAACTGAGAGGGAAGTCGAAAAACTCGAAATCATAACCAAATCCGAGCTTTTTATTGACCTGCTCCAGATGTTTATAGTCATACTGTTTGGTACTGTAAACGACTAATTTCATGGGATTATCTCCGCTATAATTTAAGTAGCTAATAAATTGTTTTGGGCTTAAATTATTGCTGACGTAAAGGGTTAAATAAACCAATAAATTAATTAACTCTATAAGTGTATTGCTTGTTGTTCCCCTATATGTTCAACACAATTTGCTTAATAATCAATATCTTAGTTTAAGGTTTGTCTGCTAAATTATGGAATAACAATAGAAGTAACCGATCTAAGACTTAATAAGGAGAGGAAAGAACTTGATAACCAAAGGGTTAAAGATATTCATTACCATACTGATGTTGCTGGTATTGCTGATGGCGGCGGGATGGTTTTCTATTCCTCATTGGCTGCCTAAAGTCACCAGTCATTGGTTACCTCCAGGTATGACGGTTTCATTGAAACAACCAGAATGGAAAAATGGGGCTTTGCAACTGGCTGATATTTCATTGCAGATGAAAGATTGCAGGCTCATTCGTGTATCGCGATTATCTGTTAGTTACCCATATTCAGAGATAGATAACAGTTATCATTGGCAATTAAATGCCGCAGATATTAATGGAGATATCCATTGCCTAAATCAGTTGCCCGAATCTACTCAGGGCCTTGCTCCATTGTCTGTTGCTGATATTTTAGCTCTTATTCCACAAGGAAGTTTGTCTGTGGATAATCTTTCTTTTCATCCCTGGCAAGATTTTGCCGGAAAGCTAAAATTCAATTCCTCTCCTCAGGGGCAAAAACTGAGTTATCAGGGAAAGAATGTTAAATTGTCAGCGCATATTTATGGTAAGGAATCGTTATTTATTGACCAACTGGCAATTAAATTACCAGAACAGGAAATCAGCCTTAATGGTGAAGTGACTTTACCACTTAATGTGGACAAACTACCTCCTCATGGTGAAGTAAAAGGTAAAATTATTGCCAGTCAATATACGCACCCGCTAAATATCAAGTTAGGTTGGCAAGGGAAATCCGGCAAACTTATTATCAGAGAAGAGGGGACGGTAGTACCTTTGGCTGAATTACCTTGGCAGTTTAACCAAGACCAGTTTGATATTACTGATGGTAAATGGCGATGGACGAGTGCGGGACAACCTCTTGCGGGTGGAGTGAATATTAAGATTGCTCATTGGCAACAAGGATTGGATAACCTGCTGATTAGTGGCCGTATAAATTTGGTCACGCAGGGGAAACGTGGTAAAGCGAATATAGTGTTAACCATAAAACCGGGCCGGATAAACTCGTTAAATATGCAACTTCCTTTTCAATTAACAGGTCAGATTAATGTGCAGGATATGATTATGGCTATGTCATTGCCTGCGGTAATTAGTGGTCCGCTGGTTAATCCGAGAATGACTTTCCAGTCAGGTTCGTTGTTTCGGACTTGGGGGCGTTTGTCCGATAAGTTTATTGTTAAAGATGCTCGATCACCGTTAGCGGGAACTTATCTGACACGTGAAGGTTTTACTGGCCGGTTACAGGCGATTGTTAATGCACAACACCGTGATTGGGGAAAATTCCGTTTGCATCTTGATGGTCATGCCGAGAATTTTATGCCGGATAAAGGCTATTGGCGTTGGAACTATTGGGGAGATGGCGATTTGCCGTCACTACAGGCTAAATGGGATATCGCTGGAAAAGGTCGCTGGCGTGACACATTGATTAGCGTCAACGAAATGGTTACCGGCTTTAATGTTATTAAACACGGCATGATTCAGGTAGATACGCCGCGTCTACAGTTAACAAAGCCATTGGAATGGCAACGTTCAGAGAAATCTCCCACCTTTAAGGGTGAGTTACGACTGGCAACGAAGAAAATATCGTTTCGGTCCGGTGGCTTTCTGCCCCCCACTGAACTGACAGCAAAATTGACAGGGAAAAGCCCGAACAACTTTATTGTTAATGGTGATCTTTCATCAAGAAATATTGGCCCGATCCCTTTTTACAGTCGTTGGGATGGAACAAGATTGCGTGGTGAAGCGCGTTGGCCTACTCAATCCTTACTTGCATTTCAGCCGTTGGTACCTAAAGATTTAGGGATAAACTTGCGCTCAGGTGATCTTTATGCACAAGCCGCTTTTTCTGCCACACAAGGGCAAGGTTTTGTCGCGGGAGGGCACTGGGTGGTAAAAAAATGGCAGCATGTGGCTTAAAGATGGTGAAATCAGTGGCCTTAATTTTGTCTTACCGTGGCGGCTGAAAGATAGTATCTGGCAATTTGGTGTTAAATCGCCGGTTCAGCTACGAGTGAAAACAATTAATAATCTGTTTGAAATGCATAATTTAACGGCGGATTTACAGGGATTTTATCCGCCATCGGAACAAAAGCCGCTGGAATTGACTAATGTGAATGTAGGTATGTTGGATGGGCGTATTAACCTAGATAAATTAAGATTTCCTCAGCATCATCCGGCTATTTTGACGCTTGATAAATTGGAGCTAAGTCGCCTTTTTACTGTGTTGAAAGTTAAACAATTTGCGATGTCCGGCAAAATCAGCGGAAAATTGCCGTTGTTTATTAACAATGAACGCTGGATAGTTCAGCAAGGTCGGATTACCAATATCGACCATATGACCTTACGTCTGGATAAAGATACGGTAGATTCCATTAACAAAGATAATATTTCCGCCGGTGCCGCTATGGATTGGTTACGCTATTTAGAAATCAGTCGCTTACGGGCGCAAGTCAGTCTTAATAATTTAGGGGGTTTGACACTTAATGCTGAAATTCAAGGTGTTAATTCATTAAGGGATAAAAAACGGCAAGTCAAGCTGAATTACCATCATGAAGAGAATATCTTTCATTTATGGCGTAGCTTACGGTTTGGCAACAATCTTGAAGATTGGTTACAGCAGAATATATCTGTATTAAATGGGAGTGATAAATGACAAAACGAACCAGAACAAAGCTGTTCTTACTATCAATGGGATCTTTAATATTGTCAGGTTGTATACGCCTTGAAGTGGCAACACCTGAGAAGCCCATTAATATTAATATGAATGTCAAAATTGAGCATGAAATTCAGATAAAAGTAGACAGGCAAGTTGAAGAGATGCTCAAGAATAACACGGGTTTATTCTAGGGGGATTAGCATTATGAAGATAACAGGTACGGGAATATTGTTATTGGCAAGTGTATTGTTCAGCCCTTTTGTGGGAGGAATGACCCTGAATGAAGCAAAGCAGGAAGGGCTGGTGGGTGAAACGTTCAGTGGTTATCTGGCTATAGTAAAAGCAGATAGTCAGGCACAGGCTTTAGTGGCAGAGATTAATCGGGCCCGTAAGGAAAAATACGCAGAAATTGCGGCTGGCAATAATATTTCTACAGAACAAGTGGCTAAACTTACTGGCGAAAAACTGGTGAACAGAGCTGAACCTGGTGAATATGTGCTTGGTATTAATGGTAAATGGTTGAAGAAATAAAAGCGCGTCGAATGACGCGCAAAAAACAGCAATATAAATATAGATAATGTATGAATTATGAACAAAAACGTGGCTGTCAGGAAGCTATTGCTGCTAAAACTTCACGGGCAGTTTGTTGCGCTTGATTTGCTGCATCAAGACTTAACCCTATACCTTCGGCAAAAACAAACTCTACATCAGTGAGACCAATGAAATTCAGGAACAGACGCAAATAAGGCACTAACAGATCACTGGGGCCGTCTTTATGGATGCCGCCACGGCTGGTCAAGATAATTACCCGTTTGTCTTTTAACAGACCTTCAGGGCCATTTTCGGTATAACGGAAAGTCACGCCAGCACGGGCTATCAGGTCAAAATAGTTTTTCAGTTGGGTTGGAATGTGGAAGTTGTACATCGGCGCAGTGATAACAATAATGTCATTATCCTGCAATTCCGCAATCAGTTCGTCAGATAATGCTAATACCTCTTGTTGGCGAGTAGTCATTTCACTGCCACTTGGACGTAATGCATGAACCAGTTCATTATCCAGAACAGGAATGGGTTGTGCGGCCAGATCACGTATCCTAATGGTGTCATCAGCATGATTGGTTTGCCACTTTTCAATGAAGAAATCTGCCATTTGGTTAGTATGTGAATGCTGCGCCATAATGCTGGATTTAAGAACCAGAACTTTACTCATTTTTATTCCTTAAATTAACTTTTGGTAATTCACTTGTTAATCACGATATAGTGATTCTATGAGTTATTATCTTCTGGTAATAGAGCAATATTTAGAGCTTAGCATTCAAATTTATTGAAAAACTTTTACCCACGTTGATATAGCGTGATGGGGAAATATCCGCCGAAATTATTGCCAATAGATAAGATGTGCTACTATGTCGTCAATAAGAACCGCATCATCAATAAAAGCTGGCTAATCAGTAAAGTTAAGAAGTTACAAGGATCAATATAAGTGAAAGAGTCTCAGAAAATCATTAACCGTCAGGCTGCTTGTCCAACGATCAAATATCCAGAAAACTTGCCCGTCAGCCAGAAGAAAGATGATATCTACAAAGCTATTCGTGACCATCAAGTTGTCATTATTGCGGGTGAAACCGGTTCGGGTAAAACAACCCAAATCCCGAAAATTTGTCTTGAACTAGGTCGGGGAATAAAAGGTCTGATCGGCCATACTCAACCCCGTCGATTGGCTGCTCGCGCGGTTGCCAATCGTCTGGCGGAAGAATTGGAAACCTCGGTGGGTTCTGCTGTCGGTTATAAAGTCCGGTTTAGTGATCATGTGGGCGATAACACGTTGGTTAAGCTGATGACCGATGGTATTTTGCTGGCGGAATTGCAAAATGACAGGTTGCTTAAACAATATGACACGCTCATTATCGATGAGGCGCATGAGCGTAGTCTGAATATTGATTTTATTCTGGGTTATTTGCGTCAGTTGCTGCCAAAACGTCCTGATTTGAAAGTGATTATTACCTCGGCGACTATCGATCCTGAGCGTTTTTCCCGTCATTTTAATCATGCGCCAATTATTGAAGTTTCTGGTCGAACCTATCCGGTAGAAGTGCGGTATCGTCCGGTGATGGGGGAAGATAATGATGGCGAGCGGGATCAGCTTGAGGCAATTATTGATGCTGTTGATGAACTCAACCGGGAAGGGCCTGGGGATATCCTGATCTTTATGAGTGGTGAGAGGGAGATTCGTGATACAGCCGATGCGCTGAATAAACTGAATCTGCGTCATACCGAAGTACTGCCGCTATTTGCGCGTCTTTCTAACAGTGATCAGAACCGGATTTTCCAGTCACATATCGGGCGGAGAATTGTGCTGGCAACTAACGTGGCAGAAACTTCGTTGACTGTACCGGGAATTAAATATGTGATTGATACCGGATATGCACGTATCAGCCGTTACAGTTATCGGACGAAAGTACAGAGATTGCCGATTGAGCCAATATCACAGGCGTCGGCTAATCAGCGGAAAGGGCGTTGCGGACGTGTATCCGATGGGATCTGTATCCGGCTGTATTCAGAAGATGATTTCCTTTCTCGGCCGGAGTTTACTGATCCAGAAATCCTGCGTACTAACCTGGCATCGGTCATTCTACAAATGACGGCAATTGGTCTTGGGGATGTCAGCGCATTTCCATTTGTGCAACCGCCTGATAAACGTAATATTCAGGATGGCGTTCGGCTTCTGGAAGAGCTTGGAGCTATTGATCAGAGCACCATTAATCAAGGCGCAATGGCTAAGAGTAATTACCGTCTTACATTAATCGGACGACAGCTTGCTCAACTCCCGGTTGATCCCCGGTTGGCGCGTATGGTATTGGAGGCTCGTCATCATGGTTGTGTGCGTGAAGTGATGGTCATCACTTCTGCGCTGTCTATTCAGGACCCAAGGGAGCGGCCGCTAGAGAAACAACAGGCTTCTGATGAGAAACACCGTCGATTTGCTGATAAAGACTCCGATTTTATTGCATTTCTGAAATTATGGGATTTTTTGAAAGAACAGCAAAAGGAACTTTCTTCTTCGCAATTTCGCAAGCTTTGCCGTCAAGATTATCTTAACTACCTGAGGGTCAGAGAGTGGCAGGATATATACGCTCAGTTACGACAAGTTGTGAAAGAAATTGGTTTGTCGATAAATAGCCAGGATGCAGATTACCGCAGTATTCATACTGCGTTACTTTCTGGGCTGTTATCCCATATTGGCCAAAAAGATACAGACAAACAGGAATATACCGGTGCGCGTAATGCTCGTTTTGCTATTTTTCCTGGTTCTGGTTTATTCAAGAAACCGCCTAAATGGTCAATGGCGGCGGAATTGGTTGAAACTAGCCGCTTGTGGGGGCGTATTGCTGCGCGGATAGAACCTGAATGGGTTGAACCATTAGCCGCACATCTGGTGAAGTATCATTATAGCGAACCGCACTGGCAAAAATCTCAGGGCGCGGTAATGGCTAAGGAAAAAGTCACTTTATATGGTTTGCCAATTGTGGCTAGTCGTCAGGTTAATTACAGCAAAATTGATCCAATGCTCTGCCGTGAGTTGTTTATCCGCCATGCGCTGGTGGAAGGCGACTGGCAAACTCGACATGCATTTTTCCGAGCGAATCTGAAATTACGCGAGGAAATTGAGGAGTTGGAACATAAATCCCGTCGTCGTGACATTTTGGTGGATGATGAAACTCTATTTAGCTTCTATGATCAACGGATACCTCAGAATGTAGTTTCTGCCCGCCATTTTGATCGCTGGTGGATGAAAACAGGTAAAGAGCAACCGGACTTGCTCAACTTTGAAAAAAATATGTTGATCAAAGGTGATGCCGATAAAATCAGTGCGTTGGATTACCCTAATTACTGGTGTCAGGATGCACTGAAATTACGGCTTAGTTACCAGTTTGAACCAGGTACGCAAGCCGATGGTGTGACCGTTCATATTCCGCTGCCGGTGCTGAATCAGGTTAAGGATGAAGGATTTGATTGGCAGATCCCAGGTATTCGCTATGATTTAGTGGTTGCGCTGATTAAATCACTGCCAAAGCCGGTTCGTCGTAATTTTGTCCCTGCGCCAAACTATGCTCAGGCATTTATGGAGCGAGTATCTCAACCTCAATCCACTTTGTTAGATAGTCTTGAAAGGGAGTTACGGCGGATAACTGGCGTTACGGTGTCACGTGATGATTGGCAGTTAGAGCAAGTACCCGATCATCTCAAAATGACATTTAGAGTGGCAGGAGAAAAGAATCGGACTATCGCTGAGGGTAAAGATTTATTGGCACTGAAATTACGCTTGAAAGAGAAAGTTCAGGAGACACTTTCCTCTGTTGCTGATGATGGGATTGAACAGAGTGGGCTGCATATTTGGAGTTTTGGTGAATTACCGGGACGATATGAGCAAAAACGCGGTGGTTACTCTGTTAAAGCATTTCCCGCGCTGGTGGATGAAAAAGAGAGTATCGGTATCAAATTGTTTGAAACTGAATTGGAACAACAGATTGCCATGTGGGAAGGTACTCGTCGTCTGTTGTTGCTCAATATTCCTTCGCCAATTAAATACTTACATGAGAAATTGCCGAATAAATCCAAATTGGGGCTCTATTTTAATCCCTATGGCAAGGTACTGGATTTGATTGATGATTGTATCTCCTGTGGTGTGGATAAATTAATGGCAGTGAATGGTGGACCAGCTTGGAATGAGCAGGATTTTATTCAGCTACAGGACAAAGTTCGGGCTGAATTGAACGATACTGTCGTGGAAATAGCTAAACAGGTAGAACAGATACTCACCACTATTTTTGCTATTAACAAACGCCTTAAGGGGAGAATTGATATTTCACTAGCCCTGGCGTTATCGGATATCAAAGAGCAGCTTTCTGGTCTGGTTTTCAAAGGATTTGTCACCGTTAATGGTTGGAAACGTTTGCCGGATGTCCTGCGTTATCTACAAGGTATTGAGCGCCGTCTTGAAAAATTAGCGATTGATCCGCACAGAGATAGAGCACAAATGGGGCGTGTCGAAAATGTCCAGCAACAGTGGCAGCAATGGCTGGCAAAATTATCACTGCAACAAAAGCAGTTGCCTGAGGTACAAGAGATTCGTTGGATGATTGAAGAACTGCGGATCAGCTTGTTTGCTCAGCAACTGGGTACGCCATATCCGGTCTCGGATAAGAGAATTTTGCAAACAATGGAGCAAATTGCTTCCTGATCAAAGAAGAAGGTCATATTCTAAACTGCGTCCCAAGTTTTACATTTGCGATGCAGTTTTTATAGGTCAGTTAAATCGTCAAACTGAGAGCCACCTATTCTAGAGGTGGCTTTTTACTTAGACTGAAACGAATGAGCTGGTTAGCAGGGACTTTCCGTATGTTTGGCTTTGTTAGCCTCAATGAAAGCATTAACCATAGCGGTTTTATTTTTGCGGTTACGAGCGTAGTCAGTTTGAGTTGCCTTCTTCTTGGTTGCTGTAGCACGTTTTAACAACATAATCGCCTCCTCCTAAATCTTCATGCTCTAAATTAATCTTGATTGTACCTTTTGTAAAAGTCTTTCATAGGTTCTTTTATGAGAATCACTATAACCACTAAAGTACAAGTAATGAACTTTAGATTCTTCAATATAATCCAGAATGTATGATATTAAAACATTAAAAAGGTAGTTATTTTCATTTCTATTGTAATGAACAGCTTTATCTATTTTATCAAATGGAGTCCTACCATTTAATTCGTCCGTAGGGATTAATTCATAAGCTTGATCGAAAAAGATAATAGACACAGCAAATAAAATTTTGGGATTAATATCGTACACTTTAGCAATTCTTTAGGCTCCGACAATATCGTCAGTTAATGGAAAGAATACCAACCGAAAGGTTTGTGGTTTTTTGCCGTTAAAAGTGAATTCAATGTCATAACTGCTAATCTTACCGATTCCACCAATGGTTTTATTCTTGAGACTATGATACTTGGTCATTCTTTAACACTGTTGCTGTTTGAGTAGTGGTTTATTATACCAATATTACTTTTTCACTATTCTTTCTAATTGCCTAATATGAGAGTGGGTTCCAAATTTTATGTAATTGCGTCATCCAGCTAATTGGGTTTCCACGTCTGGTCACAAATTTATCTGTGACGTATTTGACTTACCCGAACCTAAACCTTCACGTTAATTTTGGATAATTATAGTATTCATAAAAGCCGGAGGACCAGTGATTGGCTGGCCTGTCATCCTAAATTTAACCTATTTTAAGTTCGTTCCAGGCACTTCCGTTAGATTCGGTGACCAATATGGATGTATCTTTCTTTATTGATCGGGGCTTTCTGTTAACTGTCATAAAAGCAACTTAGGTCTCTGAAATTGGATGAGATCATGACTACGATTGGGGCACTGCCGTACAGACATTTTAGAAATCAAAATTCCTAACTACCTGCTCTAACCTCAAGTTAGGGATGGCTTCTGGTTGTTAAATTTGTTGAACTAGGGGGGCAATCCAACTATTATCACGTTATGTGATATAAATTTATATCATGTTAAGTGGCATAAATTTGATAACGGCTAATCATCTATTCACTTGAATTTCATAATGTTAGGAGGCTATATGAGGACTGAACACACCAGATCTATACAGACTATTAGCCACTCAACAGAAGTTATCAATTCTTTTTTTGATGAACCATCACAAAGGATGTTCTCTGTTAGACGCTTAAGCTGTAGGGTTGATATTAAGCGTCAACTGTTTATCGTTACTGTTGAAAATGCAGACAATTCAAGCAAGTTCCGAGTGATCCCATATGCTGAACTTACAGTGTGTAAAGACAAAGTAAGATACCTTGTAAATCCGGTATATCAATATCCTGAACTGAAAGATAGATTGCCTTCAATAAATACCAGTATTGAAAAAACTGTTTGTGATTTTATTCAGAAATATAGTCCTGTTGCTAATGTGTAGCTGAGATAAAGATGGCCCCTGACCTGAACGATTCATACACCAAAGATTTAAGTAGAAAACCTGACTGTATAAAAGAAGAGATTGTAGGAAAGTTTTACCACTTATCAAAAGGTGGTGATTTATTAGAGGTGACTGAGTACCTCTTGAGTGGTAGTGAGTATCATTACTACATAGGGATCATTCGATTAGGATGTTTCACTGATGATTATTATAGGTCTCAGTCTCTTGAGATGCTTGATTCCGGCTACAGCGAAGGTGAAATCATCCAGCATCTAATAGATCTTGATATGCACAATCCTGATGAGGATGAGTTAATAGGTCGCATTGCATACAATGATTTTATTTTCTATGACTGTGGTATAAAAAAGACGGGTAAGCAGATAAAGGGGGCGTTTATTTCGTCAGATTATCAGGCAGCAGGTCTGGGACGCTCAATATATAGAAGATTAGTTTTAAAGCACGATTATATTATTTGCGATAACATTCAAAGTGTTGCTGGCGGTACTTTGTGGGCGAGTGGAATAATAACATTAGCTGATGTTAGGGTATATGACACCATACGACATGAATTTGTCGATGTGCTAACAGAAGGTGGAATTGGGATTAATGGTGTTAAACCTTGGAGCGCCACGCATCTATCTATGAGTGAGCTTTCTCGATGGGAACCGAACTCGATATCTCATGATTGCTGCCACCATATAGTTAACATCATTAGTAAAGATCCTCATTTATAAACTTGCCTCTCGCATTTTTTATATCTGGCCGTTTAAGACTGAAATGAACCCTGAAAATTGAATGTTTAACAATTAGAGGTTCACTTCATCGTCTATTATGTTTTCTTAAATATTCCATAATTAGAGGGCAATAGAGGAAATAGGTATTATCTTACCAATAGTGATAGGATAGTACATAATCATTAAATTGTCGTCATTAATAGAATAATATGGAAAGATCATATTCTATAGTCTTATTTAGATTCTTTCATTCCAGCTATCATAATGGATTATATTTCCATCATTGTGCTTCCAGGTGATTTTTTCATAGCGAAGTTCAACGATTTCCATATGATTGAATTTATCTTTTGATGAATTTTTTATATCTAACATAACAGGAACAATATTAACCACCTTTACATTTTCCATGAAAGTATTGAAATACTCTTTCTCTTGCCCATGCTCATTTATTTTATACCATTTAAGCTCTGCTGATTTTAATGTTTGTCCTGTGGTTAATGCTTTATAAAGGTATGGGGATGACGAATCAATTTCTTTCTCAATCATAAATGGAATATGTTTCCTCGTTCCAGTTAATTTTCCTGTATTATCATCAGTGGCGATACTGACGCTATGATGAAGACCTAAAATCTCAATACTGCCTTCTCTACCATAGACATCAGCGGAACCTTTAATATCTGCTCCGCCGTCGTCTTTTATGTACATATATAGAGGAATAGCCATGATTAATCTCCTTCAGAAAACGATTTTGAATTACCTGTGGTAGAAATAAGCTTTTGTAAGCATTTTTCACCACTTTTACTTTTATACAGTGCACGAATACTATCAACGACATACTGATTTAATTCTGCTTCTTTTCCTTGATAAAAAGGTAGAGAACAGACAGAATCAGTGCTAATTGAAATATTGGAATCATCAAGAATAGATAATACTCCGTTTACGTTTTTCGGTAATGCAGTTGCTAATGCTGTTGATAGCGTTTCCGATGAATGGGCATCACTTCCTTTTGCAAGCAAAGGTGCTACTTTGAGCCACGCTATATCTCCACTTGCAATATGATCTGTTATATAATCCCATTCTCCGTTGTCTCCTTCTGGCATATTTGCAATTACTGCTCTTGCACCTTGCTGTTTTATTTGTAGGATTAGTTGCTCTGGTGTTAAATTTGGATATGGATTTTTAGCTGTAATATGACGATCCACGGCCAGTGAGCTAGATGATGTCAGTATTAAAAGTAAAACTAGTTTTTTCATTCGACCACCAGAATTGTATCGCTAGAGTTGGCTATCTCTTTTCTGAGATTAGAGCCATTTATAATGATGCAACCATGTGATGCCTGCCGATATGTGCCATCCCGTCTGTCACCATGTATTCTGAAGAGAGAGCGTCCAAACGTGTTAGTTCCCATAATAGGGTCTAATATCACGGTAACCTTGGTTATTGAGTTAGAGTAACCGTTGATTCTGTAATAACCACGGGGAATTGGTCCTTTGCCTTCAACCTGTTCCATAGATGGGTTGTTTATTCCGGTTCCATGACCGCTATAGCCTTTTGCAATAAAAGAGCCATTATGTGTAAGCACACCAGTGCTTTGTGAATATTTCCACGTCATATTTGTTTCCATTAGTAAATATTAAGGAATTTAACTTTAAACTTAATAAACATTTTTAAAAGCATAATTTTGTAAAAAAAAAGAAATTTTTTGTAAATTAATTTATGAATTTAATAAATTTTGACCTTATTATCTGGTTATTCAGCATGATTATTTTGAAAGTTTATCAACAAGATTAAATGTTCCACTGAATTCAACAGGAGAAATGGAACTAACTCGTAAACGATGCGACTATATTAACGCATAACATGTTAATTAGTGGGAGTAATCTGCTGAGTTTTCCCAAAAACTTTTCAGATAAAAATAATTAAATAACAGGGCATCAGTCAAGAAAATAAATTTCCTGTAACTGATGAAAATAAATTTATTACTGATAAGTTAATGTCATTGTTGCGGTTACATTTGCCTGCCCGGGGGTAATATTGCGATCGGTTTGAAAATATCGGGCGTGTAAAGGGATAGATAACTTCCCGCCTGAATAGCTATTACCAATATTTATTTGTGAATGGATAATGACAGGTTGGTTATTGTAAAGAATTTGCATTCCCACACCGGAAGCAGTTGTGCGATTATTATTTTGATCAAGCGCCCATACATGATATAAGTTATTTTTTGCTCTCTTTCCATCAAGCATTAATTGAATTTGGACATCATCATCACAATCTAAAATAACCTCAAAATCTTTCCCCCCTGCGGTACTGTTAATACCAGAAAAATCGATTTTCTTAATATCACCCATAGGAACAGTAATATTGCTATCTTTCAATGAGCAGCTTTTAGTAATAATTCGGGTATTTCCCAAACGGTAAGTATGCACGATGTGGTTATTTACTCGTGCTTGAATTAATTGTTCGTTTCTGACAAAACCAGAACCTGTTGTTGGTGCTATTTTTATTAGTTGAATTGTCAGATAACCCCATGTCTGACCACAATACCAACGACCAGAACTGTCACAGCTTACAGGATTATTGGCGATACGGGGTAGCCAGTCGATACCATAGCCGGGACCCCAGGTATTTATTCTGATGCCAACACCGGGAACACCAGATTCATAAATAGCATCTTTGTTATAATCCGCGCTTTTATAGGATGTATATCCCCATGATGTATTAACGTTTGTATTGCAATAGAAAATATTGTTTTTATTGGCTAATTCATCTGCACGATATTCGTAAATCGTTGTGCCAATAGGTTGATCTCTTGGGACATATAAGGTCCCAAAAGAGAGATGAGTGATTTCTGGTTTAAATCCTTTCTCAAATTGGCAGTTAGCAGCAAAACTATAAGAATTAACGATTAAACCAATTAATAAGTTGATGATAATGAACAAGTATCTAAGTTTATTGTAAATATTAAACATAGCATTTTCCTGTAGGTTGTTATTTACAGTGCTCTTCTATTATATAAATACCGGATAAAGGGCTTTTTTCTGGTAATTTGTAATTAACGACACATTCCTGAATATCTTTATAACCCCATTTAACTAATAATCGCCCACTATCGGGTAAACCAGTGAGGTAAACTTGCCCTTCGTGACTGACAATCGCGCTATTTATTTCATCAATATCATGGAGTTTTTTTAATGTGACAACTGCTCCAAAAGGAATAGGATTTTCTTGATAATATAGATTGATTAGAGCTCTATGACCTATCCGGGTTTTAAAATCCGCCAGGACTAACGCTCCCCGAGTAGGAATAACAGTTTGGGCATTAACGTCAATATCGACATTATCTGCTAATGAATGAGTATCCAATGCAATTCGATTTTTCCGGTAACTGCTGACATAAGGAATAATCGCATAACCATTCCAATCGGTGGCAATACCAGCATTATTTTGGATCTTTATTCCTTGAGCGCCATCAGCCCGGATTAATGCTAATGTGTCTCCCAAATGTTGTGAAAGCGTAATGCCGTATGGGTGAGCAACAATTCCTCCTTGAAGGCCATAATTCAGTTGGTGAGAGTGGCGATCATAGCTATAACCGGTACTAAGTTGACCATAAGCTCCTTTATATTCCGCATGGATATGACCGCCAGCGCCAGTGCCGTGATTTGTGTAACTCTGCTGTAAACTATAGATTAAATTATTGTCTTCCAGCGCGGTACCACTTAAACCGACTTGGTGGGAAATATCTTTGTTTTTATTGGTATTGAAATTGTAACTGGTCCAGCTATTCTTTAGCCAACGATCTAATGGAATCTGTATGCTAAATGAAAAAAGTTGTTCATTTTTATTCGTATCTGGAAGTTGGCTATAGGTATAATTTAGACTGTAATTAATATTATTATAATTGGTGCTATAACCTGCGTTGATATTACGTTCATAGCCAGGTTGTTGCCAGTAATTTTGTTGAAGAGCGGACAAATATAAACTACCAAAATCTCCCAATGATTGATTAATATGCAGTTGTAATTTACTTCTCTTGTTGGTGCGGTAACGCCAGTCACTTTTATTATAGTCATCTATATCATTGGCTTCTTTAAAATCGTAAAAACCACGTGTTGAATAGCGATAACCTGCCAGAGTAAAATTAGTTCCTGTTAATGAAAGATCTTTTGCATATTGAAAACGGTAGGATTGTCCTTTGGTACTTATATTGGATGGTAAATCGGTGTTAGCATGAGTGATGTCAAAAGAGAGAGAACCTAATATACCAAGGTTATAACCTGATCCTAAAGCAATAGATTGATAATCTTTTGAAAAAATCGTACCGCCATAGGCAGTGATGTTATTCGAGGAACCATAGACTAATGCACCTTGGGCAAAGTTGGGTTCTTGCCCACGATTATTTGATGATTGATATTGGCCCAGTGTTATCGAATATTGGAGTCCTCCTTCTCGTAACATAATCGGTATAGTTGAAAAGGATTGAGTAGATCGGTATTCCTGACCATCGGCTTCCTTAATAATAACTTCTAAATCTCCACTTGTTGTGGTTGGGAAAAGGTCATTAATGACAAATGGACCCGGTGAAACATAAGTTTGATAAATGATATAGCCGTTTTGTTTGATCGTAACTTGAGCGTTACTTTGGGCAATTCCTCGAACACTGGGGGCGAAGCCTTGTAAACTGTCTGGTAACATATTGTCATCAGAAGCTAATTGTAAGCCGCGGAATTGGACACCTTCAAAAATATAGGAGGGGGTAAAGCTATCACCTAGGGTTAATTGTCCTTTTAGTGCGTGAATATCCCGTTGTAAATAGGTGTTAATACTTTTCCAACTCTTGTCACGACTGGTGTAGGTAGAATAATTGCGTAGACGCCATGCTTGCCAATTAGCGCCTGTTCGAAGATTTAGATAATGGGTCTGCGTAGAGCCAGATGGGTCATCTTGCCAGGTATTTGAGCCACTATAATTATAGTTAATTAATAATGAAGTTAATCCTTGCTGCCATAATTCAGGTGAAACATAACCTCTTGCTTGATTGTTTAACATTGCTTGTGGAATATTGATCTCCAGTCTTTGTTGACTAAAATTGAAGACAGTACTTGCTGATGGAATATATTGACTTAAATCAGACAACTCTGTTTCTGGAGGTAAACTGATCAGCTCTGGAAATGTATCAATTTTTACTCCCATATCTTGTAATTGCTGAATTGTCAGCTTGGGCAGCAATTTGTTATTTATCGTGACAAAGGTTACGTTCCTAGTATCTATTTTATCTCTATTAAGGTAAATATCTACCCAGTAAATACCGGGTGGATAGTCACCTTGTGTGAAAATAGAGAGATCAATATCTTCAGGTGAACCAGAATCAGTACCTATCTCTAGTGCATGAATGTTGAAATAATCTTCAGAATAAGTTTTAGCAGGGTAAAAAAATACGCCAACAGCTATAAATGGCAATAATAAGAACCATAAATGTTCAATATCATATGGTTGCTTGTTAATTTTATGCTGTGAGCACTTTCCCATAATTAACTTTCTGGTATAAAGTAATGTAACGGTTTTATTGAATGGTTGTTTTTTCCTCGGCAGTAACGCCACCAAAATCATTAATTGCTTTCCAATTTACCTGCTTTATGTTCTTTGCCGACAGAGGCCAGCTTAGTTGACTAAAGGGTTTAATCATGCCCGCAGGTTTTATTTCATGTTGATCTGCTTTAAGGTAAGAGAATGAAATGAAGTAAGGGGTAGGATTTTCTGCGATCAATGAGTTGTTTTCCGTACGGAATTTGAGCTCTTTGTATGCGGTACTTGATTTTTCTGCCAAATTTGTAGGGCGATAAAACAACTTAAACTTTGACTTAACTGTTATTTGTAATTGATTCTGATCTGATTTTACAGAGGTAGGAATAGACTTTACATTTAACCAAAAAAGTGATTCCCGATCTTGAGGCAGGTTACTTGCTGTTTTTACAATACGCAGGATATTTTCATGGCCTGCTGCAAGTTTAAAGATAGGAGGAGTAACGATAAAAGGGGTCTTCATATTGTCATTTTCATCTTGTATCCAAGATTGAATCAGGTAAGGGGCATCTTTTTCCGGGTTATTTATAGAAATAGACGCTTCTTTTTTGTCACTCATGTAAATAACACGAGTTCCACCAATGACGACACCGGCGATAGCGAAATTTACACTGATAATATATAGAAAAATTATTGTGAATAGGCGTTGATACTGCACGGTAATATCTCCGTTTTATCGTGTTTTTATGCGTTATTTTGTGGGCATCCATGCCCTGTACTGCTTTATTAGAAGCAAAACGTGAATAAAGTTCTGTTCTAAATTTAGCTTGTCTTAGTTATAAACGATCGTAAAATTGGCGACTGCATCACCCGAACCTGGGCTAATGGTTTGAGCTGTAGCAACATATTTTGCCATGAACTTCAACTCTGCTGTTTTTTGGTCAGTAAAAGCCTGAGCTTTGGAAGCTCTTGCCAAAGGAATCAGCGTTGAGTTGTCTTCTTCATAGATACCAATAGCAACACCATCGGCGGCTTCCTGGCCTTTATCATTGGATAAGGCCAGAAGATTGTTATTTCTACTGTCTATCTGTCCGTCAAATTTAACTTGTGCATGAGTATATTCTGGTGGGCAATCACTCATCTTAATGCTAAAGGGTGTTGCTGCTGCGGTACTATCTACACCACTAAATGCATTTGAGCTAATTGTTCCCATGTTTACATTTTGATTTGCAGAGTCAGTATCGATTTTACAGGCATTTGCGATGATATTACCTGTAAAGTTGATTTTTCCGTCGGCTGCATTTGCTACAGAAATAAATACAGAAGATGCAAGTAAGGATGAAATAATCAGTTTAGCTTTCATTTTAAATAGATCCTAACCCTGCCGAGCATGGCGTCAGGGAAATAGAAATACTGATTTAATGGGAACTGTATAAACATCAATACAGCGTGTAAATATTTATGGCTTTTACCCAATAACAACAACGATAACTCAAACTGTATCTTTTTTGGGATAAACCTGGGTGATCATAGCGATTAATTAGGAAAAATCCAAAGAATGACTGGGTAATGTGTTATGTTTAAGATTTTTATCTGTTTTTGTTTCTTAAACAGGATTATTTTTTAATATTAATGTGATTTATTGTAAGTAATAAATCATTATGCTAATTAATGAGAATATCTTTTAGTTAATAATTGGTTATAAAATTAATTGTGATATAAATCACAATTAATTTATCACGCTTAAGAATTTATTTTTTTGTTCTATTATTTTCATGTTATTACCTCTCGCTGTCATTTTCTGTTTGAGCATGTTTATTCTGATAGAGATAAGTAATCCGGAAAAAATTATTCTATAGTTTTCTCATGTGATCTTTCTATTTTATTGTTTGTGGTAATACCTATTTCAGTTGAGGTTATGAACCCTCAACGCAATTAACACTGTAAGGAAGGAAAATGAAACAGTTCGTCTTTGTATTGGGCCTTTTGTCCATCGTTCTTGCATTCGCGCGTCCTGCTTCGGCTATGCAAATAGAGCAAAAAATCGCCACAAATGGTGTGGCATCAATCGAATATTCGGTACGTGGGGAAGGGCCATTGCTCATGATTCTTGCTTCAACCGGGCGAGGAACGGCGGAGTTCGCTCCACTCGCGGATCGACTGGCGATGCGTGGCTATCGCGTTGCCTTGCCGGAACCTCGCGGAATCTCAAGGTCAACTGGTCCGATGGAAAACGTGACCTTCCACGACTTTGCTGATGATTTTGCTGCCGTGGTTGTGGCGGAAGGAGGTAAGGCAATCATAGTGGGGCACGCTTATGGCCACTGGATCGCTAAAACGATTGCCGCGGATTATCCTAAGATGACGCGTGGCATAGTGCTTTTGGCAGGGGCAGCGAAATCTTGGCCCTCGGAGCTCTCGGATGCGATCACGGTGATTAGTAATCCGAAATCTACCCGGGAGGAGCGGTTGGCGAAACTTAGACTTGCCTTCTTCGCGGAAGGCAATGACCCGACGTCTTGGCTTGATGGTTGGCATTCTGATGTCATAAAAAGTCAGTCCTCGGCGCGTAAGCTGACCAATCGCAAGGATTGGTGGGCGGGCGGGACGGCGCCGATCCTCGATTTGCAGGCGAGTTCCGATCCATTTAGACCTGAAACGTCTCGGATGGAAGCGAAAAACGAGTTCGGGAACCGCGTTACTGTCTCAGTGATTGAAGGGGCCAGCCATGCACTACCTGCGGAGAAGCCGCTTGAAGCAGCAAATGCAATTGCAGATTGGGCCGACAAACTGAAATAATTTAAGGACAATATCTGGTCCTTATCAGGGCATTCGTACCGAATTTGTTGCGGTGTGAATGCCCCAATCAGGGATGATGCCAATAGGCAAAATAGACATCCTGCCTCAAGTTTTACACCTTATGCCGGTGATGAGCTGGAATACTCCACCAACATCGGTGCTTTGAAAATCATCTTGGCTTTGTTCTTCAACACTTTGTGTCGACAAAATTGATTAAAAAACCATACTAATCAAGTTGTATTAACAATATTAGTTACAACATACTTTTAAATATAACACCAACAAAAATATGAAAGAACAACGAAAAACCAAGCAAACTGCTATATGAAAATCCAGAAAGCCATCACAGGAGAGTAATGGCCTGAATCTGACGAGATTACTTGAGCAGTAACCCAGTGGCAGGGATTGCTGTTATCAGCAATACGGCAATAGTGAGCTTTTCAGCCAAATGTAAGCTATTTTTCTGCGGGTTTTGATGGCGTACATACAGAAAAACTATAAGACCTGGTGCATAGAGAACAACAGACAATAACAAATTCATTAAACCGGATGCATAAAGTAGCCATATGCCATAAATACAAGCTCCAACGGCAATGAGTAATAATCCTTTATTGCTACGATTAAAAGCGACTTTTAAAAGAAATGCTCCCACAAGGAAATAGGGCACTAAAATCATCTCTGATGCAATTGCCAGTAATGAATTGTAATTGCTTCCACTTAACCAGATCAAAACGAGAGAGAATTGTACCGCGCCATTAGTGAACCACAATGAAGATGACGGTGCATTATTGCGGTTTTGCTGGCTAAATACTTTTGGAAAAGAGCCGTATTGGGAAGCGATAAATGGCACTTCTGCTGCCATGATCGTCCAACTCAGATAAGCACCACAGACGGAGATAATCAATCCGGCGGCAATAATGATTTCGCCTGCGGAACCAACGAGTCCCACCATCAGGTTTGCCATTGATGGGTTGCGTATTTCTGCTAACTCAGATCGTGGTACTAATCCAAGGGAGAGTAGGGTGACCAAGATATATATTGCTAATGCTGCAACGACAGCCAGCATGGTTGCAATACCCACGTCTGTCCGTTTTTTCGCCCTGGCTGAAACGACAACAGCACCTTCAATACCAATAAAGACCCAAAGAGTAATCAACATGGTGTCTTTTACTTGTTGCCAGACAGGAACGCCTAGATCAATGCCTTTAAAGTCAAGGTTAAAGATATCCATTTTGAAGGCTATGGCGGCAAGTATGATAAAAGCACCTAAAGGCAGCAATTTTGCCATTGTCGCCAATTTGTTGATTCCGGCTGCGGTTTGAACGCCGCGGAGTACCAACCAATGGACGAACCAGAGTAGGATAGATTCTCCCAATAGGGACTGCCAAGTATTGCCATCACCAAAGATGACGATGCCCTCTTTGTCAGTAAAGAAACTTAGGGCGGCAAAAACGATAACCAGATAAGAAACATTGGCAACGACTGCGCATAACCAATATCCCCAGGCAGAGCAGAAGCCTATTAGTTCACCGAAGCCCTCTTTGGCATAAGTGAAAATCCCTCCATCAAGATCCGGACGGAGACGAGAGAGCAATAACAGTGCGGTAGCCAGGAACAGGATGCCGACACCTGTTATTCCCCAACCAATCATTAACGCTGCCGGGCTGGCGATTTCAGCCATATTCTGCGGTAAGCTGAAAACACCAGCACCAACCATAGAGCTGAGTACCAGAGCAGTAAGAGCTGTGAGACCTAGTTTCTTTTCCAAAGATATGTTCCTAATGTGACATAAACTGCATTATTAGCCAGTTCATTACCCGATCATAAAGATGAACTGGGTATCCGGTTTTCGTCGCTTCCAAGCTGTATAGAACGGAAAGATAGACAGATTGAACCTAGAAATAGAGGGGGGATTCTACGAAGGGTATGAGCTGGATGCAATGGTTTTCTATGCAAATAACTATAAAATTTATGCATTGTTTGATGGTGAGTTTGGTGATGATGAAGTGTAGTGAGACGCAATTTATTTTTATAATACTGTTTGTTGTATTGAGGTAAATAGGTGATAAATATGAAGTACTATGGTGTTATTACTAATTAAGTAATTTTTATTTTAATTTTTTCGATCGATCTCAAAATTTAATAAAATGATTGTGTAAAATTTCATCTATAATTTTTATTTTGTCATGCAATATTATTGCTAAGTAATAATCATCTTTTGTTTTCATGTCAATTTGTTAAATTAATATATTGAGTATGTAATTTCATAATGTTATAAATATTTCATTAAATTAAAACATTTAGAGTGTTTTTTAATTTATTGATTTAATTTAAGTATTTATTGTAATTTAATTGATTTTGTTAATTTTATATTCAGGTTAATATATTTTTCATTAACTTTTTTATCAGTAACTAATTAACTTCCCACAATGTGATATAAAACTAATCTTATATAAAAATAAAAAAAATCATGTTGACAACGACTGCTTTGATTTATATTGTTTGTGAAAATATTACTCTGCCATTTATTAACTTATTTTCTTGTATATGTTTTTAATTTTCAGGAATGATTATATGTACATATGTCAAAAAATATTCTCAGATGGTTAGAGGACAGCTGTCATTCAAATTCTTATCTTTTAGGTGCCGATGAATGGCTCAGTATTAAATATTCATAAAGGTTAGAACATATGAAACGTGTTCTTGTAGTGTCATATTCTCAAAGTGGTCAATTGACCGAGGTGGTAAAAAGCTTAATCTCTCCCCTGCAAGAGTCTGACGAGATATACATCCGTGAAGTTGTTCTGAAACCGGTTCCGGAATTTGCGTTTCCCTGGAAATTTTCCAAATTTGTTGATGTTTTCCCAGAAACAGTGCAGTTACATCCGCCTGAGCTAGCACCTTTGAATCTGGAAGACGAAGAACCTTTTGATTTGGTCATATTAGGCTACCAGGTTTGGTATTTATCGCCGGCTCCTCCGATAACAGCATTTCTTAAGAGTAAAGAAGGAAAGCGTGTACTTAATGGCCGACCGGTGGTGACAGTTATTGCTTGCCGAAATATGTGGTTGATAGCTCAGGAAACTGTCAAAAGATTGTTGCATGAAAGTGGAGCGTATTTGCGCGATAACGTGGTCTTTGTTGATAAAGCAAACTTTTTTGCAACAGTATTCACAACCCCGATATGGCTAATGACAGGAAAAAGACAGCCATTTCCTAGCTTACCGCGGGCGGGCGTATCGGAGGAAGACGTTAAAGATGCCACACGTTTTGGTGATGCATTATTGGCTGCGCTTAAAACGGATAAAGAGAAAGTTGATGCTCCAATGTTGAAAGGTATGGGAGCGGCGGTTGTCGACCAAGCTTTTATTTTCGGTGAACGTGCGGCGCATCGAGGGTTTAGATTTTGGTCCGGGCTGATTTGCCGTGTAGGCAAACGAGGGATATGGGTAAGACGCTCTTTATTAGCGTTGTTTGTAACCTATTTGATATTGATGGTACTAGTTGTTTTTCCTATTTCAGTGGTTGTGCGCCGTTTGCTTGCCCCATTACTAAAAGAACGTCTTAATGAATTACAGAAATACTATGAACAACCTTCAGGTTCTGCCCGCTATGATGATAAGGAGATAAATAAGTAAATGAGTAACAACGTTTATATCACTAAAGTTTCTGCGTTTATGCCGGGAAACCCGATAGATAATAATACAATGGAATCTGTTCTTGGTTTTGTTGGCGGTCGTCCATCAAGATCTCGTCATATAGTCCTTCGCAATAATGGTATCAAATATCGCCATTATGCACTGGATCCGGAGACAGGTGAGGCAACTTATACATCTGCTCAACTAGCGGCTGAAGCAGTAAAAGGTTTGGTTGATGAACACTTCTCTTTAGACGATATGCAAATTCTGGCAGCAAGCAGTGGTACTCCTGATCAAATTATACCGGGTCATGGTCTCATGGTTCATGGAGAGCTCAAAAATAAACCATGTGAAGTTATCTCAACTTCCAGTGCTTGTGCTGCGGGTATCACAGCGATGAAATATGCTTATTTGTCCGTTCTTTCGGGAGCGACAAGTAATGCGGTTTCAACAACGTCGGAAGTACCTTCCACTGTATTACATGCCCGCAATTTCCAGAGTGAAAACGAAACTCGGGTTGCAGAACTGGAACGACGCCCTGAAATCGCTTTTGAAAAAGATTTTCTACGTTGGATGCTTTCTGATGGCGCTGGCGCTGCTTTACTTGAAAACAAACCTCGACCTGATGGTGTTTCATTACGAATTGATTGGATAGATATTTACTCTTTTGCTAATGAGCAAGAGACATGTATGTACTCAGGTGGAGAAAAGTTAGCAGATGGCAGTTTGAAAGGTTGGGCTCAAATGAGTCAGGCTGATTGGCTTGCCTATTCTGTTTTCTGCATCAAACAAGATGTCAGATATTTAAATGAGAGGGTCGTTAAATACACACTTACCGAACCATTGAGACGGATAGTTGCTGATCGTAATTTATCGGCAGAATCTATTGATTGGTTCTTGCCTCATTACTCATCTGAATATTTCCGCATGAAATTTGCCAAGGGTCTTGAAGATATTAATTTTGGTATTGAACAAGAGCGTTGGTTTACTAACTTAACAATGAAAGGAAATACCGGATCGGCTTCTATTTATATCATGTTGGATGAGCTTATGAAGTCGGGTAAATTGAAGAAAGATCAGCGTCTGTTATGTTTTATCCCTGAAAGTGCCAGATTCACAGGGGCATTCATGCACCTGACTGTTGTGTAAATATTTAATCTTAGTGTTAATGAAGAATGGGGAAACAACCTGTTTCCCCTCGTAATTGGTACATCTAGGAAAATACAGCGTGGAAAATTTAGAGAATCGTGTCAAAAGTGTTGTTGCAGAACAACTTGGAATACCTGAAACCCAGATTCTTAATACACAAACATTCGAGGAATTAGGTGCCGACTCGTTAGATAATGTTGAACTAATTATGGCTCTGGAAGAACACTTCGGAATAACTATTGATGATGAAGAAGCGGAAAAAATAGTGACGATACAGAATGCTATTGATTGTATCGATTCGAAGTTGGAATCCGCTAACTAATTTGAAGAACTTTATTATCTTTATGAATAAAAAAAGCACATATGATTATCATATGTGCCTTTTTTTGTTTTTGGTTCAATAGGGTTATTTGAACAGATCTGCGCTGATCGTGGAGGTTCCACCACTGGATTGCCATTCACGGGTAATATGGTAGTACTTAGCGCCTTTAGCCGCGGCGCGTTTAGCGACTTCATAGGAAACATCAGGCATGCTGTTGTAATAGCCTGAGAAGGTGATGGAATCAAAAGGTACCATCTGAGCAGCGCTGATTTTATTTAATTCTTGAATTTTCGTACCGTTAGGAAGGGTGACAGTGTAACGCTCACCTTTAGAATACTGGGTTTCAAAGAAGCGACCAACAGAATTACTGGTCGAAGTTGAAGAGGCTAAACCAGGAATTTCTACTTTCTTAGCCGATTCGCCACCAGCAGCCAATGCAGTGCGTCCAGAATCGGAATCTGCCGGGATAACCGCTTCATCAGCCTGAATTTGGCGTTTTGGCGCATCATCTTTATAAACATAAGCGGTAACCGTCTGATTACCGCCATCATTGATTGAAACCTGACGAACAATAAAGAAAGCCGCTGCGCCTTTTTTCTTGGCTTCTTTTGCAATGGTTTCCTTCAAATCAGGTTCAGTGTCATAAAAGCCGCTAATAGTGACCGTATCGAATGGCTCCAGCGTTACAGCTTCTGTTTTGGGTAATTCTTTGATGCCGCGAAACTCACGATATTTAGGTGAATTATCAATTTTCTCTGCATCTTTGTGATACAGATCAGCTACAACGCGCAGGTTGCCACTATTATTCAGATCATCAAGGCTTTGGATATAAAACCCATCAGCACCCATTTTGTCCGCACGACGGGAAACCGCATCGGCAGCTTCATAAATAGCATTAAAAGGGCCTGTAACCGTAATACGTTTAAACGGTTTCAGCTCTGCTGCTTTCTCCGGGGATAACTCCTGAGCTGCTTGAGCAGTGGTAATACCCGTTAATGAGAATACCGCTGCTGCAATCATCGTTGTTTTCAGCTTCATAAAAAATCCTTCCACCTTGCGCATTAAATAATAGTTGTAACTTGCTGAACATGGTTGTGTATCACATAGCCGATAATTATTACATGTAATAATAGCTAATGTCCCACGAATTTATGCTATCAGTATGAATGAATGCAAGTTTATAGAATAGGGCACCATAAGTTTTTAGCAACATAGGGAGTGAGCCAGTTAAAAGTGCGATTTGCACCGGTAATACTATTTATAGTACTACTTATTATAATACTACTTAGTTATTTTTTACCCATTAGCGATCGATCACCGATAATATTTTCAGTTGGTTATTAAAATATTTGTTGATAGATTTTACTGATGGCAGTAATCAAGTTAATTTAGTCGCTAAGTTAACTGTAGCAAGCAATAATCATCATTAATCTTAGGCTTTAGGAAGGGAACATTATGCGTATTGGTGTACCGAAGGAGCGACTTGTCAATGAAGCACGTGTTGCAGCCACACCGAACACTGTGGAACACCTGCTGAAATTGGGATTTAATGTCGTTGTTGAGAGTGGAGCTGGGCGTTTAGCCAGTTTTGAAGATAGTGCTTACCAACAAGTAGGTGCTGAAATTACTGATCGTCATAATATTTGGCGTTCAGATATTATTTTAAAGGTTAATGCTCCTGAGGATGACGAAATTGCATTAATGAAGGAAGAGAGTACGTTGGTTAGTTTTATCTGGCCAGCGCAAAACCCTGAGTTAATGCAGAAGCTATCAGACCGTAAAGTCACGGTGTTGGCGATGGATTCAGTACCGCGTATTTCCAGAGCACAATCGTTGGATGCATTGAGCTCTATGGCAAATATTGCCGGTTATCGTGCAATAGTCGAAGCCGCTCACGAATTTGGCCGTTTTTTTACTGGTCAGATTACTGCGGCAGGAAAAGTCCCGCCAGCCAAAGTGATGATTATTGGCGCCGGTGTTGCTGGTTTGGCTGCTGTCGGGGCAGCGGGCAGTCTGGGCGCGATTGTTCGTGCATTTGATACTCGCCCTGAAGTTAAAGAACAAATTCAGAGCATGGGGGCGGAGTTTCTTGAGCTGAATTTTGAAGAAGAGGCCGGTAGTGGTGACGGATATGCAAAAGTGATGTCCGAAGCCTTCATTAAAGCGGAGATGGCGCTTTTTGCTGAACAGGCAAAAGAAGTTGATATCATTGTAACAACCGCGTTAATTCCAGGGAAACCCGCTCCACGTCTTATCACCAAAGAGATGGTTGAATCCATGAAGCCGGGTAGTGTGATTGTTGATCTGGCGGCTCAGACAGGCGGCAACTGCGAATTAACGCAAGCAGATAAATTGGTTGTTACTGCAAATGGTGTGAAAATTATTGGTTACACAGATTTGCCCAGCCGTTTGCCAACACAATCTTCTCAGCTCTACGGTACTAACTTGGTTAATCTGCTCAAGTTGTTGTGTAAAGAAAAAAATGGCGAAATCAATATTGATTTTGACGATGTTGTTATTCGTGGCGTGACAGTCGTCAAAGAGGGAGAAATTACCTGGCCTGCGCCACCGATTCAAGTTTCAGCTCAGCCGCAGGCAAAACCAGCCTCGATTAAAGCAGAAAAGCCAGCGGCGAAACCCGTTTCACCTTGGTTGAAATATGGTTTATTGGCATTGGCTGTTATCTTATTCAGTTGGTTAGCCAATGCTGCGCCAAAAGAATTCTTATCCCACTTTACTGTTTTCGCGTTAGCTTGTGTGGTGGGTTATTACGTGGTTTGGAATGTCAGCCATGCTTTGCACACACCGTTAATGTCGGTAACTAATGCCATTTCGGGGATTATTGTCGTTGGGGCGTTATTACAAATTGGTGATGGTGGATGGGTAAGTTTCTTCTCATTTATTGCTGTTCTTATTGCCAGCATTAATATCTTCGGTGGCTTCACTGTCACTCAACGTATGCTGAAAATGTTTCGTAAGGACTAAGGGGTAACTAATGTCGAGTGGAGTCGTTACAGCAGCATATATTGTTGCCGCCGTTTTATTTATTTTCAGCCTGGCTGGTTTATCTCGTCATGAGAGTTCTAAACGCGGAAATATTTTTGGTATCACCGGAATGGCAATCGCATTGATTGCGACGATTTTCGGGCCTGATACCGGAAGTGTTGTCTGGATTATTCTGGCGATGGTGATCGGTGCGGTTATTGGTATTCGTCTGGCAAATAAAGTTGAAATGACTGAAATGCCGGAATTGGTTGCTATTCTGCACAGTTTTGTTGGGTTGGCCGCCGTGCTGGTCGGTTTTAATAGCTTTATTGCTCACGATAGTTTTGTAGAACCCGTGATGGAGAATATCCATCTAACAGAAGTTTTCTTAGGGGTTTTCATTGGTGCGGTTACTTTCACCGGTTCTGTTGTGGCATTTGGTAAATTATGTGGAAAAATTTCCTCTAAGCCGTTGATGTTGCCAAATCGTCATAAATTAAACCTTGCAGCGCTTGTGCTCTCCTTTGTGCTGTTGATTACCTTTGTGAAAACGGAAAGTACGGGCCTGCAAGTGTTCACGTTATTGCTCATGACAGCAATCGCATTGGCGTTTGGTTGGCATTTGGTCGCTTCCATCGGTGGCGCGGATATGCCAGTGGTGGTTTCAATGCTGAACTCCTATTCGGGTTGGGCCGCAGCAGCAGCGGGTTTCATGTTGAGCAATGATTTGTTGATTGTAACGGGTGCACTGGTTGGTTCTTCGGGGGCGATTCTCTCATACATCATGTGTAAGGCCATGAACCGCTCTTTTATCAGTGTGATTGCCGGCGGGTTTGGTACTGATGGTTCTTCAACCGGTGATGAGCAGGAGATGGGCGAGTACCGCGAAACCACAGCGGAAGAAGTGGCTGAACTATTGAAAAACTCAACTTCTGTTATCATCACGCCGGGATACGGTATGGCGGTTGCACAGGCGCAGTATCCGGTACATGACATCACCGCTAAATTGCGAGAGAAGGGAGTTAATGTCCGCTTTGGTATTCATCCCGTTGCGGGACGTCTACCTGGGCATATGAACGTGCTGTTGGCAGAAGCAAAAGTGCCTTACGACGTTGTTCTGGAAATGGATGAAATCAATGATGATTTCTCTGATACCGATACCGTACTGGTTATTGGCGCCAACGACACCGTTAACCCTGCGGCACAGGAAGATCCCAACAGCCCGATTGCGGGTATGCCCGTTCTGGAGGTTTGGAAAGCACAAAATGTTGTTGTGTTCAAACGTTCTATGAACACAGGTTACGCCGGTGTGCAAAATCCGTTGTTCTTTAAAGACAATAGCCAGATGTTGTTCGGTGATGCGAAGGCGAGCGTAGAGGCAATCCTGCGTGCACTGTGATTTTCTATTGTTTTAACTTACAGCTATGATGGATTTACTGTCTCTTAGTCAGATTTCTTGATTAAGAGACAGAAATTACATTCGTTGTTTTACTTTATTTGCGATTCACTAGTTATTAATGCTTAAGTTAGTGCTTATAGTTGATTTCTCGCTGGTGACGGATAGCCAAAATGTAACGCGTATTACTTCCGGGAAGTTCTCTGTATAACAATATATAGCCTGTACCACCAAAAGGGATAATTAACTCAAAGAGTGGATAAATTTCTGTTGGCCGTCCAGATAAGACGTTAGATTCCAGTGCTTGGATGTGTTTGCTAATGATACTAAGTGCCGACTTCGCAGCAACTGTATCGCGTTGATATAAGAAATCAATAAGACGATTTATATCTCTTGTTGCTGCGGGAGTGACTATTACAGATGGCATTCAGGTGGCTCCTTATCCTCGCCACGTACAATCGCATCCAGCCAATTACAAAGTTCACTGCCAGTTAAATGTAAACCGGTGGCTTCATATTCTAACCAAGCGTTTTCGGCATCACGTAAAAATTGTTGTCTGGCCTCCAAAGTATCAATTTCACTTTCGATTGAACGTACCATAAGCGAATGGGCAGAAATACCTTGCGTGTCAGCCAACGCTTTAATGCGTGTTTTTAACCCTTCATCTAAGCGAAGGGTTATTGTCTGTTTCGTTTGTTTATGCATAACCTTTCTCACAATGATATCACTAGTAACACAAATGCTATCATTAGATAGCGAGCATAACAACATTTCAGGATGTAATACATCGCACGGTTATGTGAAGAGTTCTGCGTTTGTTATTTAATTTCCAGCGTATCGTACCCCCGCCAGCGATAATTCATCACTGATAAAGTCCAGAACAGAATAAAAATCCCGACAACCCAAAAACCAACATTGCCCATATTGTCATTTAATGCCCCGATAGTGTTCCAGAAAACGCCATGCAAATCCCACTGTTCAGCGATAAGCCCAAGCGCTTCCAGCCCACCGATGAACAGTGCTACAGCAACGGAAGCGGCAGTAATGGTCATGTTGTAATAGAGTTTGCGTGTCGGTTGGGAAAACGCCCAACCATAGGCACCCACCATCACAAAATTATCCAGTGAGTCGATGAGTGCCATACCGCTGGTAAATAGCGCCGGGAATACCATCAACGACCATAGAGGAAGCCCACTGAGAGAACCGGCGGCAGATATACTTAATAGCCCAACTTCGGTAGCGGTGTCGAACCCCAATCCAAACAGAAAGCCGACCAAATACATATGCCAGCTTTTGCTTACCAACCGAAAGACTGAGTGAAACAGGCGCGTCATGATCCCTCCCGGCGTCGTTTCTAGTACAGTCAAATCACTTTTAGCCAGATTTCTGCCACGTTTGATCTCCTGAAACTTCTGATAAACGCTTTTTAATATCAGCAAATTAATTAGTGCTATTGCTAGCAGAAAGCAGGCCGAAACTAAGGTACCGGCAATGCCGCCATAGTCATGAATCCAGCCCATTTGATCTTTAAACGCCATAGAGGTTAGGACGATGGCGAAGCAGGCCAGAATAACAATGGTGGAATGCCCAAGAGAAAAGAATGCGCCGACAGCAATAGGTGATTTACCCTGTTGCATCAATTTACGGGTGACGTTATCAATGGCTGCGATGTGATCAGCGTCGACCGCATGGCGCAGTCCATAGCCGTAAGCCAGCAGGGCTGCCCCCATCATAACCGCATGATGACGGAAAGCGATAAATGCCCAAACCCAAGCCAATATGTTGGCGGCAATCAAAACAACAAGAAGAGATACAGCACGTTTTTTATCCGTTAAATTATTCATATGTGGAATACCTGTAAATCTGTAAATGTAAAACCCGTCTTACGGGTGATTGCTAGAAGTCCAAAAAAACAGTAAGTATTTTCTGACTTCATGACCTATAATTTTTTTACCAAGTGGGCATACTAATCAGCTTGTAATATTACCTTGGATAAATTTAAATAAGAGGTAAGAGGACTAACCTGTGTTGAAAAGAATGATCTTAATTGACATATTATGGTCTTTGTGTCAAAGCTTTTTTGCTAAAAGATTATCTAAATCAATATTCGGATAGGGACAGCAGCTTTTGAATAAAGTCTGTTGGAAAAATTGTATTAAGTTATATATTGACATATAAGTTATATATTGACATAGCAGTGTGGCCGTATGGAATAACCAATGATTAGGGGGCTTTATGCAATTAACACCAAGGGAAATCGAAAAACTCATGGTATATACACTGGCTGATGTCGCATTAAAGCGTAAGTCTCGCGGTTTAAAACTCAATTATCCTGAAGCCGTTGCGATTATTACTGCGGCTGCATTGGAAGGCGCCAGAGAGGGGAAAACATTGGAAGAAGTGATGGATGATTCCAGGCATGTTCTGACTAAAGAGGATGTGATGGATGGCGTCGCTGATCTTATTCCGCATGTACAGGTTGAAGCAATATTTACTGATGGTAGTCGTTTGGTCACTGTGCATGATCCCATTCAATGATTGCTGAAACAAATTGTAAATAGCAGGAAAAATTATCTAGACAAAATATTAACTTATGTCTTGACTCACGTCTTAACGTGGAGATTTTCCGATGGAAAAAAATAATAAAGAAGATGTTACTCCGTTGGGGGGGTATATTCTGGCTAAAGACCCGATCTCCTTTAATGAAGATCGTCCGGTTATTCAATTAAAAGTTCGTAATTCAGGTGATCGCCCTATTCAGGTGGGATCTCATTTCCATTTTTTTGAAGTAAATAAAGCTTTGCAATTTAATCGTGCGGCTGCGTTTGGTAAACGACTTAATATCACAGCGACAACCGCTATCCGTTTTGAACCCGGTGATGAAATCGAGGTGTCATTAATCCCGATTGGCGGGAAACAAAACGTTTATGGATTTAATAATTTAGTCGATGGTTGGGCGGGTAAAAGTCAGGTTGTTATTGATGAGCCTGTGGAGAAAACCTGGTTACATGCCGGATAGTAGAATCGAATGAATTCAAGGTAGAGTTGACGAACGTCGGAAAATCTTTCGAACAAAGGAATAAACTATGCCAACCATTTCCCGACAGGAATATGTAGGTCTTTTTGGTCCAACGACCGGCGATAAGATCCGCTTGGGTGATACCAATCTATTTATTGAAATTGAGAAAGATCTGCGTGGCTATGGTGATGAATCGGTCTATGGCGGAGGTAAATCGCTGCGTGATGGTATGGGGGCGGATAACCGTATGACCAGCGAAAACGTATTAGATTTGGTCATCACCAGCGTTACTATTTTAGATGCCCGACAAGGCGTCATTAAAGCAGATGTCGGCATAAAAGGGGGACGCATTGTCGGGATAGGTAAAAGTGGTAATCCTAACATGATGAATGGCGTTACCCCCGGTATGGTGGTTGGTGTTAGTACTGATGCTATCTCTGGTGAGCATCTCATCCTCACGGCTGCTGGTATTGATACCCATATTCACTTTATTTCGCCTCAACAGGCTGAACATGCTTTATCCAATGGGGTGACGACTTTCTTTGGCGGTGGTGTTGGCCCCACTGATGGGACTAATGGCACCACTGTCACCGCTGGTCCGTGGCATATCCATCGCATGTTGCGTGCTTTTGAAAGTTTACCGGTTAACGTAGGTATTTTGGGAAAAGGCCATGCTGCGGTGGCTATGCCGCTGGTTGAACAGATCAAAGCGGGCGTTTCCGGCTTGAAAGTGCACGAAGACTGGGGCGCAACGAATTCCGCGTTGCGTAATGCTTTACGTGTAGCGGATGAAATGGATATCCAAGTCGCAGTGCATACTGATAGCCTGAATGAAGGCGGTTATGTTGAAGATACCATCGATGCTTTTGAAGGTCGTACCATTCATACTTTCCACACCGAAGGCGCCGGTGGCGGACATGCACCGGATATCATTAAAGTTGCCAGCCAGATGAATGTGTTGCCTAGCTCGACTAATCCCACACTGCCTTACGGTATCAATAGCCAGGCAGAACTGTTTGATATGATTATGGTTTGCCATAACCTTAATCCTAAAGTACCGGCTGATGTGGCATTTTCGGAAAGCCGTGTGCGTCCAGAAACTATTGCTGCGGAGAATGTTTTGCACGATATGGGCGTACTGTCGATGTTTTCCAGTGATTCTCAAGCAATGGGGCGAGTGGGAGAAAACTGGCTACGCGTGATGCAGACTGCCCATGCCATGAAAGCGGCACGTGGCAAGTTGCCGGAAGATGCAGCACATAACGACAACTTCCGTGTATTACGTTACGTCGCCAAAATTACGATTAACCCGGCCATTGCTCAGGGCATAAGTCATGTGCTCGGTTCGGTTGAAGTGGGAAAAATGGCGGATCTTGTGCTGTGGGAGCCACGTTTTTTTGGCGTAAAACCTAAGTTGGTCATTAAAGGCGGTATGATTAATTGGGCGGTGATGGGGGACCCAAATGCTTCATTGCCGACGCCGCAGCCGACATTTTATCGTCCGATGTTTGGCGCATTGGGCAAAACCCTTCAGGAAACTTGTGTTACTTTTGTATCCCAGGCGGCGATGGAACTGGGGGTAAAAGAGAGCCTCGGTTTGGAACGTCAGGTTATGGCGGTGCGCAACTGCCGGGCTATCTCTAAGAAAGATATGGTGCGTAATGCTGAAACGCCCGCAATTGAAGTGGATGCAGAAACCTTTGCTGTCAAGGTGAATGGTGAATATGCCACCGTAAAACCGGTCAGGACAGTCGCGCTCAATCAGCGCTATTTCTTTAGTTAATCTATTTTTTGCTGCCGGTCAGAGAATATGTTTCTGGCCGGATTAACCGATCCATGCGTTCAGAGGATTATATTATGATTGTTATTGAACAGATTCTTGGTAATGCCAAAAAGGATGTTTTCTGGCGAGATCGCTTGCAAGGGATCTCGCCGGATATCTTGGTGCTTTCGCAATGGGAAGCGCAAAAAAGCCGTTGTCGTAAATCTACCCTTAATGGATTGGATTTAGGTATTTCCCTTGATCGTCATCAGGTATTGTCTGATGGCGATGTTTTATTGTGGGACGAAGCTAAAGGATTGGCGGTTATTGTTCAAATGAGCTTGCGTGATGTGATGGTTATTCATCTGAAATCATTACTGTCATTAGATTTAGAAACGGTAATGAAAACCAGCTTCGAACTTGGTCACGCTTTAGGTAATCAGCATTGGAAGTCAGTGATTAAAAATAACCAGATTTATATTCCGCTGACAGTATCAACTAAAGTCATGGATTCAGTCATGAAAACCCACGGTTTTCATGCGTTGCCTTACTCCTTTGTTAAAGGTGAAGAGATATTGCCTTCCCTTAACAACTCAGAGGCTCGCTTATTATTCGGTGGTGCAGAGGATTCCGCGACACATGTTCATGTCGAGAACACATTTCTGAACCAGCATGTGATTAAACTAAAATGAACGCTCTCCGCTTAATCAGAATCATGCAGTTTGCTGATTCAGTACTGCCTGTTGGCGCGTTTTCTTTCTCAAACGGTCTGGAATCGGCCATTCAGAGCAAAATCGTGTATGACGTGGCAACGTTAAGCGAGTTTACGCGCACAGCATTGTTACAGGCGGTGAGTAGTGATGGCCGCGCTGTTGTGGCTGCGTGTCAGGCGTTGAATAGTGGGCAACATGATGCCGCTATCACCCATGATTGGGCGGTACTTAACCGCAAATTAAATGAAGAAAGTCGCACAATGGTCACGCGGATGGGGAAAAAATTAGCGGAAATGGCAGTTGAAGTCACCGGTGAATCGTTAATTGCGTGGTGGTTAGCGCAAATAAAGAACGATATTGCCGCCGGTACCTATCCGATTACTTTGGCGGTTGTCATGAGTGCATTGGGTGCGGCTCCACGTGAAGTGATCGTCATGCATCAATATGGCGTTGCAATGACGATACTCAGTGCGGCTATACGCCTGATGCGTGTTACCCATATTGAAATTCAACGTATCTTGTTTTCATTGAATCAAGATATTGAACTGTTTTGTGATGAGGCGGAAAAGGGAGGGATTGAACAGATGACATCTTATGCACCTATGACCGATGTTCTGGCAGCGCTGCACGTTAGCGCGTTTACCCGGCTGTTCAGTAATTAACTTGATCCTGATATCGCTTTTAACCACCTCTTAATCGTGTGAGGAAATCCCTGTGAAAAAAATTACCCGAATTGGTATTGGCGGTCCGGTGGGTTCGGGCAAGACGGCCGTTATTGAAGTGATCACGCCTATCTTGATCCAGCGTGGAATAAAACCTCTGATTATCACCAATGATATTGTTACCACTGAGGATGCTAAACAGGTTAAACGTACTTTGAAGGGCATTTTAGATGAAGAAAAGATACTTGGCGTGGAAACCGGTGCTTGCCCTCATACCGCGGTGCGCGAAGATCCCAGTATGAATATTGCTGCGGTAGAGGAGATGGAAGCGCGTTTTCCTGACAGCGACGTTGTGTTAATTGAAAGTGGTGGTGATAACCTGACACTCACTTTTAGTCCGGCTTTGGCAGATTTTTATATTTATGTGATTGATGTCGCTGAAGGGGAGAAAATCCCGCGCAAGAACGGACCGGGTTTGGTACAGGCTGATATTCTGGTGATCAACAAAATTGATTTAGCGCCTTATGTTGGCGCCAGCTTGGCGGTGATGGAGCATGACACTCAAGTTGTACGTGGTCAGCGCCCTTATATCCTTACCAATTGCAAAACCGGAGAGGGTGTTGAAACGTTGGTAAATATGATCATGCGTGATTTCCTGTTTACCCATTCATTACAGGCGACGCAATGACTTCCACCAGCTCACCGCAAAATATCGGAGATGCATGTCAATGGGCGAATAATCTTGGTGTCAACGCGCCGGAACTTGCACGATTTCAGGATGAACCGCCCCAGATGGCAAGCGGTGATGTCGGTAAAAGTGGTTATCTGCGGTTGGGATTTGCCCGGCGTGGTGATCGTAGTATTTTGGCGCAAATGAAACGCCGGGTGCCTTATTTAGTGCAGCGGGCGCTGTATTGGGATGAGGCATTACCGCAGATGCCGTGTGTATTTATGATCTCCACGTCGGGATGTATCTTGCAAGGGGATAGATTGGCGCTGGACATTCATGTCGCTCCAGAGGCGTTTGGTCATGTCACGACCCAATCGGCGACTAAAATTCATTCGATGGAGAATAACTACGCAGCGCAAGTACAAACTATCCAGATAGAGCAGGGAGGCTATCTGGAAATGATGCCCGATCCGGTAATACCCCATAGTGGTTCTCGGTTTATTACCGACACTCAGATAACCATTCATCCGACTGCCACATTGATTTATTCTGAAATTATTATGTCCGGTCGCAAATACCACCCTGCTGATCAGGGGTTTAAATTTGATGTTTATTCATCACGCATTACGGCAACTGATTTTGATGGCAAGGTATTGTTTACAGAGCGTTATGTACTGGAGCCTAAAAAACAACCGTTGAACAGCGTAGGGGTGATGGGGCCGTTCCATGTGTTCGGCAATGTGATCTTGCTGACACCTCAGGTTCACCATGATCGTATTCTGGCGCGCATGACTCCTCAGTACGATGCTGAAACCGGTATAGCGAGTGGTACCAGTCGCTTACCTAATCAGTGTGGTCTAATCTTTAAGGTATTGGGAAAAGAAACTTATCAAGTTAAAGCGGGTATTCGTCTTTTTTGGCGTATAGCTCGTGAGGAGATCCTTGGTGTTACGCTACCTGAGCCGTTTATCTGGCGATAAAACTTGGGATGAAAATCTGTTTCGGGTTTTATCGCCAAATGGATAATTATCATGCTATTACTATCACTCTTTAGCGGCTTTAACTGGGCATTCAAAACCATCAGGTTTTATCGCCAAAAGGTCACATTTAAGCTGGTCGATCACATGCTCTGCGGTATTTCCCAGAAAAGCGGCGGATAGCCCAGTTCTGCCAAGGATACCAAAAACAATAATGCCCGCGTTCATCTCATCACACATTTTGGGAATAACACTCTCCGGTAATCCTTCATGGATATGAGTATATTTTTCATCAATGCAGAATTTTTGGCGCAATTCTTTCATGGCAATAAGATGCTGGCCACGTAGAGCATGGTTATAAACACTTGGGTCGAAATCGGGTAATTCAATGGCGATATTCAGTGGTGCGACAGGATAAGCGCTGACCAAATGAATTTCTGGGTTTTTCATGACTTGATTCGACAGCTCCTGAGTTTCCTTAACCAGTTTCAGGTTCAGCTCATGATGATATGACTCTTCATTAGACAAATTGACCGCGACTACAACGGAGCCTTGGTCTGGCCATATTTGATCTTTTACCATCCATACTGGACATGGGCATTTGCGGAGTAACTGCCAGTCAAGTGGGGTAACAATCAAGGAGCCTAGCTTGTCATGTTTATGCGTCATTTTCAGAAGTAAATCGTGATTACCTGTAATGACCTCCTGGATAATCGCTTCATAAGGTCGATTATGCCATACCACTTTTATTTCAATATCAATACCGGCTTCCAGATAGTAGTACGCTTGTTGTTTAAGCCAGGCAGTGCGTTGGCTGGTAACCCCTTTACGCATAGCACTAGCTTCTTCTGGGGAGAGTAAGGTGGTCATTTCATAAGAAAGGTCATAAATGGGCAAGAAAGCTTTAATCCGGCCACCGTTGCGTTGCACTATATAAACTGCGCGTCTTAATGCCGGTTGATCGTCCTGACTTGGGTCAATTACAACTAAAAGGTTTTGATAGTTTGCCATAATGGTATCCTCACAGAGGCTAGACAAAACACGCTTCAATACTCACGTTTCAATACTAAAGATAAACCAATATAAGCAAACCGAACAGGTCAGAGGAGAACCAGATCAACAAAATAAGATGATCTGGTTTTAAGATCAGGTAATTGAAACAGATTTTTTTCCGACTAACTCAGACAACTTATCCATGTCTTCAATCGTGATGTATTTACCTTTTACACCGAGAGTATTATTTTTCTGGAAACGCCCAAGCAGACGACTAATAGTTTCAACAGTTAAACCGAGGTAATTACCAATATCACTGCGGGTCATGGTTAAACGGAATTCTCTTGGTGAGAAACCACGCTGAGCGAAACGACGAGAGAGATTATAAATGAATGCAGCTAACCGTTCTTCGGCGTTTTTCTTAGACAACAGCAATATCATCTCTTGGTCGCCCTTAATTTCCCCACTCATTAGACGCATCATCTGCTGGCGAAGATTAGGCATTTTTCCAGACAGGTCATCCAATGTTTCAAATGGAATTTCACAGACCATTGATGTTTCCAGAGCCTGAGCGAAACTTGGATGTTTAGTGTTAAGGATAGCGTCAAAACCGACTAAATCCCCTGCGAGGTGGAAACCTGTAATTTGCTCATCACCTTCTTCAGTGATAGTGTAGCTTTTAATTGTGCCAGAACGGATAGCATAAAGAGATTTCAACTCATCGCCTGCTTTAAATAATGTTTGCCCTTTCTGGATAGGTTTCTTACGCTCAATGATATTATCAAGCTGGTCAAGCTCGTGCTCATTCAGGGTAAAAGGAATGCATAGCTGGTTAATGCTGCAATCCTGGCAGTGGATCGCACAACCACCAGACTGGATTCGACGAATAACACGTTTTTCCTGGATCATATGGCATGCTCATTTGAAATATTCATATCCTTCAACTTTAGCATTTCTTGATGATTCTGGTAAGAGCTATAATGGTTTTCTGCAATTTATTCGAGAAAATGTACTACCTTAATATATTAACTATAAGAAATTGTTACATTACCGTAAAATTAATGTTCGATCATTGCCATAGCAAGATTATATTCAATATCAGCGTCTTGAATTTGGTAAAGAGTTTCTCCTTTATCCACCTATGGCAAGCCCTATTTTTACGTTCTCCATAGCAATTATCTTTTAAAATCTATCTGTTTTTTATTTTTCTGACAAGTCAGATTATGGCTCCATATAAAGGTTTATAGAGAAATAAGACAAGTCTGAAAACATGGCTTGAATTTAAGAGCCTATTTTTGATTTTATTCCTAAATACAACTAGTCAAATAATAATGTAATAGTATATAAAATATTCTGTAGATTCGGCCTATTGCATTAAGAGAATGGATATGAGAGTTTATATTTTAATCGATATGTGATCATCTAAATAGACACGTTGATTGTCACGGGTTTATTTGAGACCGAGCACAGCTGAATAACATTTATCTATAAATATTAGTTGGAGTTATAATGGGTAATTATAAAAACGTGCATGTTTTGCCGAAAAGTCAGTATTTGACTTCTTTGCATACAAAAGCGCGTAATCGTAAAGCCGAACAATCGGAGTTTGTATTTTATTCTGATCGCATCATTCGTTTATTATTAGAGGCGGCGTCTGAGTTGCTACCCTATACCTCTCATAATATTCAAACCCCAATTGGGGATATTTATAATGGAGCGATTTTAAATACTAAGCTTTGTGGTGTTTCGGTAATACGTGCGGGAGAAAGTATAGAGGGTGAGTATCGAAGAATGTATCCTGATTCCCCAATGGGAAAAATTCTTATTCAAAGAGATAAATTGACAAAACTTCCTCGCTATTATTATTCGAATTTACCTGATGATATTGCGGAGAGAACTATTTTACTTTTTGAGCCTATGTTGGCTACGGGAGGCTCATTAGCTAAGGCTATAGATTTACTAAAAGAAAGAGAAGTACCTGAAGATAATATTATTGTTGTTAATTTTCTTTCTTCTCCTATTGGTCTTAATAGAATCATGGCCTTATACCCTAAAATTCAACTGATTACTTCTTCAATTGAGAATGGGCTTAATAAAGATGCTTTTATGAAACCTGGCATAGGTGATTTTGGTGATCGATATTTTGGAACGTATAAACCATCGTGAATGCGATATAATAAAAGTAGATTAATTATCTTTTAGATCTGAAAGGATGACATATTTTACACCACGAATGCCATTGAATCGTTGAACAGTGTGATTCGCCATGCCATTAAGAAACGTAAAATCTTTCCCACTGAGGACGCCGTTCGAAAAGTCGTTTATTTAGCCCTCGAATCTGCTTCTAGAAAGTGGAGTATGCCAATCCGCAATTGGAAACAGGAAATGAGTCGTTTTATTATTGAGTTCAGTGATCGTTTAAACGACCACCTTTAATTAAAGGGCAAATACACAGAATTATTTACAGGGTCGCCCATGCTTTTTATAAAAATAGAGGTTGGTCTTAATCATTATTTTCATCATCTGGGTGTGCTGGTTATCATATTTATCGATTTTCTAATGTGTTAACTTTTCCAAATGCTGGTAAAAATCTCATTCAGTGCTGAGGGTGTAGAATCAGCGGTAAATGGCGTGCAGGAGCGCCAATATACCGTTGATATCTTAGCCGGTTGATAATAAGGAAATTAATCGCTGTTTTTGGCATTACGCTTTCTCAGGTACATTATTTAAAACGGTTTCTCGATCCATCTTTTCAGGCGAAACTGACCTTGGCAGATCCCACGCCAAGTAAGTTAATTTTCAACTGATCACCAGGATTAACTGGCGCCATTGTGGTGAGGGAGCCAGAGAGAATGATTTCTCCATGAAGCAATGCCATATTCAGTGTTCCTAGCATATTCGCTAGCCAGGCAACTGCGTTAGCGGGATGCTCTAGTGCAGCGGCGCCGATGCCGGTGTCAACCAGTTTACCGTTTTTCTCCAGCGTTATTGTAACAGCGGCTAAATCAATTTCTGATGGCAGACGGGTACCATTGCCAATGACAAATAACCCTGATGAAGCATTATCAGCAACAGTATCTGTGATTTTTATTTTCCAGTCACGGATACGGGAATCGACAATTTCGATACAGGGCACGACATAATCTGTTGCTCTGAGTACATCTCCCGCCGTAATACCTGGTCCACTCAGATTGTGTTTCAGGATAAAACCAATTTCACCTTCAGCTTTCGGTGCGATTAATTGATCAATGGGTACAGTGGCGTTGTTTTTGTAATGCATATCTGAGGTGAGAATGCCAAAATCGGGTTGATCGACGCCCAATATATCCATAACTACCTGGCTGGTAATACCGATTTTTTTACCGACAATTTGTGCTCCGGTTGCTTCTAACCGGCGAACAATAACTTTTTGCTGGATGAGATAGGCATCGTGTAATGTGAGTTCTGGATATTCATCAGAGATAGGATCGATAGCTTGACGATTCTGCCATGATTGGAATAGTTTTTCACCAAGATGGTTTATGATGTTATTCATCTGTTGTTGCTCCTAATCAAACCAAAGAAGTGACATTCCAACTGGAATATCACTCGTCTGAAAGAGACATTATTTGTTGCCGTTGAGTAAAAAATCGATATGGAGCCGGTTGAATGTATCCGGGTCTTCATATTGAGGCCAGTGACCGCATTTTTCCATCACGACAAAACGGCTATTTTTAATAAGCCCGGCAAGGCGCTGACCTACTGAAACCGCAGCAGTCGGATCGTGTGTGGTCCATAGCACTAGGGTTTCAGCCTGGATCTTTGCCAGCTCATCTTCGGTCAAGAGGTTACGTAAGCGGGTCTCCATATCTTGCAGACACATAATGTTTTCCATAGCGGACAACATACCCGGTTGACGATAAATGGCAAAACGGGCTTCAACCAGGTCTTCTGCCACCATCGCAGGGTCTTCCATCAGGAATTCAAGACGCTTGCGGGTAGCTTCCCGATCCGGGTTTTTCACGGCATTCAAGCTCAGTGTGCGCAGGCGTTCCATCACATTTGGATCAGCAATCATGCCACCAGCGGTGTTCAACACCAGACGGTGAATATATTGCGGATATTTTGCCGCAAACCGGGCTGCGACCCATCCACCTAATGACTCGCCAGAAAGGTGAATTTTTTTCAGATTTAATGTCTCAATAAGATCCCGCAGGTGTTCCACATAATCGATAATCTCATAGGAACGGACAGGTTTATCCGTGAAGCCATGCCCTAGCATATCGATCGCCAGTACACGAAAATGGGCAGCATGGGGCAATATGTTGCGCATATAAGCTTCTAAATGACCTGCAATACCATGTAAGAAAATGAGAATAGGCCCATTACCTGCTTCAAGAACACGGGTTTTTATTCCTTTTACATCGAGATGATGTAGATGGATTTCACCGCTGGCAATGGCTGACCAAAGCGAACGTAATTCAGGTTGTATAGGTTTATGTTGAGGATTTGCTGATGTTGACATCATGATATCTCCCTTATTTATTTTAAGTTAACACGTTATTAATATAACGACCACGGGTAATATTCACTAATACTTAATATGTCTAGTCTGAAAGGTAAAAACAATGATGCTTATTTTTATTCTCACAGGTATTTATTTTCAACAACATCTATTAAGTGCAATAATAATTCTGAGGTGTTGTCTTTTCGCCATGCCATTATTAACTCTATTGTCGGGGAATAGCCTGATAATGGCCGACAAATAACCGCATCTGTCATGATGCTGGTAATATAGAATGGTACTATTGCACATCCTAAATTTAGACTAACCATGTTTAAGATTAATAACATATTATTAGCTGTCTGAATAATATTAGGAACGACATTATGTTCAGTAAAATAATTTTCTATAATCTGTTGTAATACGCCTGATTGTGTTGGATCGGGCGTAATAAAATTTTCTCCGTGTAGGTCGTTGACTGAAATTTTCTCACAATATCTTAGCCTGTGATTGGCAGGCATCAGAACTACCAGTGGTTCATTAAGAATGACTTTAAAATCAATATAATCGCTCTTTATCGGCGAACGCATGAAAGCGACATCAATGTCACCTTGTAATAATTTCTCTTCTTGTCCTGGATTAAATAAACTAATAAGTTCTACTTTTGCTCCAGGATGAGCCAGGCGAAATATTGGGATGACTTCAGGTAATACTTTAACTTCTGCTGATGGCACAAATCCAATAGTTAGCACAATTTGTTCTTGTGCCGCTCTGCGGGCCATTTTTTTTTGCTTTCTCTGCATTATCAAGAATAAGCCGGGCTTGTTGGAAAAAAACTTCTCCCGCTTTGGTTAGAGAGACTCTACGTTTATTTCTCTCTAATAGTGTGGAACCAATATAATCTTCTAAATCTTTTATTTGTTGACTTAATGAAGGTTGTGCGGTATGCAACTTTTTTGCGGCTTTAGTAAAGTTTAATTCTTCTGCCACCGCAATAAAATAGCGTAAGTGTCTTAATTCCATTGCCGTTTCCTCACATATCGAAAAAAAGTCTCAATTTAAACAAACAATGTATTTCACAAAATATTAATCTATTAATAGCATTCATTTTGCATGTTGGCAAAAAGTCAACCTTTCTTTTACTTGAGGATAAAATAATATGACATTGAGCAAAAATTCAGATATTTACCGCCTGATTGATGCCCGAGCCGGTCGTGTAACTCCTCAGATTTATATCGATCCCGAGCTCTATCAGTTAGAACTCGAAAGAATATTTGGCCGTTGTTGGTTGTTTCTAGCTCATCAAAGCCAAATCCCCAATCCTGGGGATTTTTTTAATACTTATATGGGAGAAGACAGCGTTGTTGTTGTCCGCCAGAAAGATGGTTCCGTTAAAGCTTTCCTTAACCAGTGTCGCCATCGTTCTATGCGGGTTTGTTACGCGGATAGCGGTAATACCCGTGCGTTTACTTGCCCTTATCACGGTTGGTCATATGGTGTGGATGGGCGATTAGTTGACGTTCCGTTGGAAGCGTGCGCCTATCCACATGGGCTTTGCAAAGAGCAATGGGGACTTCAGGAAGTGCCATGTGTGGAAAATTATAAGGGATTGATTTTTGGCAACTGGGATATGACGGCGCCCTCCCTAATTGATTATCTCGGTGATATGGCTTGGTATCTTGATGGTGTGCTTGATCGCCGTGAAGGAGGAACTGAGGTTATTGGCGGTGTGCAAAAGTGGGTGATCAATTGTAACTGGAAATTACCCGCTGAACAGTTTGCCGGTGATCAATACCATGCTTTATTCAGTCATGCCTCTGCTGTACAGGTTTTAAGTGTAAAAGAGGGCGACAGTCATAAAGCATTAGGTGCTGATCAGACTTCCCGGCCAGTTTGGGAAACGGCAAAAGATGCCGTGCAATTTGCCCAGAATGGTCACGGTTGTGGATTTTTCTTGACCGAAAAACCCGATGCCAATGTTTGGGTTGATGGCGCCGTTGCCCGTTACTACCGTGAAACTTATGCTGAGGCAGAGCAGCGACTGGGAAAAGTCAGAGCACTGCGTCTTGCCGGTCACAACAATATTTTCCCGACGCTTTCCTGGCTTAACGGTACCGCAACTATGCGGGTGTGGCATCCGCGTGGACCTGATCAGGTAGAAGTTTGGGCGTTCTGCATCGCAGATAAAGCCGCTTCTCCAGAAGTAAAAGCCGCTTTTGAGAACAGTACTGCCCGTGCATTTGGTCCGGCAGGTTTTCTCGAACAGGATGATTCAGAAAATTGGGTAGAAATCCAGAAGGTACTTAGAGGTTACAAAGCCCGTAACAGCACATTGTGTATGGAAATGAGATTAGGACAAGAAAGAGTGCGGGATGATGGGATTCCGGGTGTGACCAATTATGTTTTTTCCGAAACCGTTGCCCGTGGCATGTATCAGCGTTGGGCTGACTTACTCACCAGCGAAACCTGGGATGAAGTAGAGGAAAAAAGCCGGGTTTATCAGCAGGAGTTGGTCAAATGAAAGAGTTAATTGTCAATCAGGAAAAAAGGGTATCGCCGGAACTGCACTATGAAATAAGCCAGTTCTTGTATTACGAAATTGCATTACTGGATGAGTGGAAATTTCGTGACTGGCTTGAGCTGTTATCAGAAGATCTCAGCTATACCATGCGTACCATTGTTAATGCTCAAACCCGAGATCGCCGTAAGAGTATCCAGCCGCCAACCACTTGGTTGTTCAATGATAATAAATTTCAACTTGAACGCCGGATAGCCCGGTTGGAAACCGGTATGGCATGGGCGGAAGAACCCCCATCTCGTACACGCCATTTACTGACAAACTTAGTGATTACTGAAACGGATTCGCCTGACCAATTTCATGTTCAGTCCAATTATTTGCTGTACCGTTCACAAAAAGAGCGAGATGAAGCTTTTTATGTTGGTAAACGGCTGGATTGTGTTCGCCGTAATCCGAAAACGGATAGCTGGCTGATTTGCAAACGTGAAATTACTTTGGATCAGGCAGTCTTAACTTTCCATAACTTGAGTGTCTTATTCTGATGAGCCAATTATTCGTATGTACTGTTGGAGAATTGCCCGACGGAGAAGCGCGTAAGGTTGAATACACACCGGATATTGCGCTGTTTCACTATGATGGCGAATTCTTTGCTGTTGATGACCGGTGCAGTCATGGTAATGCCTCGATATCCGAAGGGTATTTGGAAGACAATGCGACAGTTGAGTGTCCACTGCATACGGCCAGTTTTTGTCTTAGAACCGGGAGGGCGCTTTGCCTTCCTGCAACAGATCCATTGAAGACCTATCCTGTTGTTGTTAAAGACGGAAACATTTATATCACTGTATCGGAGGTGCAATAATGAGTTGGATCAAAGATCAAGTCATTTTATTAACAGGCGGTGGCTCCGGTTTAGGTTTAGCTTTAGTAGAACGTTTTATTGCTGAAGGCGCTAAAGTGGGCGTTTTGGAGCTATCGGCAGAAAAAGCGACAGCTTTAGCGCACTGTTTTGGTAACGATATCTGTGTTGTTCACGGTGATGTCGCCTCTTTTGAGGACAATGAACAAGCAGTGGCTGAAACTGTTCGGCGCTTTGGCAAACTAGACTGCTTTGTTGGTAATGCCGGGATATGGGATCACAAAATCAGCTTGCTTGACGCCTCGCCAGAGCAGATTGATAAAGGATTTGATGAGCTGATGGGTGTGAACCTGAAAGGGTATATTTTAGGGGCTAAAGCCGTGTTACCGGCGTTAACCGCATCAGAAGGCAGCATGATTTTTACATTGTCAAACTCGTCATGGTTTTCTGGTGGTGGAGGGGTGTTGTATACCGCCAGCAAGCACGGCGCGGTCGGCATGATCCGTCAGTTAGCTTATGAATTAGCGCCAGTTATCAGGGTTAATGGTGTTGCGCCTTGTGGTATGCCAAGCGATCTTCGTGGGGCTGCTTCACTATCTCAGCAAGATAGATGTATTACAGATAACCTGTCATTAGAAAGTCTCGGTGCGATTTTGCCTTTGCAATTCATACCTCAGCCAGAAGATTTCACCGGTCCGTATGTCATGTTGGCTTCCCGCGCCAATAACCGCACTTTAACGGGGGTGATGATAACGGCTGATGCCGGGTTAAGTATCCGTGGCATTCGCCAAGCTACAGCGGGAGTGATGTCTCCGAACAAAAAGGAGAGTTCAAATGACCGTTAAATTGATTTGTACTTCACACACGCCTTTGATGGACTTTGGTTCTCCACCTGAAACGACAGAAAAGCATGTTCGGCTGGTTTTTCAGCAACTGGCTGAACAGATAAAAGCCTACGACCCACAATTGATAGTCATTTTCGCTCCTGACCATTTTAATGGTTTTTTTTTATGACCTCATGCCGGCATTTTGCGTTGGAGTCAGGGCGAATGCAGTGGGGGATTGGGATATTGGTAAAGGTCCACTCAATGTTCCTGAGAACACAGCGCAGGATTTAATTTCTGCCTTATATAACGCCGATATTGATGTTGCCCAGTCTTGGCGTATGCAGGCTGATCACGGTTTTACTCAACCATTGATGCTGCTTTGTCAAGATTTACAGCGCTATCCAACTATCCCAATATTTATTAACTGTGCAGCTAAACCGTTGCCGACATGTCGCCGCGCTGTTGCGCTAGGTCGTGCGGTTGGTCAATTCCTATTCACAACAGATCAGCGGGTATTGCTGCTAGGTTCTGGCGGCTTATCACATGATCCACCGATACCACAGATGGGACAGGTGCCGCCGGAAGTTGAAGAACGGCTAATTGCCGGAAGAGATCCGACAAAAGAAGCGCGTCAGAAACGGCAAAACCGAGTCATTGAGGTTGGAAAATCGTTGGCTCGTGGCGAAAATATCGTTACCCCGTTGAATCCGCAGTGGGATGACGAGTTATTGCGTATTTTTTGTAGTGGCGATCTTCAGCGTCTTGCTTCATTAACTGAGGAAGGGATTACTATTCAGGGTGGTAAGGGTGGACAGGAAATTCGTTGTTGGATTGCGGCTTTTGCAGCGCTTTCTGTTTATGGCGAATATAAAGCGCAGCGACATTATTACCAACCTATTAAGGAGTGGCTGGCAGGGATGGCAATGGTCAGTGCTCAACCTGTAACTCAGATAGGAGCGTAATATGCGGAATCAGACTTTTGTTATCGTTGGAGCAGGACAAGCGGGGGCGATGGCCGCCGCAACCTTAAGGCAGCAGCAGTTTGATGGCGATATTATTTTAATTGGTAAGGAATATCATGCGCCTTACGAACGGCCAATTTTATCGAAAGAGTATTTAATCAACCCAGAGGAAGCGCCGAAATATCTGTTCTCCGAAGATTTTTATCTGAAAAACCAGATAGATCTACGCATAGGCCAATCGGTCAGCCGGATTGTGCCATCAAAACATTGTGTTGTTTTAGAAAATGGCGGCGAGCTTAGGTATGACAAACTCCTGCTTGCTGTGGGGGCAAGAGCCAGACGATTTCCGCTCCTCGATCAACTGGGTGAAAATGTTTATACCCTGAGGACGTTGGATGATGCGCAACGTTTACGCCAGGCGGTGAAAAAAGACAAACGGATTTTGATTGTTGGTGGTGGTGTGATTGGCTTGGAACTGGCGGCAACCTCCTGTGAATTGGGAGCGAATGTTACGGTTATCGAACAGGCGGATAACATCATGGGGCGTTGTGCTCCACCGTTATTGCAAGATTATCTTCTGAATCGTCATCAGGAAAACGGGGTGCAATTCTTCCTTGATACCAATATTGTTTCCGCACAAAAGCAAGGGAGTGAATTAGTACTTATATTGAACACCGGAGAAAAGGTGATCGGAGATATTATTATTTATGGCATCGGCGCCGAATTTAGGGATCAGCTTGCCGCTGATGCTGGTTTGGTGACTAATGGCGGTATCGTCATTGACAGCCGTTGTCAGACTTCTGAACCGGATATTTTTGCTGCCGGGGATGTTTGCCTCCAGAGAGAACCACTAACAGGTGATCTCCAACGCCGTGAAACCTGGGAAAATGCTAACCGTCAGGCGACTATCGCCGCATATGCCATGATGGGGTTGGAGCCCCCGCAGCCAGGCGCTCCGTGGTTCTGGACCGATCAGTGGGGCATTAACATCCAGATGGTTGGCAACATGCAGGCTGAAGAGTGGCATGTTCAGGGTGATTTGCAATCAGATAAGGCCATTTTATTTGGTACAGAAAATGAAGTTTTAGTCGGTGCTGTCGCGATTAATCAGGGAAGAGAAATGCGCAATTTACGGAAATTACTTGCTAATTCAACAGTTGTTTCGGTGTAGTATTTGAATAGCTAGGTTTATAGTTATAAAGCATGACGGTATTTTATTAGCAATGAGTGATTTTATTATTGCGTTCGGTGACCATTTAATACGGTCACCGATAGTGGTTATGTTGAAACATTTAAATCTTACTATACTCAGTCAAAGCAACGCACTGAATCAGCTTACAAGTAAGGTTCTGATCACACATCCATTTTCTACTACTTTATTTTCTCAATAATCTTAGCATCAGGTAAAATGAAATATGAAGATGTGATTCCTAGTCTTCTGACTGACATTATATAACCGCACGAGTCCTCAACAAACCAATTAGCCCTGAAAAAAATAATCGTCGGACACTCTGTGAATCGGGCATAATCAGTACTCCAGTAGTTAATCGCAACCTCAATCGTGTCGCATTTCAGATTGTTGGTAACGTGAATAATACCCGTATTACAACTCCCTCACTATTTTAATCTGGTTTTATTAAGATTTAATTTACCAGGATGTTGATACGTACTAATAATATTCAGTATAGATGATAAGCCGCTATTTTGTCTGATGCTTTATCCGTTTTGAAGAATAGATTGTCAAATTAGTTGTTCAAAGTATTCATTAGATAGTGGAACTTAGAGATAAATAACATTTTTAAATAGTGCTACACCTTGTATAACGTATAACCCTATGTGTAGTAAGGATCGAAAACCATGTGTGTATCAGAATTATGAAATCTTATTTATGTATTATGAGTGTAATTTATCACCATTCATAAAATATTTAATTAAGAAAAGGGAATAAGAATTTACTCCGATTGTTTACTTAGTGATTACGTGTTTTTATACGGTATCTAGGGTAATAGCAACACTGAAATTTCATTGCTAATGAATTCTTAGAAAAATCACCTTAATTAAGGAGTTCTTAATTATGATAACACATAAATTAGCTATATTTATACTGTGTTTATCTCCTGTTGTATGCTTTTCACAGCCGGATGAATTACCACCGGGTTCATATAAGTTAAATATTAATACTGAGTTCAGACCTTCGGTACCTTATCCATCGATTCAGAATTATAATCAAGACTTAACACGGCAAGGTACGGGGCGTGAATTTACTGTTGGTGTGTCCCGACATCACATAATCCCATTTAATCGATTAAGGAGTTTCTATAATCGTGTTGTTGAAAATAACCGGCTACGTAATATAAATAGTTTTTTCACGGTATACTCAAATAATTTAGCATCTTATGCTAGTAGTGGTGGTGTTGACTGTAATCGATTAGGTAACGATCTTATTGATGCATCAAATTTAGCTTTGGCTCAAGGTAGTGGATGGATAAGAGGAGGTGGTGATAGATTTACTTCAGGTTTTGATACATTCGAGCAATTTTATGCGTGGTTACCGGGCAACCTTTTCATTGGGCCAAATGGAACGAGTCGCTCAGATGATCCAGATGAAGAATTTGAGAGTAACGCAGCAGTTGTTGTTGGTAATGAAAATTTCGAATTGCTTTCTAGGTTGAACAGAAATATGAGGAGATATGTAGAGGAAGATGATGGAAGTGTATTAAATGGAATTTCAGCAGATTTATCAAGACTAGCTCAAAGAAGGAGTGTTTACCCATTACAGGCACAAGATTGGGAATATGTGAATGGTAAATATAGATTAAAGAGAGGGGGTAAAGAAAGCCTCATAGGTGTAGATAATAGTTATGATGATTATCTGGAATCAGCGTGTGATGATTTACGTCCCACGTTCGATAAAATTAAAAGAAAGTACACCGTTGTAATAAGTAATTAAAGATAAGAGTTAACCAAATTTTGTAACTACCAAAAGGCCAATATTTAATAGGATAAAAAATGAAACGAATAAATCTACTTGTTATTACTTCTGCTATATCACTTTTACTATGTGCAAAATCTTTTGCTTCGGACGATCTAGAGTGTGGTACATATAGTTGGGATTATTTAAATAGTGGAACACTTACAGGGACACTTGTTAAGTTGATAGATAAAAAGGATTGGACAACTACAAATTATATAATACAAGTTGATAGCGGGAATCGATCCGGGAGTAGATATTGTGTCCGAGTTGGAGATGAAAAAGATGTAATACGAAATACAATTCTTTCTAGTGCATTTTTCCTAGGGTCAAGAGTAACTATATCACTTACTAAGGATCATACTATATCGGGGGTGGCAGTTCATAATTAGGAATAGTTAATATAAATTAAGGAGGGGGATTAAAGAAAGCTTCATAGGTACAATCTAAGAGTTAACCAAATTTTACAACTATCAAAAGCTAGTGCTTAATGGGATAAAAAATGAAACCAATAAATCTATTTGTTATTATTTCTGCTATATCACTTTTACTATGTTCAAAATCTTTTGCTTCGGACGATCTAGAATGTGGAAAAGTGTCTGTAGATAGCGGAACCCTTACAGGGAAATTAGTTAAGTTAATAAATAAAGATGGTTGGACAACTGTAAATTATACATTACAAACTGACAACGGAGAAGGGTATTGTATCCGCGATGAGACTCTAGATAATCCGATACGAAATAAAATTGTCTCTAATGCATTTTTTTTAGGATCAAGAGTAACTGTATCACTTGCTAAGTACCATACTATAACTGGGATAGCTATCCATTGATAGGTTAGATTGGTCCATATTTACCCTTAAGGATATCATTGCCTCTGAAAAAGATTACGGTTTTCAACCGTAATCTTTATTTTAATATTACAACGATGATTTATTAGTGTTTAATAACATAAAGATCTTTCGATGACATAAGCCCAAGTGGGCTGATATAATATCCACCAATATAAGGTTTTATTAATCTGGCGCTAACGTAGTAATAAATAGGAATTGACGGGACATCTCTTGTAAGAATATCTTGTGCTTGCTGGAAATATTCTATGTTGTTTGTTGCTTTGGCTTTACTTATCAGATCATCATAAATATCGTTATGATATAATGATGTATTATTAGAACTATTGGTGACATAATTATTTAAAAACGAAGCAGGATTATCGTAATCAGCTATCCATGCGTGTCTTACCAAATCAAAGTTACCTTGATGCATGGTGTCTAACATGGTTTTCCATTCTTGATTTTGTAAAACAGCATCCACGCCCAGATTTTTCTTCCACATTGAGGTGGCTGCAATAGCAATCCTTTTATGATCTTCTGATGTATTATAAAGAAGATTAAGTTTCAATGGGTTGTTTCTATTATAACCCGCTTCATTCAATAACTGCCGGGCTTTTTCAATTCTTTTTGCCAGAGTCCATGATGCATAATCCGGCTGTTTTAAGTTCATTCCTCCTGCGTTTGGTGGAGTATTATTATAGGCCGGCTTTTGGCCTTGCCCCAAGACTTTATTGGTTATGATGTTTTTATCTAAAGCCAGATTTAATGCCTGTCTGACTCTAATATCATTAAAAGGGGCTTTTTGGGTGTTAAATTCGTAATAGTAAACACCTAATTTAGGAGAAATATGGACCTGGCTGCCTAACTTAGTTTTTAAAGAGTTAAATAAAACCGATGGGATATTTTTTGTGATATCTATCTCTCCGGCCAAATAACGGTTTACCACCGCTGTTTCTGATGTGACGTTAAGATAGGTGACTTTATTAATCACGGTATGTTCATTGTCCCAATATTGTGGATTCCTGACGCCAATTATTTTCTCATTGACGATCCATTCAGAGAGTTTGAATGGACCACTACTGACAAACACATTCGGTTGGGTCCATTTTTCACCATATTTCTCAACCGCTTTTTGGCTGATAGGAACCATAACTGGATGTGCCAGCATATTTAAAAAATAGGATAGCGGTTGCTCTAATGTTACTTCTACCGTTAAATTATCCAATGCTTTTACACCTAATTCATCGGTTTTTTTCTTACCGGCAAGAATATCTTTGGCATTTACTATATACATGTTTTCAATATAACTGCCATACGGGGACGCCATTTGGGGATCAATTAAACGTCTCCAGCTAAAAACCACATCGTGAGCGGTAATAGGTGAACCATCAGACCATTTTATTCCTTCTCTTAGATGAAACACCCAAGTTTTATTATCGTTAGTTTCCCAACGGATAGCTAAATTAGGATTAAACTTACCATCATTTCCTATACTGATTAATCCACTGAAAAAGTCGTTTATAATATCAAACTCAACATCACTTTCAACTTTATGCACGTCAAGAGAAGCAGGTTCTGAGCCATTATGACGAACAATATTCTGGTTGGTTGCCAGTTGTGTACCGGGTGGAATAATTGCTGCATGAGCTAATGTCAAGCTTCCAAGCATAACTCCTGTGAATAAGGATATGTTTTTTATTGTTTTTTTCATCATGATTTCTCCAGTAATAACGCGTTTTTTCGGGTTAATGTTGCAAGTTGTAACGCCTGAAATCGAATCTAGGATAAATAATTAGGCTGAATGTGGAGCCAAAAGTAATTATAGCTAAATATGTATTATTTCATTCCAGATATCGGTGATTGATAATTTTATTTTTCTAATTACCCTGTTTAAAGAGTGATAAAAATAACCTGAATGACTTATTTTTATAAGAATTTATCTGAACATTGTTATTTTTTTATTAAAAAAATTTATTTAATAACAGTATTATTTGTTTCAGATATTAGTTGGTTTTTAACTTTGAAAATCGTGTTTTGTGAATTAACTCGCAATTTCTCAAAAGTGTGATTTCCTGCTACTGTCGGGTATCAACGAAGATTTATGTAGTGTAAGAGGTGAGTATGAATGTTGTAGATTAGCGGGTGTGTAAGATTTTGCGTTTCATGTATAAACACATAAACAAGGAAAATATATTATGAATAGTGCTCGTTGGAACGTTGCTGTCTCTGAGGCAGTACGGTCACACATTTTAGAACTGGCAGCAGAACAAATTAAAGTGGCTAACACTGATGTTAGTGAAATCGAGCTTGCTTCAATAGTTGATGAGGCTCTGGATTGGGCGCGTAAGCGCTGATGGCGGTTGTTCTTGATAATAGCACGCAGTACAGATGGGTAAGATTTGCATTGGTTAACGATTGTATGTATATTCTTTATACCATCAATCGTTAACTCGAGGTGCATTATGCAAACTGTGTATAGGAAAACCAAAGTCAATAATAACGCGACGGCACCTCATCATGAGTACGATGACGCTGATGTAGCGGCTGATCGCCTTGTGAATATCATTAAGGAACTGGCTGATGGTATTCGTAGTAAAGGTAAGGCTAATATCAAGCATCAGCTAGCGTTGCCGGATAATCAGTTTCTGATGAATATGTTGTTTTTGGCGATACCAGCACGAGCGCTTGCCGAACTGACGCCGGAAAAGAAGAGGTTACTCAATCGTGTGCGCAGCCGTGCGCGCTTTTTTGACAACGTGCGTGAAAACGGTGGTGTGTTAAATTCTGCCGAGGTAGCGAGTTTGCTAGGTGTCAGTAAAGTAACAGTTAAAAAGAAAAAGGATACCGGTAAATTACTGGCCTTGGAATACGATGGTGAGTTTATTTATCCGGCTTTTCAGTTCACCGATGATGAAAGTAAAGGCGAAAAAGGTGTGCTCAGGGGGGTGACGGAGATCTTGTTTCATCTTAATCACGTTAGCGGTGTGATGCAGTACGGATTTTTCGTGCAGAAACGTAATGTACTGGATCACCGTTTACCAGAAGGTCAAGAGTTCACGGTTATTGATTTGCTGAGAGAGGGTGTTTCGGATGATAAGCTTCAACAGATAATCCGTTTAGCCAAGTTGTTTGGCACTCAAGATGCTGCATAGAAATATAGAAGCATGGTAAAAAGAGAGGGAACGGGCACATACCGGCTCCCCCTTTTGTCATATTACGGGGATATCCAGGTCGTTCACCAAGATATCCTCGGCAATTTCTCCTTCATACGCAAATTCCCTAAGCACTTTGAGTTCCTCGGTGCGTATCGTGCCTTTACCCGAAGGATCGTCATGCCAGAGCACGATGCATGGCTCAAGCGTAACGTTGGACATGTAGGCAAGTCCATCCGCGTGCGGCGACAGCTTCGCCGCGAGTTGCTGCGTGATCCGGTAGTCTGTGCCGGTTAGCTGATGGGCGGTAATGTGCATTTTCGGCGCAAGCCGGGTAATGTCTACAATACGTAACTCTTTCTCTGTCACTAATGTCGCCATATGGTACCCATCCAGTTCCCGGTCTGTAATGGCTGGCAGACGTTGAAACACCTCCTTCATCGATGTTCTTGGCGAGTTGGCAAGATATAAATTACCAATTGTGCCGTTCGTTAACCCGTACCGGGTATGTCCTCCATCGCGGTTAAAGAATACGCCGCTGCCTCCGTGTTCACCCTCTTGTAGTCGGTAAAAAATTGTGCCGACTGAGATGATAATGATACTTTGCGTAATTTTATCGATGGTGAGGGTGGCTAACTGTTGCTTTGTCACTGAGTCAGGGCTTGCCTCTGATTTTGTTACCACTGAACACTCCTGTATTCTTGCCTGTTTCAGCCATATGTTGCCTCCGGTTTTATTACATTAACTGGACAGTAAAGATGCCCAATGCTGTGTATTCGTCCAGTTGTGTCAGTATATTACAAACCACAGGGCAGGGTATATGTTTTGATACAGAAAATGATTGAAAAATGTACCTCATTGTATGCTGTCAGTTAGCCGTGAGAATATGCGGTAGGACAATATTAATGTATTCATTATTGATGTGCTTATTCACGAGAATAATATGAAATATTTATTATATTATTTAATTTAATTGTACTTCTGGATTATTAATATAATAATTGAATTCATATGCTATGAAATGAAGATTGCGCAATAATTAAAGCTATTATTTTTATTTTATCTTTATACAATGATATGCTTTATTAAATAGAATAATAAGTTAATGATAAATAAACCCTCGGGGTTTATCATGATATTACAGCCGAATGTGATGTGAATAATTATTTTCTCATGGATATTTATCATCGGTTTTATTACCTGGGTAAAATAATCCATCAATTAGTTTTACATAATTCACAAATGGCGATTCAAATAAGCAGAAATATTGAAAATACTTATTTATGATTATGGTGATATATCTTCATTAGCCTACTTTTATAACTAGGAAAATTGACATTTTCAATCCATGTATGAATGGTAACCAATATGCAGAAAGCTCAAAGAGTTGTTATTACAGGTATGGGAGCGGTAACACCGATTGGTGAAGATGTTGAATCATGTTGGCAAAGTATTATTGAGAAACAACATCGATTTCACAGAATTGAATTTCCCGATTCATTCATTAATTCGCGTTTCTTTTCCTTCCTTGCACCAAACCCATCCCGTTATCAGTTATTACCAAAAAAGTTGACTCATACGCTTTCAGATTGCGGAAAAGCAGCATTGAAAGCAACTTATCAAGCTCTTACGCAAGCATTTGGTGTGAACATATCACCTGTTGAATATTACGATAAATACGAATGTGGAGTCATCCTTGGCAGTGGTTGGGGAGCTATCGATAATGCTGGAGATTATGCCTATCAATATAAGAAAGCTAAATTAGCTCATCCTATGAGTAATCTCATCACCATGCCAAGCGCCATGACGGCGGCATGTTCAATTATGTATGGGCTGCGTGGTTATCAGAATACTATGGCGGCCGCCTGCGCAACGGGCACAATGGCAATAGGTGATGCCTTTGAAATTATTCGCTCAGGACGTGCAAAATGTATGATTGCTGGAGCCTCTGAATCACTTACTCGGGAATGTAATATTTGGAGTATTGATGTACTGAATGCATTATCAAAAGAGCAAACGGACCCAAATCTCGCATGTTGTCCATTTAGCCTTGATCGCTCAGGGTTTGTATTGGCCGAAGGAGCGGCGGTGGTTTGTCTGGAAGATTATGATTCGGCCGTCGAGCGTGGTGCGACGATTCTGGCGGAAATTAAAGGTTACGCTCAATATTCAGATGCCACTAATTTAACTCGGCCAATAGAAGATATTGAACCTAAAATATTAGCGATAACCAAAGCCATTGAACAGGCACAGATTTCGCCGGAAGATATTGACTATATTAATGCTCATGGCACTTCTACACCGTTAAATGATCTTTATGAAACCCAGTCAATTAAAGCAGCGCTGGGGCAGCATGCTTATCAAGTCCCCATATCAAGTACAAAATCTTATACCGGTCATCTTATTGCTGCGGCCGGCAGCTTCGAAACTATTGTATGTGTAAAGGCATTAACTGAAAATTGCTTGCCGGCGACATTGAATTTGCATCGGGCCGATCCAGATTGTGACCTTAATTATTTACCTAATCAACATTGCTATACCGCTCAACCAGAAGTGGCGCTCAATATTAGTTCAGGTTTTGGGGGGCATAACGCTGCGTTGGTTATCTCTAAGGTAGGGTAACTGATATGTTGATTTTTGAAATAGAAGATATTGAACATTGGTCGAATTTCTCTGGGGATTTTAATCCTATCCATTATCCGGCGAAAAGCCAGTCTTTACACAATATGCAGCAGCATCCGGTTCAGGGGATGTTGAGTCTGCTATATGTGCGGCAACAGTTCTCTCAATTAACTTCAGCTTTTACAACGGGAATATTGAACATTGATGCGTCGTTCCGTCAACATGTTTATACCGCATTACCACATCAATTGAGAATTGATACTAAAAACAAAACGTTTAAATTGGAAAACCCTGGCAAAGAAAGCACGTTATTTGGCAATACCAGCGTAGAAAATACAGTGGAATCAATTGAAGATTGGATCGTTCAGGATAACTGTCAAAGGTTAACAATAACAGGGGAAGAAGTTTGTGAAAAGTATGCTGCCTTTAGATGCTATTTCCCAAGTGTTACTTCTGTTGGCTGGTTCCTGGATGGGCTTGCTTTTCATCTTGTCATTAATTCGACAAGATTTCTTAATTTTGAGCACTACCATTTTAATCAGTTACAGGATTACCTAAATCAATCTTATACTTTGCATACTGGGCAAGGGATTAAAATAAAGAAAATGGTTGTTAATAGTACACTATTATCATCTTCACCGGATATCTGTATTGAATTAAATCCACCATTAATAATTAAGAATGGCCCTAAAGACTATATTCGTATTTTTCATTATCGATGTTTATATGATAAAGAACCTATTTTCGTGTCAAAGGTTTCAATTGTCTCTAAAATGAAATAAAAGGAAAGCGAAATGCCAACACAAAATGATATTTTTACTAAGATAAAGAATAGAATATTAGTGATGAAGGATATCGAAGAGGAGGAAATAACACCAGAATCTTCTTTTGTTTCGCTTAAATTTGATAGCCTTGACTATGTGGAAATTCAGGTTTTTGTATTGGAGGTGTATGGCATTAGTATTAAAGCTGAGCTTTTTTCAAATCATTCTATTTTAACATTAAATGAACTTACGAATTATATAGAATCTAATTTATAAACTGAGATTTTAATTTTCATCATTATACCACCTCGTCGAGAGGTGGTCGTTTACTCTAACCCTATTTTTACTATTAACATTTAGAGGTTATAATGAACATTCTAGAAAAAGGTAAAATTGCTGCTTTATATTCAGCCTATACAGAGACAGAAGGTTCTTCGTGGGTTGGAAACCTATGCTGTTTCTCAATTGATCGAGAGCATTTGCCTATTGTCGTGAATGGGCGTCGTTTCTTGATTGAATTTGTTATTCCAGACCATTTACTTGATAAAACGGTTAAACCCAGAATATTCGATTTGGATATCAATAAACAATTTATACTGCGTCGTGACTATCGTGAGATAAATATTTACCTTTTAGGTAAAGGAAATTTTATGGATAGAACGACGACAGACAGAAAATTGTTCGAATTAAATGAAGATGGAACACTGTTTATTAAGACATTGCGCCATGCTCTTGGTAAATATGTTTCTATTAATCCTTCGACCACACAATTTATCTTTTTTGCACAAGGAAAATACAGTGAGTTTATCATGAATGCCTTGAGGGACTTTGAAGATGAATTGTCAAAACGCTATCGCGTCAGAATTATTCCTGAGTTGCAAGGGCCATATTATGGCTTTGAACTTGATATTATTTCTATTACAGCTTAATTCACAAGATTGGAGGATATTATGGCAAAGAAAATCACAACATTTACTATTGAGAAAACTGATAACCGTTTTTATGCTAATGGACGTCATCAATCTATGGTGAAGATTTCTGTACTCAAACAGGAATATAAGAACAATAATTGGGTAAAGGTAGCGCTGAGTGATGCTGAAAAAAGATCGATTCAGGTGGCGGCATTAAGTGATAGTCTGAGCTATGATCAATTAAGAATGCCGTCAGGATGGAAAACAACAGATGTTCGAGATAAATATGACTTCGGATTATTGAATAGTACTTATAATGCTGTCTTTGATGAACCGATTACAAGTTATGCTGGAGATTGCGGTACAAGCGAAAATCATCAACAGAGTTTGGATGTTAAGAGTGTGCCTGAAATTATCTATCGTTATGTAAGTAGCAGTAAAACAGGAATAGAACAGTTGATGGCAAAAATGACATTCGAAGATACAGTGGGGAAACGCACACTAACAACTAATATGTCAGTTGGTGATGATGTTTTTGACAGTAAGATTTCATTAGAAGCTATTGCACCTTATGAAATTAATGCCAATCAGTTGCATGAGGAGATAGATATATTATTCGATGAGGAAGAAAATCCTACAAAATCGGATACCCATCACCAGACAATTAATCTTTACAAATGGACGCTACCCTATCGTTTGAGGGTTTTTGACGGTAATGACAGGACTGTTAATAGAGTATATGAGCTTGGTAAAGACTCATCAGATAATAGGTTTCTGACAAGAGGAAGGGTATTTAAACGAGGAAGTTCAAGGGTAAATGCTCGTGATAATATGCAGGGTGGATGTATTATGAACTATGATTATACTGTGACTGTTCCAGACACTCAGCTTGCGGCTGAAGTACTCCATGTTACAGGATGTTCATGGACAAGTGACTATTTTAATGGACACCATGATATCACTATTATTGATAATTACGGTTGTCAACATAAATTTAGGATATCACCTAATGATGAAGGACGTGAACTGAGAATAACGCGAATATAAGTTAAATTCCTTCCTTTACCTACTATTGCTGGTAATCAATTATACGTTTACCAGCAATTTGATAAATATTATTGAAATATATCTCTTATTGCATGAGAATGAGTTGATAATAATATTTAACCTAAAATAATGGAAATTTAAAATGAAAGTTAACGATATATATTCCAATGCTTTTAATTTTGGATCTTATATTAATACCGGTGTCGATCCCAGAACGGGTCAGTATAGCGCAAATATCAATATTATCACGTTAAGACCAAATAATGTCGGTAATGTTGAGCAGGTTCTTAATCTATCATTCTCGCCATTAACAACGTTAAATAATGGGTTTGGGATTGGATGGCGATTTTCATTAACAACATTGGATGTAAAAACACTCACATTTAGCCGGGCAAATGGAGAGCAATTTAAATGTAAACCATTGCCACCTAATAATAATGATATTAGCTTTAAAGATAAAAAATTAAAAGATTTACGTGTATATAAACTCGATAGCAATACCTTCTATGTTTATAACAAAAATGGCATTATAGAAACACTGAAACGAATTGGATCGAGTGACATTGCAAAAACGGTGGCACTTGAATTTCCTGATGGTGAAGCATTTGATTTAATTTATAATTCAAGATTTGCATTATCCGAAATAAAATACCGTGTGACGGGTAAAACTTATCTTAAACTCAATTACTCTGGAAATAATTGTACATCAGTCGAATACCCTGATGATAATAATATTTCTGCGAAAATCTCATTCGATTATCGCAATGATTACCTCATTACAGTGACTGTACCTTATGATGCTTCTGGTCCTATTGATTCTGCCAGATTTAAGATGACCTATCAGACATTAAAAGGAATATTTCCGGTTATTAGTGCTTTTCGTACACCAACAGGTTATGTTGAACTGGTGAGTTATAAAGAGAATGGGCATAAAGTAACGGACTCGGAGTCTATTCCTTATGCTGCTGCATTGATTATTCAACCGGGTAATGGGCAACCCGCGATCAGCAAATCCTATGAATATAGTTCAGTACATAATTTCTTGGGCTATTCTTCTGGTCGGACAAGCTTTGATTCTAGCCAGGATAATTTGTATCTGGTCACAGGGAAATATACCTATTCATCCATTGAACGGGTTTTAGATGGTCAAAATGTCATTTCAGTAACAGAAAGAGTGTTTAATAAATTCCATTTAATGACCAAAGAAGCGAGAACACAAGATAATAAGAGAATTACAACAGAAATTACTTATAATGAAGATCCGTCAAAAAGTTTCTCCGAGCAACCAGAAAATTTACAACAACCATCTCGGGTATTAACGCGTTATACAGACTTACAGACCAATACTTCACGAGAAGAGACCGTTAATATTAAAAGCGATGATTGGGGAAATACGCTACTTATTACTGAGACCAGTGGGATACAGAAAGAATACGTTTATTATCCGGTGAATGGTGAAGGGAATAATTGTCCTGCCGATCCATTAGGTTTTTCCCGATTTTTGAAATCAGCTACGCAAAAAGGATCGCCTGATGCTGCTCAAAGTGTCGCGAATAGGGTGACTAATTACACATATCAGAAATTGCCTACGTTTACAGGTGCTTATATAAAGGAATATGTCAGCAAAGCTTCAGAAACCACAGATAATAAAATAGTGAGAACCTTTAGCTATGTTAATTCACCGACAAACAAATCTCATGGATCGTTAGCGAAAATAGCGTCGGTAATGAATAACCAACAAACGGTCACAACATTTAAATATGAATATTCAGACAGTGAGATGACCACGAACTCTACAGTGACGGGGTTTGATGGTGCGCATATGGAATCGAAAAATGTGACCTCTATTTATACACATCGGCAGCTTCGTAAAGTTGATGTGAACCGTGTGATTACAGATCAGTCTTATGATCTTTTGGGTCGAATTACAGGTCAAATTATTGACCCTGGCACGACAAAAGAAATTAAACGCAGTTATGTTTATCAATATCCCGGTGGTGACGAAAATGATTTTTGGCCGGTGATGATAGAAATTGATTCCCAAGGTATCAGGCGTAAAACCCATTACGATGGACTGGGGCGTATTTGTTCGATTGAAGAACAAGATGATGATGGTACTTGGGGAACATCGGGAATTTATCAAGGCACATATCGCAAAGTGCTTGCCAGACAATATGATGTTTTGGGGCAATTGATTAAAGAAATTTCAAATGATTGGTTATGGGATTTATCTGCTAATCCTTTGACTCGTCTGACGACTCCTTTGGTTACAACGAAAACCTATCAATATGATGGTTGGGGAAATCGTTACAGCACTGAATACAGCGATGGTCGGATAGAACTGGAAATCCATGACCCGATTACGAGGACAATTATTCAAGGGGTCAAAGGGTTGGGGATGTTAAATATTCAGCAAAATAGCTTTGAGCAACCTGCTTCAATTAAAGTTGTGTATCCTGATGGCGCGATATATAGCACTCGTACTTATCGTTATGATGGATTTGGTCGTACGGTGACTGAAACAGATGCAGAAGGTTACGTTACCCAAATTGAGTACGATGTATTTGATCGCATAGTGAAAAAAACGTTGCCAGACAGAACAATATTAGAATCCGCTTATGCAAGCTTTAGCCATGAAGAATTAATTTCCGCACTGAATGTGAATGGAACACAATTAGGCTCGTTAGTTTATGATGGTCTTGGGCGAGTCACCAACGATACGGTGGGTGGTCGCAAAACGGAATATTTATATGGGCCTCAAGGTGATAAACCTATTCAGTCTGTCACTCCTGCGCATAATAAACAAAACATCGATTATCTTTATTCTCTCGGTAGTGTGATGTCCAAATTTACCACAGAGACAAGCCAGCAAAACTTTCGTTATTATCCCAAAACGGGGGCGTTATTATCTGCGTCAGAGGGAGTATCCCAGAGTAATTACAGTTATTTCCCATCGGGTGTATTACAGCACGAATCGTTTTCTCGGGATAATAAACCCGTTTCATCGGGCGATTACCGTTATACGATGTCCGGCTTGATTCAGCGTCATAGAGATAGTTTTGCTCATGATCATGTTTATAGTTATGACGGACAAGGAAAATTAGTTAAAACAGAACAGGGTTCACAATACGCTACATTTGAATATGACAATGTTGGACGGTTGATAACAACGACGACAAAAGACGCAACATCATTATCCCAATTAGTTACAAAAATCGAATACGATGTTTTTGATCGAGAAATAAAACGCTCGCTAATTAGCGACTTCTCAATACAAGTAATGACTTTAAGCTACACAAAGAATAATCAAATCAGTCAACGCATCACCTCCGTCGATGGGGTGGTTATGAAAAATGAACGTTATCAATATGATAGTAATCAACGCTTAAGCCAGTATCAATGCGAAGGGGAACAATCTCCGGTTGATCATACCGGGCGTGTGTTAAATCAACAGATTTATCATTATGACCAATGGGGAAATATTAAACGGATTGATAATACATATCGAGATGGTAAGGAAACAGTGGACTATCATTTCAGTCAAACTGATCCAACTCAACTTATTCGTATTACCAGCGACAAACAGCAAATAGAGTTAAGTTATGATGCCAACGGTAATCTGACGCGCGACGAAAAAGGGCAGACGCTTATTTACGATCAAAATAATCGCTTGGTACAGGTCAAAGACAGTAAGGGTAATCTGGTATGCCAATATCAGTATGATGCGTTGAACAAATTAACCGCCCAAGTTTTAACAAATGGTACGATTAATCGTCAGCATTATGCATCAGGTAAAGTGACGAATGTTCAATTGGGTAATGAAACTATTACCTGGTTGAACAGTGATAAGCAACGGCTTGGTCATCAGAGTACCAAGAACGGCCAGTCCGTCTACTATCAATATGGCACTGACCATAATAGTACGGTTGTAGCCAGCCAAAACGAAAACGAGTTGATGGCTTTGTCCTACACCCCTTATGGTTTTAGGAGTTTAATTTCTTCATTACCGGGTTTGAATGGCGCGCAGATCGATCCAGTGACAGGATGGTATTTCTTAGGTAACGGATATCGTGTTTTCAACCCAGTTCTCATGAGGTTTCATAGCCCGGATAGCTGGAGTCCTTTTGGCCGGGGAGGGGTTAATCCCTACACTTATTGCCAAGGTGATCCTATAAACCGGATTGATCTGAATGGTCATCTTAGTGCCGGCGGGATATTAGGCATTGTGCTAGGGGCAATTGGTATCATTGTGGGCATTGTGTCATTGGGGGCTGGCGCGGCAATTAGTGCAGGTTTAATTGCCGCAGGGGGCGCTCTGGGGGCGATTGCTTCTACCAGTACACTTGCAGTTACTGCGACCGTCATTGGATTGGCGGCTGATTCGATAGGGATTGCGTCAGCGGCATTATCGGAAAAAGATCCGAAAACAGCCGGAATATTAAATTGGGTTAGTGCGGGGTTGGGGATTTTAAGCTTTGGCATCAGCGCAATAACCTTTACCTCTTCGCTGGTAAAATCGGCAAGGAGTGGTTCCCAAGCGGTCAGCACGGGTGTTATCGGGTCAGTACCGATTGAATTTGGTGAAATTGCCAGTCGTTCTAGCAGACGCTGGGATATTGCTTTATCCACGGTGTCATTGAGTGCGAATGCTGTGGCGCTCTCTACCGGAATAGCAGCTTCCGCTGTGGCGGATAGTAATGCGAATGCGGCGAATATCTTGGGATGGGTCTCTGTGGGTTTTGGCGCTGTGTCAACAACCTCGGGGCTAATCAACCTTGCACGTACTGCTTATGCAGTGAATCATCATACTTGGGAACTCAGTTCGTCGGCAGGCACTTCTGAAGGAAGCGAAGCCTATACTTTATCTCGTTTTACGCAATTGGAGCCGGAAGCGGTAAATGTTCACCCATCTATTCGAGCCGTTGAAGTGAATCAAGCATTTCGAAATAGTACCGGAAATCTATTTAGCCAATCGTCTGTTGAAACCCGTAATGTGTTGCGAGGCCGTTTGACCATATAAAGATTCTGCGGGCTGAACGAAATAATAACCAAGGGGCGACATGGATGTCGCCTTTTATGAGAAGTCGAAAATTGAATTTAAAACTATTTTGCAAGAAGTTATATGATGATGATTTTTTTATTTTGCGATACCTAAAAACAAAGCTAAACATCGATCCACTTGTTGCATCGTCGCGTAATCGAGTTTACCAAATACTGCGCCAGCTTTTTCTTTAGGGAGAGTCATGGTTTTATCAATCATGACCTGTGACGGTTTTTCAAGATTTGTTTCAGGAAGAGGCTCGATCATCACCCGGAAAAGTGGTGCATCAATTAATGTTGAGGTCACGGGCAAAATAGTAACACTGGGATGTTCATCAAAGTTGTCAGATTGGATAACCAGTGCAGGGCGGGGCTTACCATAAGCCCCTTGTAGAGCAACTGTTATCAAGTCTCCCCGTTTCACTCCCAGTCTCCTGAATCAGCTAGTTCATTTATCGCATTTTCTAATAGTGTATCCGTTTCTTTGTCCTGTGCTGTCATAGCTAGACGGCTTTGACGCCGACACTCCTCTCTAAAATGAGGAAGGCGTGTATCAGGCACCCATATTTGAACGGGCCTTAATCCTGACATCCTGAGCTGTTGTCTGTGTTTTCTGACACGATCTGCAACCTTATTCATACTTCACCCTCGTGACATGTAACGATGTCTATAATATAACCAAAAAAACGTTACATGCAACACGTTAGTAAAAATTGTTGTAAATTTTCTCTCAATGTAGGCAGAGATATCGAGTTAAAATCCCAAAAAGTTTTTAAGGTATTAATCCGGTGTATTCTCGTTTCTCGATTTCCTGTTTATTCCCACATGGGGATAATCTTCTTGTATATTATTTTAATATGGATATCAGTGTTGACAATAATTTTTCAATAGGTGAATATTTTGCACTTACCCTAAATAAATTTCGATATTTTACTATTTTCTTAATCATCTTGTTATTTTCTTAGCAATGTGATGAATATGAAGTGATTTTAACCGTGGAATATTAGCGGTAATCAGATTATGGCATTATACTGTGAAAAAGAGATAATAAACAAGGTTGGGGCGATTGAGCCAAGTAAATCAATTAAAAAATGAGGCACAATGATGACTAATATTTATGTAAACAAATATGCTCCAAATGGTATCGTGATGAAATTCCCATTGGCACCCGATAGAAAGATAGAGAAGTGGAAAGCGGAGAATTTGAATTTTCGCATTGGTACTCCAGGATTTATATGGTTGAATGGCCAGAATATTTCAGAATTTCGCAACTTATTTTGTTATCCAAATATTTCAAATCTTTATCTTGCATTTACGTTTAAAGCACAGTTTTTCGCTCCACGAAATTTTACCGCAGAAATGTCTAGGGAGAAGCCAACTCAAGATTGGTTCTTCAATAATGGGGAATACGTTGAGAACGGTTTTGATAATTTTGGCATATATTCCGATGATACTGGTGCCGGAGAGTACAGCATAAATTTAATTGAACCCTGTTGTTATATTATAAAACAGGGTGAATTGAGTTATAGTGGTAAAGGTTCTATCTTTCCAAATCTATCTTTTTTTGTGAAAAACAAAGTGAGTTCAAATTTTTTAGCAAATTTAATTTCTACAGATTTTCAAGTCATTATTAATTAGTGAGTGGTTTGGTTATATATACCCAATGGATTTCAAGATGCGTCGCGACGGCAAGGGAGTGAATCCCCGGGAGCATAGAGAACTATGTGACCGGGGTGAGTGCAGCTCATTCTCTCTTTCTATTATCTTGCCTCTGGAAGTTTGGCGAGTTTAAACCCTAAAAGTAGGGCCAAAAAGAGAAGAATAGCAATAAATAAAACAACGCCATTCCAACCTGATTGGAGCCAAAATATACCGCCAAAAGTACCAACCACACTTGAACCAAAATAATAACAAAACAGATAAAGGGAAGATGCTTGTGCTTTGGCCCGTCGCGCCCGACGTCCGACCCAACTGCTGGCAACAGCATGTGCGGCAAAGAAACCGAAAGTAAGGACTATCATGCCAATGATAATTGTCACCACAGATGAGAATAAGGTAATAAGCGTACCGATTAACATCATACTTATCGTCGCGATCAGCACTTTTCCAAGTCCATATTGATGGGTTAATGTGCCCACTTTAGATGCGCCATATGTCCCTGCCAAATAAACAATAGACAACATACCGACAATTGACTGATTAAAATGATAGGGTGAATCCAATAAACGATAACTTATGTAATTAAATAGAGTAACAAAGCCGCCCATGAGTAAAAAGGCTTCAAAAAACAGTAACGGCAATCCTTTATCACGAAAATGTAATCTCAGATTGACTAATAAAGATTTAGGCTTGAGAGAGCTTGGCCTAAAATGGCGCGATTCAGGCAACATACGCCAAAACATCATTGCCGCAATTAATGCTAATAAACCTAGTACGATGACAGAAACCCGCCATGAGAAATAATCAGTGATAACACCTGATATTAATCGCCCACTCATGCCGCCAATAGAATTACCACTAACATAAAGTCCCATTGATAAAGCAACAAAATTAGGGTGGATTTCCTCACTAAGATAAGTCATTGCAACGGCGGCTACGCCACTGAGGGATAAACCAACCAGAGCGCGTACAATTAGAATTCCATGCCAACTGGTTATATATGCACTGAGTAAAGTGAAAAGTGCAGCGGCAAATAGTGCTGTTACCATCACATTTTTACGGCCAATAGCATCAGACAGAGGGCCAGTGATTAATAAGCCCAATGCCAGCATGCCAGTTGAAAGGGATAAAGATAAACTACTGGTAGCGGGAGAAACGCCAAAATCATCCGACAACATGGGTAAGATTGGTTGAATGAAATAGAGTAGGGCAAATGCAGCTAACCCTACGATAAAGAGTGACAATGTAACTTTAACATATAGAGGATCGTCTTTCTGGATATAACTTTTCTTGTTTTGAACATGTTGGACAAGATGATTATCAGGAGTCGGATTTTCACTGATACTATGGCTGGTACTCACATAATTTCCTTACTTAACTCATTAGCTAGCTGGTATTTTTATGGAGATCAAGCATATGAATTGCAAAATATTTTGTCTAATATATTAATCATTAATAATAATATGTATTAGATCTCAAAGGTGATTATGGCTATCGAATTACGGCATTTACGTTACTTTATTGCAGTGGCAGAGGAATTACATTTTGGTCGTGCGGCAGAACGGCTTAATATTTCACAGCCTCCGTTAAGCCAACAGATTCAATCACTTGAGAATAGTATAAATGCGCGGTTGTTAGAGCGTGATAACCGGAATGTGAGTTTGACGCCGGCAGGTAATATGTTTCTGAAAGAAGCTTATCAGATCCTGGCTCAGGTTGATGCTGCTGCAACTAAAGCAGCAAGAATGCAAAAAGGAGAGTTAGGTGAAATGTCTATCGGTTTCACTTCTACGACGCCTTTTATGCATAAAGTTACTCTGAGTTTACGGCAGTTTCGGGAACGTTACCCGGAAGTCGCTATTCATATGCATCAGATGAATACTAAGCAGCAGATTGCGCCATTACTGACTGGACGGATCGATGTTGGCATCATGCGTAATACTCAATTGCCGGATAATCTTGAGTATCGGCTATTATTTCGAGAACCTTTTATGCTTGCTGTTTATGATGGACATCCTTTGCTGGAATATGCTCCGCAAGGAATAAAACTGGAAATGTTGGCAGGTTATCCGATGGTGTTTTTTGAGCGTGAAGTAGGGACTGCTTTATATGATGAAATCATCACATTACTTGCTCAAGCAGGCGTGACACCAATGATTTCACAGGAAGCAGGCGAAGCAATGACCATTCTTGGGCTGGTTTCTGCGGGATTAGGCGTCAGTGTTGTGACTGAATCTTTTACTCGCATGAAAGTGGATGGTGTCCAGTATATTCCATTAGTTGATAACCATCCTTGCTCTGAGGTCTGGTTGGTAAATCATAAGAATCGGCCAATATCGGCCGCAGCAGACAAGCTGATAAACCTACTCATATCTAATATATTAAATGGAAAAAATAAGTAGAAATCAGCTAAATTTTGTGCTGAATATCACATATTTACTGAAAGAATCATACTTTTTGCCTAAAACCTCGACATAATCAGCCAACAATTATTTTGAAACATGAATTAATTAGAGCGTAAAAGGGTAAATAATGGATGGACAACCAGGGCATATTGATCAGATAAAACAGATTAATATTGGTACTGTTTATCGGTTAATTGATCAATATGGTCCAATTTCCCGTATTGAGCTATCTAAAAAAGCTCAACTTGCTCCAGCCAGTATTACTAAGATTGTCCGCGAATTGGTCGATGCGCACTTAGTCATGGAAACGGAATTTCTGGATTTAGGATTCAGAGGGCGTCCAGCGACCGGATTGAAGCTTGATTCTGAAAGTTGGCATTTCCTGTGTGTCAGCATTAACTTGGGAAGTTTAATATTGGGACTGCGTGATTTAAGCAGCAAGTTAATTGTTGAAGATGTATTGCCATTACCGGTCAACAAGGCAAAATCCTTTTTAGATAGTATTATTGATGAGATTGATGCATTTTTCGGCCGATATCAATCTCGTCTTGAGCGTCTGACGGCAATTAGCATGACTATAAATGCCATTGTTGATCCGACCAAGGGTTTAATCCACAGTTTCCCTTATTACCAGATTCAGGAATTACCAATAGGCGAATATCTGCATCGTCGTACGGGATTACCGGTATTTCTTCAACATGAAACAACCGCCTGGACAATAGCTGAATCATTATATGGCGCGGCAAAAAATTGTCAGAATATTATCCAAATGGTCATTGATGAACATGTTGGCATTGGTGTGATTATTGAGGGGCAGACATTACATGCTAGCAACCGCGGTGTAATGGAGATAGGACATATTCAGGCTAAACCTGATGGTAAACGCTGCTATTGTGGGAATTTGGGGTGTTTGGAAACGGTTGCGGGTATCAGCCATATTTTATCCAGAGCAAAACAGCAGTTGACAGTGGTACCTGATTCTTTACTAAACGGTGAACCACTGACTATTGAATCATTCTGTCAGGCGGCTAATAACGGTGATACTTTAGCAATGGATATTCTTCGCGATATCGGGGTGAAAATTGGTCATATTGTCGCAATTATGGTTAATTTATTTAACCCAGAAAAAATTTTGATAGGTTCTCCTCTTAATGCTTCACAACAAGTTTTGTATCCGATGATTAATGAATGTATTCAACGACACTCTTTACCTGCTTATAGCAAACAAATTGAGTTAATTGCGACAAAATTCAATAATTCAGGTACATTATCTGCGGTAGCATCAGTTAAAAAGGCTTTATATGATGGTTCATTATTGATCAATTTAATGAAAGGATAATATGTTTGATAGTGGTTCTCTGGTTGTAATATTAACTTTATATGGATTTTTTAGCTAAATTGACGTAGCAATTAAACAAAACATTGAGCTAACGCAATCTCCCTTATCGTTGTATCCTCTAGACTTAAGCGCTCATTAACCGGATTTTATCTGTCATTATGGAAAACAGAATTTATGTTAACGCGCCTATTTGTTACGGGGACAGATACCAACATAGGTAAAACAGTTGTTACCCGTGCATTATTACAAGTTTTTAATCGTGACGGAGCAACGGCTGTAGGGTATAAACCTATAGCCACAGAAGGGTATGAAACAGAAGAAGGTATGCGTAATCGAGATGGCGTAATTCTACAAAACTCTTCTCCCGTTCCGCTTAAATATGAAGAAATTAACCCAGTTATCTGGAAAAGTAGGTATTGTGAAGGAAATCAGGTTGATTTCGAACAGATGAAAGAAGGATTGAATAATCTTAGTAATAAAGCAGATCGTGTTATTATTGAAGGTAACGGTGGTTGGCGTGTATTACTGGATGATGAAACTTTTTATTTTGATTGGGTGATTCGGGAAAAAATCCCGGTCATTTTAGTTGTTGGTATTCAGCCTGGTTGCGTAAATCATTCAATTTTAACCGCGCAGGCAATAATAAATGATGGATTACAATTAGTCGGGTGGGTAGCTAACAGAATTAATCCTGGTTTACCGCACTATACTAAAGTGATGGGTAGGTTACGCCGTCACATTAATGCGCCACAATTAGGTGAAATTCCTTATATTTTACGCCCCGAAGAGAAAGATTTATCCTGCTACTTGGATGTCGCCACTATATTTAAACAAGTTGGGGGAAGTGAGAGTGAAGTTGGTATAGAGAGCCAATATACATAAATATACCCGTAATCATTGAAGATGCTTGATTTTATCCGAAATGGAGATCATTACCTTCCTCCATTTTGGATATATATCATTTAATAACTCATTGATCTACATAAAATATTACTATAATGAGTTATAATTTTATATTAATTAGAATTTAGTTAATTTTCTGTCTAATTATTTTGTGTTTTTTATAAACCGTGATCTTGGTTTTTTTCTGATAAAAGCGATAATTTTTGAATTCACTTATATAAATCACACAAGGATGTGATATATACATAAAAAAATGTGCATATATGCTGTGACAGTCTATCTTATAAATACCATTCGTAATTATGGTCTGATTGGGAAGGAGGTTGTTATGACGATAAGGCAAGGTTGGGCACCGCCATTAACATGGGGACCGTGGGTTGACATTAGGATCATTTACAACGCTTAAAGTTGAGCCTATGGTTTGCTTTTTTTGATGGATAAATGAAACACAAGAGTAGCAACCATAGGCTTTTCATTAATTCAAGGATCTAAGAATTCCATCTGACAATGATTTCGATTCTATTGCTTGATGGAAGCCTTCTTCTGGATGAATCATAGAAACAAGTCTGGTTTTTATGACTGGCTTACCGTCAAAGTAAATAAACAACTCTTTCCCTAAGTTTCTTGCTAAAAAAAGTTTGAACCGGTCACTACAATTCAGTCCTTTTTTAACCTTAATAAAAATGTTATTAGCATTCACAGCTAAATCATCACCGACTTCTCCTACAGGAAGAGCTTGTTCTATACAAGGTTTGGATAAATGAAATGTTTCATTACCTGCGATGTAATCAAGAGAAAGTGGTTGTTTCTGCGAAACACACCCTGTAAGACCAAGGATAATAGACAGCGTAAGGATGAATTTAGTCATTCAGTTTGCCCTCATTGTTGACATTAGTATTCTCAATTATAGCTACCAAAATAAGTTATTTTATGCAAGTTATTTTTTTCTTTGTCGGTTTTATTAATTAAGAGCGGGTAAATTTATTAAAGAGTTCGGTTTTCTAATCAAGTACATTGTTTCCTGTGATCTTTTATCAGCAATGTTATCAGGGGAGCATCCTATGCTACTCCCTAATAATAAGATTATTTGCTTTTTTTATTTCTTCTTTTATTGCCGGCAGCAATATGAGCTTGTATCTCCTCTTGAGATAATGGTGTTTTAGCGGGTGATATTTGTGACGTAATATCAAAAATATTCCTATCATCGAATTCAGGATGGTTAATAAATGGCAAATATTAAAAAATTCATCTTATTGTGGATGGTGCGGGTGACAACAAAGCTCGTCTTGTGGAGGAGTAGGCTTATGTTAGCAACATTGAGTGACATTACCTTCCTTCATATAGCCCAAATTTAAACCCGATAGAACGATTATGGAAGGTTATGAATGAACCTGTTCGAAATAACCGTTATTTCGCTGATAAACATGAATTTCGAGACAAAGTATTCAAATTTTTTACCACAACGCTACCTGATATAGCGGACTCGCTGATGTCTGGAATTAACGACCATTTTCAGGTGTTAAAAACTGCATCTTGAAATCCATTGGGTATATAAGAAATCAATAAGAAAACCTCACTTGCGAGAAAGTGAGGTTTATCATCAGACTAAAATTTCAGTACGATATAATAAATAGGTTTGAGCTCTATTTACCACAAACACTTGTCATTTTTTTAACAAATCTGGGAGTACCATCTATTCCATTATATGCAGATATTACCATGCATTTTTTGTTAACATTAATGATAAAGAAATCACCTTTAAATAGTGCTCCGCTGTCATAGACTATTGCATTTCCAAATATGGGGGCGTTGTATTCTTTAAGAACATGTGAATGTCCGACGAAAACAGCCATAACGTTGTATTTTTTAATCAGTGACTTAAATTTTTCTTTTTCAACATAACTGCTGTTGGTAATAAAATGGTCATATCCATCATGAAAATTTAAAACCACAGCCTTTCCTCTTGTTTGAGCAGATTTAAGATCGCTTTCCAACCAATCAAGGGATTTTGTAATGTAAACGGTTGGGCTGATGTAGTGGTTCAAATTGACGCTATAGGTAGGATAATTTTGCAATTGAACGTAATGAATATCACCAAAATCCCATGAATAAGATAAACTTCCTTTCCATGCTTCATTATCATAATCATAGGAGAAATTATTCAGTTCTTTACTATAATCACTTATTCTCTCTGACATATCAAATACAGCGGATCTGGCACAGGCATTACGACTGAAATCAAGATTTTCTGGTGAAGTACAATCATCAACATTATTTGCATAATCATGATTTCCTAATCCCATAAATAGTGGGAATTTGATTTTTGATGTATATATCTTATCAAGGCTTCTTCTGGTACTAGCACGTCCAAACTCGGTAAGATCACCATTAACGATGCCAAAAGCAAGATAATTGCTTTCATAAATACTATTGATACTGTTTGCTACTTTTTTATTTAATTCTTCCCACGGTTCTTTGTCGGCATTAGGATCACCTCTTTCAGGATCTAAACGCCACGGCTGAGGATCTGACATCACGGCAATTTTATAATTGCTATCTATATTTTGTTCAGTGAGATAAATATCAATCTTTATGCCCGAAGAAGATGAACTTTTAACTGTTTTCTCAAGTTTATAATTAGCGGGTACTTCGGAGAGATAGATACTGTGGTTCTGAGCACCCCAATATGAAAAACTCCAGTGAATGTTTAACTTACCCTCACCATTGGATAAACGATAAATAACTTCTCCCTCAGTGCCACTAAGAATCTTACCTTTTGAGGCAAATGAATCGCGACTATATGCGGATATTGATGACAATGGGCTTTCAATCCAACTTCCCCAAAGCAAGTCTATTTTTTCCGCCATTAATAAATGTGATGTATTATTATGCAAATAAATTTTTACATATTGCTCACTGCCGCTACCATTAAAAGTCTCGGTTTCTGTCTGATTTCCTGCGACAGCGTTACATCCTGATATAGCTAATGCTATTAAAAACACCATGATAGAGAGAATTTTCTTAGCGATAAGATCACTCATAACGGTCTCCTATTTTAAAATTTTAATATGATTTTTTGAGCAAATAAGATATTTAACTCACCATAATTATTCGGCAAATATTTATGTTTCAAAACGTTATGATATTAGAGTTGATTATTTGGATTGTCAGTTTTAAAAAAACTAATGGTTTACATATGAAACTATATTAGGGTTATCATGCAGGAACAACTTGTTATGGAAAACGCCACTAATGTTCTGTTCACCGAGAGATAATATGAAGGCCGAAGCGCATAGCCTCGACCTCTACTCATCAATGGTAAAATATTGGTGTAATATTTTCTCTGAACTGTATGTGTTTTCCTTCAGAAAGATGATGTGGGTCTATTTGGCGGTCGGATGAGGTTGAGATTGGTTTCCTTGCCGGGTATACACAATCTTTTTGGCATTATTTTCACAATGCCCAACGATTTTACTACCGGCTTGTTCAACGTGGTCATTAGCAACAATTTCCAATTTAAAGCCAGATTCCGGCACACCATTATTGATAATCTTCTGCGCAATTTGTTCTTTCACGCTTTCGCATGAAGCTTGTGCAGCAAGGGCAAATGGGGGTAGGGTAAAGAGCAATGCACTGCATAAAAGTGCTTTTTTCATCTTCATTATTATTACCTTTATATTACGGTCTGATAGGCATACCTGTATTGCTATCTAAACAACGTTCGGTATTGGGTTCCCAGTAAGCATTGATATTGGTACTTTTCATACATGCATCACGAGCATCAATGGCTTTATCGATCTTGTCGAACTCTTTCTCGGCACGTTTATTAACCTTAGTGCGAAGATTTTTGGTTTCATCCCATTGTTCTTTGCTTTGACGGGCGGCTTCTTTATCGAGCACAGAATCTCCGCTGCCATTCACGGTGACACAGGTACTTCCGGCAGTACAAGTTGCCGCCAATGCCGGCGTTTGCCATAACAAGGGTATTGCCAGAGCGATAGCTGGCATAGCTTTTAATATCAAAGAATTACAAATATTCATCTTTTATCCTCTTGGAACTCTTGAAAGAGATGGAGCCAATTTAGATGGCACAATAAGAAACTATCAGATAGATAAATTATAAGATAGCAGCAAGATGTTCAACAAATTATCAAGAAGAATGTGATTATTCATTTCGATGCACACTAAGTCCAGCAAATGATTGGCAAACCGGCATCATTTCTAGTGTATTAATGTTGACATGAGCAGGTAAATTGGCGACCCAAAAAACAGCCTCGGCGACATCTTCAGCGGTTAATGCCTGGATGCCATCGTAGGTTTTATTTACTTTATCATTGTCGCCTTTAAAACGGATTAAAGAAAACTCAGTTCCACCCACTAAACCGGGTTCTATATCAGTAACACGGATATTTTTTCCCTGTAAATCGGCTCGTAAGCCTAAACTAAACTGTTTGACGAAGGCTTTAGTTGCGCCGTAAACATTTCCACCGGAATATGGCCAACTTGCAGCGGTAGAACCGATATTAATAATATGCCCATGATTTCTTTCTACCATTCCAGGCAGCAGAGCATGGGTCATATTGACAAGCCCTTTGACATTGGTGTCAATCATTATTTCCCAGTCATCCAGGTTAGCCAGGTGAGCAGGTTCTAATCCAAGCGCCAAACCTGCATTATTGACTAAAATGTCGATAGGACGGAGTGATTCTGGTAATTGTTCTACAACCTGGTTGATAGCTGCCCGATCAGTGACATCAAGTTGAACAAAGTAAAAGTTATCACCTAGTTCAGCTTTTAATTTTTCTAACCGTTCTTTACGTCGTCCAGTCGCAATAACTTTAAAACCGTTTTGAATGAATCTTCTGGCAATTGATTCACCAAAACCTGAAGTTGCTCCTGTCACAAAAACGATCATACAAAACCCCTTGTTTACTCGTACTGTTTCTCCCGCAGTAAATGGGGTTCTGTATTTTTAGTCAAGAGATGATTGAAAAAATTTCAATGATTTTCTTTTTATTCTTCCAGCATGATTTCTGGCAGAGGAAGTTGATCATTAATAATTGCATCCGCAATGCGGGTTATATCTTCATCCAAGGCCCGATCAGTGATTAAAGGAGAGCTGATTTCGCGTACTGCATGGTAAAATTTAGCGGTTTCAGGCGCAATTTCACTAATATTGCCACGCAAATGAATGGCCTGACAAACTACCAGAATTGTCATTGCAACAATATTGCGTAATTTCTGCTCCATCTCTAAAACATCTTGAGCGGCATGCAGACCTAAACTGACAATATCTTGATTGTATTGTTCTGTGGCGAGGGTATGAATGCCTGATGCAGCACAATCATGGCGAATTGCAGCAACTAAAGCGGTTTGAGAAAGTTGGACGCCTTTAAAACCTTGATACATGCCGGGCGTCGGACTAAGTGAATTAGGTAATCCACGTGAGAAGCGGTTATCCATCATAAGCGCCACAATGGCATGAAGATGATTGGCAATTAAAGCAATGTCCAGTTTTAATGCATCCATTGTCCGGGCGACATATTGTCCCATAAAATTCCCACCGTGTAGAACATCGCCATTTTCTGGATCTATCAATGGGTTATCATTAGCTGAGATAACTTCCCGTTCCAATATTTTCCGTGCGGTAGCTAAAGATTCTGGCACTATACCTAATATCTGTGGTGCGCAACGAATTGAATAAACTTCCTGCAAGGTATCATTTAGCCGGGTAACTTCTTGATGACGGCAAGCTTTATTGGCTTGTTCTTTAATTCCGGTTAATAAATTAATCTGAGTTGAACCTGCCAATAAATTACGCAATGCACTTGCCACCGCTTTTTGACCAGGATGATTTTTGACTTGTTGAATTCGGGCATCATAATGTTCATGAGATGCAAGTAATGCTTCAACAGCAAGGGCGATAGCAGAAATTGAGGCTTTAAATAGTTTTTCCAGTTTAATGACGGTAATTGCACTGATACCTGACATTACCCGTGTGCCGTTAATCAGAGCAAGCCCTTCTTTTGCTTCTAACGATAATGGCGTCAACCCTGCGCGTTTAATTGCTTCAGCAGCATCAATTTCTGCGCCCATATAATAAACTTTGCCGATACCACATAATGCACGTGCAATATAAGATAAAGGAATTAAATCACCACTTGCACCCACTGAGCCATAGCGAGGAACCAGAGGAACAATATCATGGTTAATATGATCAACAATTGCTTGAGCGACAATTGATCTGGTTGCAGACCAACCTTTGCAAACAGAAAGTAACATAGTAAATTGTGACGCTTTAATACAAGGTTTGGACATATAGTCCCCGGTACCAGCAGAAAGAAAAGTGAGCAGATTTTGCTGATGCTCTGAGATCTTCTCAAATGGTACAACTAAATTGGCATTCCCCCCAAATCCTGTATTGATGCCATATATAACTTCTCCCGCATTTAATTTTTCCTCCAATTTTTCACGACCATGCGTCAAAAGTTCAGTGATCTCCGCTGATATCTCTACTTTTTTTTGTTTTATCGCAATGTCATAGATATCTTCCAAAGAGATAAGGCCATTTTTATTAATAATAATGGTTGGCTGAACATCTTTAGCTTTCATTTTAATCTCCATATATAAGTATGGTAATAATATTTCAAAGAAACGAACACCCCTAAGGATACAAATCAGTATAGATATAAAATATAAAAAATAGTCAATTAAAAATAAAATTAAAATAGATGGCTCGTAAAAATTAATTTACAAAATTAATTGAATTAAATAATTGTAATAATGACGGTTAATATATTTACAATTTGCAATTATTTGTTTTTGCTATCTGATAATAAATGGTAGGTAATATAAATTCCGTTGACATAAATTTGGGTTTACCATTAACAATAAAACAAATAGCAATTATTTGTTTTCCTAAGAATACAAACTAGAATGTAATTATGTTACCACGCAAGTAAAGTAATTGGAGTGTTCATCGAAAAATAAATTGATATCTAGTCGAGGTGAATTATGTCAAAAATAATCCAGACAGATTCTCTTAGTGAACAGTCTTATAAGATAGATAATTTCAATCCATCAACTGAAACAATAAATTTCAGTTACACATCGGGAAGAACCGCATTACCAGTCTACAATAAATATGACACACGAAATAAACCTAAAGTTTTTGGTTATTATACAGATTGGTCGCAATATGACGGTAGATTACAAGGAAATCAAGATCCTATTCGTCGAGGTAGAGGAATAGATTTACAGCACCTTTTAGATAATCCTTTTGCTTATGATAAACTAGTTATTGGTTTTTGTGGAATATTGGGTGATGAGGGTGAAAAGAAGCAGCAAATTAAAGAGCAAGCACCGTTATTTGCCCGCACCAATAATGGAGAAGTAACATTCACAGATGCTTGGGGAGATTGCCAATCTTATCAGAATTGTACTTATTCTGGTTGGCAAGATATCCAAATGCCAAGGGATTTTGATCAATCTAAAAGTATGGGCGTATTAGGTGGATTGGCTAAAGTTCAACAAGCTGCAAAAGCTCAAGGCCATGACCTTATTATGTCATTTAGTGTCGGTGGTTGGACCATGAGTAATGGCTTTTATAATATGGTCAGAGACGAAACACTAAAATCCTATTTCTGTTCGAGTCTAGTTGATATATTTCAGCGTTTCCCTATGTTTACCGAAATTGATATTGATTGGGAGTATCCCGGCGTTGCTGGAAATGAAGGTAACATGTATGCGCCAGATGATGGCGATTATTATGTTAGTTTAATTAAAGATTTAACTGCTGCTTTTAAAGAAGCAGGGCGTTCAGATATAAAAATAAGTATCGCTTGTTCGGCGGTGCCAGAGAAAATGGAAAAATCAAAAATACCTGAATTACTGCAAGTTGGGTTATATGGTATTAACGTTATGACCTATGATTTCTTTGGTACTCCGTGGGCCGAAAGGTTGTTACATCACACTAATCTCCGTGATTATCCTGGAGGTGATAATAGTGTAGAAAAAGCGGTTGAGTATTTATTGGGTCTTGGTGTGCCAGCATCTGCAATCAATATTGGTTACACCGGCTATTCGCGCAATGGCAGAAATACGGTTATTGATAGCTATTCTCCATTATCTGGCAGTTATGATCCTGGTTATGTCCCGAAAAAAGATCCGAAGATCACAACAACCGGTTCATTTGAATCAGGGGCAACAGAATGGTACGACACGATATATAATTATTTAGATTTGGAAGAAAAAAGAGGGAGAAATAATTTTGACTTGTATACCGATGAAATAGCAGATGCTGATTATCTCTATAATAAGGAGAGCAAGTTGTTTATTTCTCTTGATACCCCTCGCTCTGTTAAGGCTAAAGCACAATATGCATTGGAAAAGAATCTGGGGGGAATATTTACATGGACCGCAGACCAAGATCGTGGTTTATTGGTCAATGCGGCCAGAGAAGGTCTTGGTTGTGAATTAATCACGAAAAAAATAGATATGACACCATTCTATTTCAAGGGTATTAATGTTGAACCGGTTAATCCAGATATAGGGAGCGATTACCCTGTCTGGGATGCAAATAAGGCATATAAGGCTGGCGATAGAGTGAGTTGGAACAATCAAAACTGGGAAGCTAAATGGTGGAATAGAGGTACCGTGCCAGACGGCGCAGAAACATCTGATGCTTATCCTTGGGTAAAAATTGCATAATTAATTAAACCAAGCCACCAGTATGATATATACTGGTGGCGGATCTTTTTTATCTTCACCTCATTCTTATTGTTGTAATCAGTATATCTAGCGTAATGGTATGGAATTAGCTCAGGTATGACAATTTACCCGGAATATTAATGCCGGTGTTGATAACCTTGAGATGTATTTTTTCTTCTTATGCTCAAATGCCGTTGTTTTAATGGCGGTATTGAAAAATGTACTACAGCGTTCTGAGCGCTGCGCAGTGAAATTCCAACGATTTCATTAGCATATGCACGCATTTGTTGCTCATAATCTGAAATTGCCTTGACTAACTCTTCTTGACCGGACGCTACACTGGCAAGTTTCTGCGTGAGTAAAAGAGCGTCTCGCAGCGCTGTGTTCGCTCCTGCGCCTGTCATTGGCGTCATGTTATGAATAGCATCCCCAAGTAGTGTGACAGCGCTTGATTTCCAGGGTAGAAGATGGGGCATGCTGCGTAAATGTAGCGGAGATATGTTTTCCATATCACTTTGTTTAATCAGAGCATGTAGGTTTGGGTCCCATGAAATCATACGCGATTGGACCAGATCGCAAAGAGCTTCAGCGGAAAAATCAGTGATATTGTCAGGAAAACTATCTGTTGCTGCTACGTAAACCCATACTATAAAGTTATCGATTTCTGCTAAAGCGGCCTCTACATGGATATTAACTGGGGCGCGCCACATAGAGATGAACAACCAGTCGGGGCTTTTAGGTACGATACTGTTGGGCGCACCATCCAGGAAATTTTGGGGTAGCAAAGCTGTGAGTGTTGGGCTAAGGCGTGCACGACCAATGACCATACTAACACCAACATCGAATCTTTCGATAAAAGGAAGATACTGTTTACGCACTTTTGAATTGCTGCCGTCTGCACCGACAAGGACATCGATATTTTCGTGACTGCCATCGGCAAAGAAAATTTTAATACCACCATTTTCAATATGTTCATAACGGACGAATGTTTTATTCCATTGAATTATGTTTAAAAGTCCTTTGTTTAGTATTTCTTTCAGTTCAGTTCTGCTGATTGACAGACGTTGCTCGGAAATAATCTTTCCCGCCATTGGAGAAATACCGCCCTGAACAGCGAGAAGACGCATACGTTCATTATAAAACCGTGATTGTCCGCCAATATATCTTGATGCCTCCTTAAAGGCTAGCCAGTTTGCATCCGGGAGGCATTCTTGCAGTGCCTGTTTGCCGAATGTATTAATATGAATTCCATAACCGGGAAGTTCGGATGACAAAGCAGGATTTCGTTCATAGATTGTCACTTTGATTCCATTTTTACGTAATCCATGTGCTAAACATGCTCCACCAACTCCTGCCCCAATAATACCAACGTGCATAATATTTTCTCCAGTTGTAGGTACGAGAGATTCTGGCTAGATCAGGTGAGACTATATCTATCTGATATTATCTAATCATAGCCATGATTTTTGTTGTAGTATTTAAAATAAAAATATACCTTATCTAGAAATAGAGCAAGGTGATCTGTGTTTTTCATAAAAATAGCTGATAAAAAATCTATATTGTTTTTTTCTAAAAATTTTTAATTAAATGATTAAGTTACAGAAGTGAGTTTGTGGTTTTGTGTTTACAGTTTCTTTTTTGACCCAAAATTAATATTAAATCGTGATGTGAGTATGAATTTGGTTTAGAATTTTTTTTGCATATAAATACAACATGTAGAATGATGAATATTTAAATTGATTAATGTTCATCTTGTTTTGATTGTTACGAACTTCAACTATTCAAAGGGTTTATTAATAAAAATAATAGATGTGTTATTTTAATAAGAATATTATGATTAATATGAAATTATTTCCATTTTAATTGAGTTTAAGATATTTTTTTCCATTGTGAGATGTTTTAATTACTCGTTGCCATGAATTTGATGAGGGTGACCATTATACTAATGATTATTGATCATCATGATATAGTACCACTGATTTGTCATTTTATTCGGAGAAATAGATATGAGTAATCAGGACGTCAAAGCGATGTATAGCCGATACCCATATCCTAGTTCTGCCATTGGGGATAATCTTATTTATGATATGGCAACGGTTGTAGGGTTTATATTTAAGCCGGGTTATTTGACGGGAAAGTATGTGCTCGATTTAGGGTGTGGAACGGGGCATCGTTTGGTAGGGCTGGCAAGTATGTATCCCGATACCCAATTTGTTGGCGTTGATATGACGGATAAAGTGTTAGAGGTAGCAGATAAGCTGATATCTTATCATCGATTGGATAACGTCACGTTAGAAAATAATACAATTGAGAAGCTAACACGAGATAATCAATTCGATGTTGTTGTTTCTACCGGCGTTATCCATCATATGGAGTGTCCACAAGAGGGTTTTTTAGCAGCTTCACGTTCATTAAATGAAGAAGGTATCGCACTTATTTGGCTATACAATGCCATAGGAGAATATGAACGATTGAGGCAGCGAGAGCTTTTGCAGATTTTTGCAAAACAAATCTATGTAGAAGAATATTTTTTACATACTGATTTAATGAATAAACTATGCAAAAACTTAAGTCGGAATCAATATGGCGATAGTACAGCTAATCATTTAGATGATAGTGTTGATCAGATTGCTGTTAATGTGGATGCGTTTTTGAATCCTATTGTCAACGCATATAGATATGATGAGATATGCGATTTTTATTATGAATCTGGCTTTAAGCATGTGAGATGTTGTGGGTTAAATCGTGAAAACAGCAGTAAGCTCTTTGCTGGATGTTGCGATCAATTCAATGATGAATGTTTTCTTCAATATCGAGATTTGTTTTTAGATGAACAGTTAAGTCAACTGTTTAATACCCTTGATTATAACCAGAAAGTGCGTGTTATCGAGCTTTTGTGGAAGCCAACTGGCATATCTTCAATTGGGTTCAAATCTGAAAATGCCCACTCTTTTGTCAATGATTGGCTAAGAGGGTAAGGGGAGGAATAGCGGTCATTCTCGGACGGTAAATTAAACTTTCGTAAAATGAGAACCAAGCCAGAAACGTCTACTTTCTAGTTTCTGGCTATATTTTGCATTGATGAATTCGAGTTAATCGTAATATTCCGGCGCCTTACGGAATGTTGGCCAGGCATCCGGATCGTGCCCTGTTACTACAATTGCATTCGTGCGTTTGGCTAGATGCCGCAGTTTTTGTACCGAACGTACGGTTTCAGTGGTAGAGGTGAGAAACCCCGGTAATGCACGTTCTTCCCAGTGATCGAGGGTATAAGCGGCATCAATCGTCAGCAGCAAGCTGCCACTGTTCGGCAGGGTGACTAGTAGTGATTGATGTCCTGGCGAATGCCCCGGAGTAAATACTGTTTTTAACGTGCCATCACCATAGACATCAAACATGTCATTGCGTTCCCCATCGAGAAACTCCCATTTCAAACCAGGACGATCAAAATCCTTGCGGATATAGCCGCCAGCGGAAAACCAATCCGGTGTGTAGGCATATTCATATTCACGTCGCTGTACGATATGTGTCGCGTTAGGGAAACGTCCTATTGCGCCAGTGTGATCGAGATGAAGATGGGATTGCACCACATAGCGGATATCTGCGGGATCAATACCCAACTTTTTCACTTGAGCGACACAACCTTCATCTTCACGCATCACCGGCCAGTAGGCTTTGGTGATATTTCCCCAGTAGCCTTTGGGGTCAGTTGCGGCTTCAACCGCATTGCCGCCGTCAATTAGCGTATGACCGTCAGGATGAGTGAGTAAGAAAAATGGAATCGGAATTTCATAATCGGCGCCGTTGCCTTGATTCATCTTGATGTAGTGAACCTTACATTTGATGGTTCCGGTTTGCAGCATATACAGGCGAATGTCTGACATAATGTTAACCTTTTGATTGGATTATTCATGTAGGTAAGGCCGGATCGTGGATGCTAACAAGTGAATGTTAACATATGTCCCCAGTTGATTTTATCGACATCAAGTTCTATATGGGGAGGTCTGTGGCGTTAATCTTTGGGGGGATTAGAAAAAATTACCTTAGTAGGTTAAGAGTGATCAGAATAGTCCATCAGAGATCGTAATCACCCTTTTAACTCATTCGTGAAAAGGGTGATAAGACGGTATAGATTATGAATTTCATCGTGCTTCAATGTTGTTTTCAAGGGGTTTTAAGCTGGAATAATCGAATGTTCTAATTTCCTCGTTAAAGCCGGTCACTTGTTCAGAAATAAGCTTTGTAATTGAAGAAGGCCCTTGTCCCATCGCTTTTTTCATTAAGATCCTATAGGGGAGAAGGCTTGCTCTATCGGCAGAAGAGGGATTTTTACATTTGTAAATCACTTGCTTCCCATGTTTTTCACGCTTATACCCAAAATTGAGAAGACCTAATATCTCTCTCGCGGTAACGATATGGTAGCCCTGTTCATGATTCCATAAATTAGACGGGGCTTCGGCCGACATTAGATGAAAATCTGCATGTCTATGGATACCACCAAGTACCCAACAATCATTTATCACATTGGTCCATTTATCTACCATTAAAATATTCCCCTGGGCGTTTGGGTTCCATGAATTCTCACTTTTTTTCTCGGCCGAGTCCGAGTGGTTTAAGCAATCTTTCCAGCTGAACATCGCTAACTCGACCAATTAGCATCGGCCCACTTGCTGAAAGGGCTTTACGATAAACTAACCAGCAATACTCGGTTAGATCATTAAGATAATTCTTACGTCTTTGGTTGCCAGGGAACTGACTGGAAAGATTTTCATGAACAACATCCTCATCTTGTTCCCATAAGAATGGGTTGACCTTTTTTTTTGTAATCTAGCGACTCTAGATCTCGCCGTAATGTCAACATTGCGTATGTCATATCTTATACCCCAACCATTTATACCCGTCATAATAAAAAAGTTATATCAAACAGCCCTAATTTTTATAGCAGCAGTTTATAAATTAGTCCAATTTGGTGATAATAACGTCAATTTACTGATTGAGGTATCGTTCGCTTCCATTAGCGCCGGTGGCATTTGGCGCGTCACTGGAGCCAGGTTAATTTCTAATGTAACCATAGCCCCGTGTTTTTTAATCTGCTAAATCGGCATAACCTCTAACACCAAATTTTGATTTAGCTGATTTTACGGCATCTAGAACCGCAGCAGCCATGACCTCAGCCGCGAGAATACCAACCGTATTTACCGATGAGTCCACCCCACCTGTTGCCGCTGCAAAAATAGTATCCCCGTCACTCATGGTATGAACAGGGTATATCGTTCTCGCCAAACCATCATGAGCCATCTGGGCAGCTTTTTTCATCTGGCTTTTATTCATATTGGCATTACAACAAATTATGCCAATAGTCGTATTTGCTCCCTGAATAAAATTATTATCTTTATTATTTTTTATAATGTATGGCATGAGATCGATAAGATGACCATTTTTATCACATGCACCTGCAATGGTTTTGCCATTTTTAGGGTCTCTGATTTCCCCGACAGCATTCACAACAACCATTGCGCCAATTGTCAGCCCGCAAGGTAATTTAACCGATGCAGTCCCGAGGCCGCCTTTCATGGCTTTGTCAAAACCGGCCATTTTACCTATAGTGGCCCCGGCGCCTGCGCCAATATTTCCCGATGGAAAAGGGGTTACAGAAGCGTTTTGTGCGGCAAGATAGCCCATTTTAGCGTCAGGGCGCACAGCCGGATCGCCAAAGTTTAGATCAAAAATTATTGCGGCAGGAACGATAGGTACGACAGTGACACCGACATCAAAACCTTGTTTTCTTTCTTCAAGATAGCGCATTACGCCAGAGGCGGAGTCTAATCCAAAAGCACTACCTCCACTTAGCACTACCGCGTTGGCTTTCTGAACAGTATTAATGGGATCTAAAAGCTCGGTTTCCCTTGTCCCCGGGGCAGAGCCTCTGACATCAACGCCACAAACAGCTCCGTTGTCAAAAATAATGATGCTACAACCAGTTTGTTGCAACTCATCTTCAGCATGCCCAACCTTAACACCCGGTACATCCAAAATGGTTCCATTTGTCTTATGCATAAATGTTCACACCTTAAATCTCTAAAATAACTCATTAAAGGTTTTAATGATTTTCGATGTGAATCATAGCAAAGGAGACCAAACAAGCTGTGATTTTTAGTGGGAATTGTCTTCCCTGTCTCTTGCAATGTGTCCTTCTTGAAGGGAGATCTCGGCTGCCAGCGTTTCAAGACTAACAGGTGATAGTGGAATGCGAGGGGATGGTATTGCCCAATGTTTGATATCGTGGAGAATGGCAGAACAGATTTTTCCCTGACAAGCTCCCATGCCGCACCGCGTCGCCATTTTTGCACTGTTCCAATCCTGAAATGGTTCAAGTTCGTTTAAACTTACATCTTCACAACGACAGATCAAGGTATCGGGGGGAAGCGTTTGTGTTATCTCTTTGTTTAATTTAAACGTTTGTGCTACCGCAGTGGCAAAATGTTGCCATTTTATTCGTTTCCGCTGCCATTTTGCAGCCAGTGCGTATTTACCACTCGCTGCGAACCCGGCAATAAATCCTTCACAAAGTGCAAGTTCACTGCCGCCAATACCTGTGCATTCTCCTGCTGCATATACACCAGGTATAGTCGTCTGTTGCCACGCATCTACTTGGATATTTCCTTGTTCATCCAGCAAACAACCAAGCAATTGTGCCAATTCTGTATTTGGTCTTAAACCAAAACCGCAAGCTAAACGCGTACAGGATAATTTCCGTTTTTGCCCTTTATTGCTGATATACACGCCTGTCAATCTGCCTTCTGCCGAGGTTTCCACTCCTAACACCATACTGTTTTGGTAATAATTTTTAAGTGGCATGAGAGAGATGGCTTGATACAACTTGTCTGGCCAGCGCAGCAGTCGCAAGCTGAATGAAAATAGGCGGTGCAAAGGCGCTTGTTCAATGATGCCAACCACGTCCCCTCCCGCTTTTTTTACTGTCTCCGCAACTGCGAGCAACAGGGGGCCGCTGCCGGCAATAACGACACGTTCACCCGTTATGGGGAGACCACTTTTTATCAGCGCCTGTAATCCGCCCGCACCGGTGACGCCCGGTAATGTCCATCCAGGGAAGGGAAGTAATTTTTCTTTGGCGCCGGTACAAAGAGTGATGTGTTGGTAGTGAATCATTCGGTGTCTACCCGCCATTTCAACAATCACACATTGGCTGTCTAGTGCGACCACTTTACAATCCGATAAATAGATTAATGCATCTTCTGATAGTACCGATAAATAATGTTTCGCCATCGGTGGTAATGTATGAAACGGCCCTTGACGCCAAATTTGTCCGCCTGCTCTGGGATTGTCATCAATCAGGATAACGGATTGTTGCCCTTGTATCGCAGCTTGTGCGGTAGCCAATCCCGCCGGCCCTGCGCCAACAATCAGCACATCACAGTGCCATACCGCAGAACGCAATACCGTAGAAGAAGATGGTGTTGCCATGTTCAGCTCCTCTCGACTTTCATGCCCATCTCACAAACTGTCTGACACGCTACACGACGGCGACCATTAATCATTAAACGGCATTCCTGGCAGATCCCCATACCACAAAAAGGCACTCTCAGTTGATGTGATACAGATGTACGACAATGTTCATCGCCGGTATAAGCTAGCGCCGCCGCAACAGTAATCCCCGCAGGAACCGTGATCAGTTCGCCATCAATAAACAAAGCAGTAAATGGTGGTTTTTTGAGTGTCATGGCAACCTCTGGCGAGTCATGGTAGTAAAGCGTGTAGGTTGGTAAGGCAATGGATCAATCTCCGTTTTTCTATTCAGCATCAATGCAGAGATGATTTTGGCGCTGCCCGGTGCGGTGGTCACACCTAATCCTTCATGGCCTACAGCTAGCCATAGCCATTCGTAATCAGGATGTTGTCCCAATAGCGGCAAGCCATCTGGAGTCGCGGCACGAAAGCCAGACCAACAACGTAAAATATTCATCTGACCAAGCTGAGGTAAAAAATGAAGTGCACGCTGGAGCATAGAACGGAGTAGGGCGAGATCAATAGTGTGTTGTTCGTTATGGAACTGACGTGAAGAGCCGATTAGAAGCTGACCAGTGGGGCGGGCCTGAATGTTGAAAGCGATTGACGTATCATTGGAGGTATGTGTACTGGCGCTATACCCTAATTCCACCAGTTGATGTGTGATGCTGGTGGGGTAACGATCTGTAATCGCCAATTGCCCTTTTTTAGGAACAATCGGTAATTCAGGTAACAGATGTGTACTCCACAGCCCATTTGCTAGCAATATCCTCGGCGCACAATATTTCTTTCCATCACTTAGCACAACGGTTTGAGGCTCTAAGGTATGTACCTGTCCTTTAATAGACCAAATCTTTTCATTACAGCTAGCAAGAAACCAGTGTACGACATTCGGTGCATAGACAATTCCATCCCCAGGAACACACAAACCACCGGCAATCCCACTCCTCACCATCGGTTCCACTTGATGAATTTGTGTCGCTGTCATTGGCGTATTCTCAATTCCATAGGAGGTAAGGCGTGCGCTTTTTTCCTCTGCCAGTTCCATTTCGTGCTCTGCATCCGCCAGCCAAAGTGTGCCGCATCTACGCCATGCACAATTTTCTGGCATATGTGGGGTGAATGTTCGCCATATATCTAATGAGTAACTACTCAGCGCCAGTTCCGCAGGATTATCGTCCATACACACGAGATGCCCCATCCCTGCCTGTGTTGCCCCTTTACCACCATCATCAATTACAGCAACTCTCAAACCATCTTGTACCAACTGATAAGCACACGCGGCTCCAATGATGCCAGCACCAACGATAATGACATCCGATCTTTGGGAGGGGGTCATACATTGATTCCCCAGACAAAAGGATCGCTCTTGGCAATGATTAACTTGTTATCACCGTAAACATGCGCTGTTCCCCGGATCACCGGGGCAATTTTCTGACCAAACCACTGATATTGGGCTTCAAAAACACTACCAATAATGCTGGATTGACGCCAAATTTCACCCGGCTGTAATTTTCCATCCGCCGCCAGGCAGGCTAATTTAGCACTTGTTCCAGTGCCGCACGGTGAACGGTCATAGGCTTTCCCCGGACATAACACAAAATTACGACTATCTGTATCGTTATCAGGAGCGAACAATTCAATATGGTCGATACACTCACCATTTTCACCGGTGATTCCTGCTTGTTCCAGTGCCTGCCTAACGGCCCAACTGTATTGCGTGAGTTCATCGATATGGTGGGGGGTTAGAAGCAGGTCATGCTGACTGATCATAAAAAACCAATTTCCTCCCCAAGCAATATCTCCATTAACATCACCTACACCAGGCACGTTCACGGTGACATTTTGCTGATAACGATAAGAGGGGACATTATAAACAGACACTGTTCCATCCTTATGGAGCACTGCCTCTACAATCCCAACAGGGGTCTCAATTTTATACTTGCTAGGGTTCAACCAGCCCAGATGATAGAGCGAAGCAATAAGGCCCATAGTGCCGTGGCCGCACATGCCTAAATATCCCGCGTTATTAAAGAAGATCACCCCCATATCGGCGTCAGGTACAGTAGACGGACATAAAAGTGCGCCTACCAACATATCATTCCCTTTTGGTTCAAGAATGAGGGCTTTGCGCCAGTGATCAAATTCGGCTTCAAAGCGTTGACGCTGTTTGGCAACGCTTCCTTTGCCAAGGGATGGAAATCCCTCGATTACCGTGCGGGTAGGTTCTCCTCCGGTGTGTGAATCAATGACGCGAACAATCTGATAATCATGTTTATCTGCCATAAAGCCACCCAATTAACGTATTTTTAATCAATGGTGGCGTACTATTTCGTTTGCCGCTTGATGAATTTCATATTGCAATATGCTGAAATCAGCACAATGAAAGAATCACTGAATTATCAGTGAGACATTCCAATAAAATAAAGATAATGAAATGAAAAATTATAAATAAACCTGATGAGTGTTATTTTTGTTTTTACCAGAGAAATTTATAAATTAATCTATAAAATCAAATAGGTAAATAATGGTGGTTGGAATAACTTTCTGTGACAATTATCACATGAATATAAAATAGTTCTTTTGAATATTGCTAATACTTTGAATCTGATATTTATCTTTTTAATCAAGGTAAATAACTAAACATGAGTCAAAAATCCCATTTTAATGGTCATAGACTGGAGATATCGATGATGAATATATACCAGAATAATGAAAAAAACGGTATTGGCACAAATGGTCATGATGTTTGCAATGTTGAGTTTTTATCGGCGCTTTGTAGTGGATTAGTTAATCACAAACCCAATAACCTGCAAGATATTCTCAATGCGGTTGCCTTAATTACACCGTTGTTAAATGCGATTCCCAGTGTGGTTTTCTTTATCAAAGATATCAAAGCGCGTTATCTAATTGCGAACCTTACGCTAGCTACACGCTGTGGATTTAAGTCGATCTCTTCGCTACTCGGTAAAACCTCTTCCGAAATCTTTCCTGCTCAGATGGGCAGTTGTTACACCGAACAGGATTTACGTGTGTTGCATCAAGGGGTAATTATCCAAAACCAACTGGAGCTTCACTTCTATCATGGACGCAAAGCAGGTTGGTGCATGACATATAAATTGCCATTGTATAATCAACATAATCAAGTTATTGGTATGGCAGGAATTTCTCATGATTTGATGGAAGTTAAGGAAAATCACCCTGTGTACCAAAAGTTGGCTATCGTTGATGATTATATTCGTGAAAATTTTGATCGAACAATTCGTCTCGAAGAGCTAACTCATTTAACACGTCTCTCGGTTGCTCAATTGGAACGTTACTGTAAACGCATCTTTCACCTGACACCTCGGCAAATGATCCACAAAATTAGAATTGAAAAAGCTTCGGAATTGTTGGCTACAGAATTACCTATCACAGATGTTGCCTTGCAATGTGGTTATACGGATCACAGCGCCTTTACCCGGCAATTTAAAGCGTCAACTGGACTCACTCCCAGTGATTTTCGGCAGTCAATAGGGCTGGTGTAATTTGCCATTTTACTAATACTTCTGTTCTTTAGGAATTATCGACTCTATCAAAGTCTCTCAGCTTTAAAGTTTGCCATTCCTATTATGCTGATTTCGTCATTGTTCACTGCGAAAAGTGACAAGCTTCTCTGATACGAAATAGCCATCATTCCATCAAAACCAATGAGTCACATTTTGTTAACAAAATAAAAACAAGTTGCATTTTAAATATCAAGTAAATCAATGACGATCAAAGGATAGGGTAGGGCTATGAGGAAGAGAAAGGTTAGTTGGCATGGTGTTTTTCCGGCAGTGACGACACAATTTAACCCCGATTTTTCCATTAATTTGGACGCCACACAGAAGGTAATGATGAACCTGATTAAAGATGGGGTTTCCGGTTTAGTCGTCAATGGTTCTGTGGGGGAAAACACGTCTCTGTCTATGAAGGAGAAGCGAGCTATCGTTGAACTTGCAGTAGATGTTGCTGGTGGGAAAGTTCCCGTTCTTTCGGGTATCGCAGAATTGACAACCGATAATGCGTGCAAAATGGTTTCTGAATGCCGCCAGGCAGAGGCTAATGGGGTGATGATCATGCCACCTCTGGTTTATACCCCAACACCGAAAGAAAACAGGGCGTATTTCCGTACAATTGCTGCCTCTACCGATTTACCCGTCATGCTATATAACAACCCTCTGCTGTATAAAAATGAGATTACGCCGAAAATGCTGATGTCTCTGGCCGATTGCGAAAATATCGTTGCATTTAAAGATTCATCAGGCAATACCCGGCCTTTTAGTGATATTCCCAATGAAACAGGTGATCGCTTTATTCTTTTTGCCGGTTTGGATGACGTCGTTTTAGAGTCAGTCGCAGTCGGTGCGGAAGGCTGGATTTCAGGTATGTCGAATGCCTTTCCTCGGGAAGGAGAGACTCTATTCCGTCTGGCTGAACAGAAACGTTATGAAGAAGCTCGGGAATTATATCGCTGGTTTATGCCTCTGTTGCATTTGGACTTCCGCCCTGATTTGGTGCAATGCATCAAGTTGTGTGAAGAAATGGTTGGCCGTGGTAGCGCCATTACCCGCCCACCACGTTTACCTCTCGAAGGGGAAACATTGGCAGAAGTACGCACTATTGTAGAAAAAGCCCTCGCTAATCGTCCTTCACTGCCCGATGTAGGTCTCTGAATTGGGCTGTAACTGTTTCTGATACCCTTGGAGGAATCACTATGTTGGTAACACATTCAGGTAGGCAGTTTATTGGTGGTCGCAGGCAAGCAGAGGGAGAACGCTGTTTGCACAGTCGGCGTGCGGTGGATAACTCACCAATGGGGTATGCGTTTTATCAGGCTACACGACATGAGGTCGAACTCGCCGCTCAAGCGGCAGCCGATGCATTTACACGTTATAGTCAAACATCGTTAGAAGAACGTGCTGTTTTTTTAGCTAGAATTGCCGATGAAATTGATGCTCTCGGTGATGATTTCATTGCTCTTGTATCAGAAGAAACGGCTTTGCCTCCCGCCCGACTTCAAGGTGAACGGTCGAGAACGAGCGGGCAAATGAGGCTGTTTGCCACGTTGTTACGCCGTGGTGATATTCATGCCGCCCGTATTGATACTGCGCAACCTGAGAGAAAACCGCTCCCCAGAGTTGATATTCGCCAGTGCCATATTCCTCTAGGCCCTGTTGCGGTTTTCGGCGCCAGTAATTTCCCTTTGGCTTTTTCAACTGCGGGTGGTGACACGGCGTCAGCATTAGCTGCGGGTTGTACCGTTGTTTTCAAAGCCCATAGCGGCCATATGGCTACCGCCGAAATCATCGCAGAAGCTATTGAACGCGCTATTATCGCCACACAAATGCCCGCAGGTGTATTCAATATGATTTATGGCAATAGCGTGGGGGCAGATCTAGTCAAACATCCCATTATTCAGGCTGTTGGTTTTACCGGTTCACTCGCTGGTGGACGTGCACTGTTCGATCTGGCTATGCAGCGACCACAACCGATTCCGGTTTTTGCTGAAATGTCGAGTATTAACCCGGTCATTGTGCTGCCAAACGCCTTAGCGCAGCGGGGAAAACAGATTGCCCAAGCACTGGTAAATTCATTCACATTAAGTAGCGGTCAGTTTTGTACCAAGCCAGGAATAATCTTGGGTATTCGTTCACCGGAATTTGATCAATTTATTACTCACTTGACGCAGGAAATCACGCTTCGTCCGGCACAGTCAATGCTAAACCAAGGCACGTTGCTCAACTATCAAAAAGGTATTCATCAACTGGATGATGAACCCTTAATGACACGGTTAGCCATTGGCGAACATCATGAAAATCAGGCAAGTGCAATGCTGTATCGCGCAGATATTGCTTTGTTGTTGAATAAAAATTCCCTGTTACAAGAGGAGGTTTTTGGTCCTGTTGCTATTGTGGTCGAAGTCGAAAGCCAATATCAGCTTTTACACGCAATTGATTGTTTGCAGGGGCAACTTACCGCTACCTTGATTGGTGAGTACGATGAATTAGCGAATGCACATGAGCTTAGTCGACGATTACAGAGCATCGCGGGCAGGGTGGTTGTCAATGGCTATCCAACGGGCGTTGAAGTATGTGATGCTGTGGTTCATGGTGGGCCTTACCCAGCGACTTCAGATGCAAGAGGGACCTCAGTTGGCACACTGGCCATCTGGCGTTTTCTGCGCCCGGTATGTTTCCAAAACTATCCCAAATCCTTACTTCCGCCTGCACTGCAAGACCATAATCCGTTAAATATTTCTCGATTAATCAATGGGGTGATGAGCCGGGAAGTATTGTAAAACGCGCAGTTACCCCACGTTAACGTATATCAAATAAGAAACAGAAAAGGGCGAATAATTATGGCGCTATACGAAGCTTCTTCGCTGCCAAAATCCGATTCAGGGCAGGGTAAATTTAAGAAGCAGTTAACACTCACGGATTTAACCTTTATTGGATTAGGGGCTATTTTTGGCTCTGGCTGGTTATTTGCAGCCAGTCATGTGTCTGTTATTGCGGGACCAGCAGGGATTTTTTCTTGGGTAATTGGCGGTATCGCCGTGCTCTTACTTGGTATTGTTTATTGCGAACTGGGGGCGGCTCTGCCTAAATCAGGTGGCATTATCCGTTACCCGGTATTTTCTCATGGTGAACTCATGGGGTATTTAATGGGTTCCATCACCTTAATTGCATTTTCCAGCTTAATAGCCATCGAAGTTGTCGCTGCTCGACAATATGCGGCAGCATGGTTTCCATTTCTCAGTCAGCCCGGTTCTGGTGATCCGACTCTGGCAGGCTGGCTGGTTCAATTTATTTTATTAGCATTTTTCTTTTATCTTAATTATAACAGCGTGAAAACCTTTGCGAAATCTAACAATATTATTAGTATTTTCAAGTTTATCGTTCCGCTGCTCGTCATTATTATCCTGTTTAATTATTTCAACCCGAGTAATCTGCAAGTTCACGGATTTTCTCCTTTTGGGGTATCGGGTGTTGAAGCTGCGGTTTCAACCGGTGGTATTATCTTTGCTTATCTTGGCCTAACGCCCATTATTTCTGTCGCCGGTGAAGTGGAAAGACCGCAAAAAACAATTCCTATTGCTCTTATTCTGTCTATTTCACTGTCTACGGTTATTTATGTTTTATTACAGTTAGCTTTCCTTGGCGGGATACCCTCTGATCTACTCCTTGGCGGCTGGAATAACATTGGGCAATATTTTTCACTGCCGTTTCGTGATATCGCCTTAATCCTCGGTGTGGGGTGGCTCGCTTTTTTGGTGGTATGTGATGCAGTGATCTCTCCAAGCGGTACTGGGAATATTTATATGAATGCCACTCCCCGTGTAGTTTATGGTTGGGCAAAAAGTGGAACGTTATTTAATGTGTTTACCCATGTTGATAAAAAATCGGGGATACCACGTCCTGCACTTTGGTTGACGTTTATTCTTTCTGTTTTCTGGACATTGCCTTTTCCTTCATGGGAAAAACTCATCAGTGTTGTTTCTGCGGCGTTAATTCTGAGCTACGCATTAGCCCCAGTAACCGCTTCTGCCTTACGCCGTAATGCTAAACAGATAAAACGCCCTTTTTATGTTAAATGGTTTGCGATCATTGGCCCGCTTTCTTTTATCATTTCTGCTTTCATTGTTTACTGGTCTGGTTGGAAAACCGTTTCCTGGTTGCTCGGATTACAGATTGTCTTGTTTTTTATCTACTTGTTATTTAAAAATAAAGTTCCTATAGGCAAAGTGAGCCTGCGCCAACAGATAACTTCCTCCTTGTGGCTGATCGGTTTTTACAGTGCCATGATCATTCTATCTTATTTAGGCACATTTGGCGGTAAAGGCATTATTCCGGCACCCTGGGATATCGTTGCAGTGGCAGTGATCTCTTTAATTGCCTTTTATTGGGGAACTTTTAGTGCTTTACCCAATGCTATTTTACCAACCGAGGATGAAGATTAGTGCTGATGGATAAAGGGCAGAGAAGGGAGTTAACGTTTAAGGTTGGCTCTGGAACTGATAGATGGTTCTATTAAAGCTCACTGAGTCGTTAAAAACAGTGAGCTAATTTTTTGTATTTGCCAGTTTTATTGGATTTTGGTGTAGTCAGGTGCGCTTAGTGTTTCAACAGCTTCTTTCGGTTCATGAGGACCCGGGTAATGTTTTCTCAGGAGACTGAGAGTATTGTAGGATATCGGATCACTTTTCCCATCTGTACTTTTGAAGCCAGAGCGATCGATTTCAGCAATGACGAAATTGCTGTTGGTATTATCAGCTTGGGCAATGATGAAGCCGTTGTTGTCGAAAATGGTTGCTCTTCCGATAGAAGGCATGATGGTCCATGCGTTCGAGTTCGATGCGTAAGAGGCAGTGTTAACCATATGAAGCCAGTATTGCTCCCGCCAAAGTTTATCTCTAGCGGTTAAATTGTAGGGCCATGCGGCGATATGAATGTTTTCATGTTGAGCCATCATATTGTAGGTCATAAGAACTTTGAAATGTTCACCGCAAGAAAGTTGGCCAATTCTACCCAGAGGGGTATTAACGACTTTCAAGTTATCAGCCATAGGTGCATCCGAGAAGAAATCCCGCTCTCCGCGTGAAGGATTGATTTTACTTCTTTTGTCAATCACAACGCCATCCGAGCTGACAAGTACTTGAGTCATGTACAGATTTTTGGTCTTGGTGTTTTTCTCCGAGATCCCCATAGACAAATAGACATGGTTATCAGACGCAATTTTCAGGAGCTCTTTCCACTCTTTGCTGCCGACTTCGATGGAGTTATCAACGTATTTTGAAAAAGGCTTAGGAGGCATCCCCATTGCGTATTGCGGGTCTCCATTGATAAATCCAGGGAGCCAGAGTTCAGGGAATGCTACAAGTACGGCGCCTTGAGCTTTGGCTTCTTTCACAAGTTTGTCTGCTTTTTTTAAGCTAGCTTCCACATCAAAGCGTACAGGGGCGGCATTGATCGCAGCAACCTTAATTGGACTGGTATCTGTGAGGAGCTCATTTTGGATGGTTTCATCAGCAAACGATGAACTTATGTTGATGGATAACAGAACAACCAGAGAAGCTTTGAAAAATCGCGACGGGAGTTTAGGAGGGATTTTATTTATAGTGCTTATTTTTGATGAACTAAACAGATGGCGAAATTTCATAAGTTTTCCTTATTCCCAAAATTATTTAATATAAAGCTATGACATCCTTGGAGGGCGTTCAGAATTCTGTGTCACGTTAATTGAGCGGTTATAACGTTATCACATTATCCAAACGTCCTTCAAAGTAAATATAGAGTTGCGACAGCGTTAGATTCCAGCTCTGTATTGGCATTGTCCATTTTTCCTGTGCATTGAGAAGCCCCAGATAAAGCAGTTTCATCAGACTGTTTTCGTTCGGGAACGCCCCTTTAGTTTTTGTCAGTTTCCTGAACTGACGGTGGACTGACTCGATGGCATTGGTTGTGTAAATCACCTTGCGGATGCCCGCCGGATAGCGGAAATAACCCGACAGGTTACCCCACTTACGACGCCAGCTCTGGATGACTACCGGATACTGTTGACTCCATTTCGCCTCCAGTTCGTCCAGTGCGCTTTCTGCGGCGTCTTTTGAGACCGCACGATACACGGGTTTCAGATCAGCCATGAAGGCTTTGTGGTGCTTTGAAGCCACGTATTTGATGGAGTTACGGATCTGGTGAATGACGCACAGCTGCACCTCCGTTTGCGGGTATATGCTGTTGATGGCTTCCGGGAAGCCCGTCAGACCATCAACACAGGCAATGAGGATATCTTTCAGTCCGCGGTTTTGCAGGTCTGTCAGCACGGATAGCCAGAAGTTTGCGCCTTCGCTTTCAGACAGATACAACCCAAGGATTTCCTTTTTTCCCTCAAGATTGAGCGCCAATACGGTATAGACAGCCTTGCTGACGTAACGACCCTCCTCCCGGATTTTGTAGTGGATGGCGTCCAACCAGATAAAGGGATAAATGGCTTCCAGCGGGCGCTGCTGCCACTGTTTTAGCTCGGGGAGCACCTTGTCCGTGACGGCGCTGAGGGTGGCGCTGGAAACGCTAAAGGCGTATAGGTCTTCGATTTCCCGGCTGATATCGGTGTAGCTCATCCCGAGGGCAAACAGGCGGATAATCTTCCGCTCTATCTCGTCTGATAACGTGGTCTGGTGCTTCTTAACCAGTTGGGGCTCAAAAGTCCCATTACGATCCCGTGGTGTAGCCAGTTCAAAGTTGCCGGTCGGGGCTTTGAGGGTCTTTTTGGTAGAACCATTCTTCCGGTTGGCCTCAAGGTCATTAGCCAGATAGGAGTCAAGTTCGGCAGCCAGAGCGGCTTCAGTAAGCTGCTTAATCAATGGGGTCAGGATGCCATTCTTACCGGTCAGTGCCTGACCCTCCTGAAGTGCTTTCAGGGCTTTGTCGAAATCGAAAGATTGAGTCATTTGTCATTCCTTTTTGAGATATATTACTGGAATGACACAGAATTTCTAACACTCCCCATCCTTGTCCACATTGATGCCGATAGATTTAAACAAGCTCATCATAAATTAAGATCAATATTTCCTGAAAAATCAATTATCTTCTGCAATGCTTGTTGCTTCAGGAACCTCAATTAATTTTCCTGACTTCACATCATATATGTACCCATATATGGAGATATTTGCGGGGACAAGAGGGTGGGTACGAATACGATGAATATCTTCAACTACGCTATCAACTTGATTGCTAATGGTAAGCCATTTGATATATTTTCCCTCGGATGATCCTGTACCGTTGCCGACATCTTTAAATCCCTCTTCCGTCATTATCGCGCTTTCCAGGCTGCTTTCTAGTAGATCGCCCATGATATTGTCTGTAAAAAGCTCCATCCCACAATTAGTATGGTGAATTACAAACCACTCTTTTGTTCCAAAAAGTTTATAGGAAATGATAAGTGAACGAATGGCATCATCACTGGCTCTTCCACCTGCATTACGAATAACATGAGCGTCACCTTCAGATAAACCTGCAAATTTTGCTGGATCCAACCTTGCGTCCATACAAGTCAATATGGCAAATCGTCTGACAGCAGGTAAACCAAGGTTTTTTTTATCACCAAAAGTTGCTGCATATGCAATATTAGCGTCACTTATTTCTCTGATAACACTGCTCATCCTTCCTCCCTTCATATAGAAAATCAACTTTTTAATAAAGCTAGGGTACCCATCTAGATAAATGAATATGAGGCTGAAAATACAGATATATAAAAAAAATTTATGAAAAATATATACTCGTATCCTTTGTACTGGTCAAGTAAATCCTAAGTGTTTCAACACACATTGTGATGTAATGATGTTTTCGGAGTTTTCGGTGGAGAGAGTTATACTTTAAAAAAATTTTAAGGTAATCATGGTGCGCATAGGGTTATGGTATGATTCCGAATTATGGTGGAGGGAGTATGGTTCTCCACAGGTTTACCTACCTAATTTATGCACTATACGCAAGGATACCATATGCAGCTATCTATATCAGTCTTTACATCTTTTGCTTTCCTCATTGCTCCGTTTTTCACTCAAGCACATAGTAGCAATGCTGCTGGTATTAGCGTTGAAAAATTGCTTGAGACTGAAAAGTCTTGGGATGGCGTATATTATCAGGGATACCCTAAAGGCACTCCTCAGCTTTCAGTTCTCAAAATTACTATTGCTCCAAATACCAGCCTTGTTTGGCATGAGCACCCGATACCTAATGTAGCTTACGTGCTGGACGGGGTGTTAACGGCAGAGAAAAAATCCAGTGGCGAAAAACGTTTTATAAAGGCGGGAGAGGTGGTACCGGAGATGGTTGACAGCACTCATCGCGGTTACACAGGCAAAGAAGGTGCTACTCTCGTGGTCTTCTACGCAGGGCAAAAAGGAATCCTTCTTTCTAAACCCGTTGAGTGAAAATCACTCTCAGGCACGCAGAGAGTACACTTGAGACGACCTTTAACAACCTGGGAGCTGTTGGCGCAGATAAGTGGGGTAGGGAAGTGTGGCTCCATTCAGGCTTGCCTCCTTTTTCCCATCAGGATAGTGCCAGAGATCGATATACTTTCAGATTGCCTTGCGGCTGTACTCGCTGTCTTCAATCAATCATCCGTATCTAGCGGGTGGTGTACAAACATAGTCCGCTGGTGATCATTGTTATGCCTTGCTATAATTGTATTACTCAGTAATACAATGAAGAGACGAATTTTATGGCACGAGTAACTAGTGTTACCCTTGGTGAGCACTTCAACGGGTTCGTTGGTGATATGATCCAATCTGGTCGTTATGGCAACACATCCGAAGTTGTCCGCGATGCTTTGCGCCTGATGGAGGCTCGCGAGCAGCGTATTCAGAATGTTCGTGAAATGGTGTTGGCTGGCCTGAATTCCCCCGTCAGCAAAAACAGCATGGATGATATTTTTGTAATGGCAGCGAAGGACTTAAATGTATAAGTTTTCCGAGTTGGCTGATGAAGACATATTTCATATTGCCCGTTATACGATACAGCAGTTTGGTCAAAATCAGGCGAGGCGTTATCACGATGAACTGAAAAGAACTTTTGAGCTACTAGCCACATCTCCCTGGATTGGCAGGGAATGTGATTGGGTATGCGCAGGAATGCGCCGCTTCGAGTTCAAGAAGCATTCCATCTATTACATGTTGCAGGATGGCGACATCTTCATTTCACGCATCATTCACCAGTCGATGGATGTTGATATACTCGACTTCCCAGAGTAAGTTGTTATTCCAAGTTTAAAATGTCACTCCATTTCCATATCAGTTGCACGTAGCGAAAACCTGTTGCCAAACTAAAAATGCTGGTAACAGGTTTATATCAAAGCCTTGCTGTTTAACAAAATTATATGCAGCCATTTTTTAAAACCTCCAATTGAAATTAACAATTATATACTAGATCATAAAAAACTTTTTCATATTCTTATTTTTATAAATAACGTTTCATAATTCTGCCACACATGATATTATGCAACCAATTGTTATACATAGAATTATTGGTGGTATAAGATGTGGCGCTATTTTGGAATCTTATTTATATTCCTCAATAATAACTATAATATTTCGACACGTTTGTAAAATTTCTATAAATAGGGGAAATATAGATGCACAGCGTGGTTTCATTTCAATGAAATTATTTTTTCTGGTATTTTCCCCTCAATAAAAAAGACTGTGCCGACCATTAAGGAAATATATTACTGTATTTCTCATACCCACCATAGGTATTGGTGTTGATGGTGGGTATGAGAGGTGTTATTATTCTCTTGGTTTTGATTAAAGAGAGGGATAATGTCTAGCGATGAACTAATAAAGCAAATCAAAGCGGTTGGCTGGAATTTTGTGCGAGCCAATGGTTCGCACCATGTTTTCGAGAAATCAGGGGAACCCGGCCCGATAGTAATTCCGCATCCGCGCAAAGATTTGGCGGTTGGGACGTTCAATAAAATACTTAAACAAGCAGGACTGAAATAACTTAATTAAGCGGTTGAAAGGCCGCTCTTTAATCAAAGAGAAGGTGTAAGCATGAGATATCCTATTTATTTACATCAGGCTGACGACGGATCGTTTTCCGGTTTTGTGCCAGACGTGATCGGATGTTACTTTGCTGGCGATACCATTGACGATGCTATTAGCGATGCTCAAAACGCATTAGATACTTATTTTGAATACATGAGCGAAAAGGGAGAGGCTCCAGTACAAGCCAGAACTGTCGCTGACCATCTAAGCAATGAAGATTGCACCGGCGGCGGTTGGGCTTATGTTGACATGGATTTAACTAAATACGATGGAAAAGCCGTCAAGCTAAACATTACTATGCCCCAACTTTTGTTGGGTAGAATTGATGAATACGTGAACTCACATCGTGAGTATCATAGCCGCAGCGGATTCTTGGCTGAATTGGCTCGGCGTGAGCTGTCGAAACACTCGTAAGATAATCCCTCTATCAAAACCATGAAAAGCCCGCTAATAGTGGGCTTTTTCTTTCAGAATACCAAAGTGACATGACTATATTGGTGCTACAACCAGAGTGCGCCTAATGTATATTATGTTAAATAGCCTTAGACGATGAACAACTTCACATAGAACTAGGTGGTTTTGGTACCCTTTCCTGTTCTAGTGTTACGATAATTACGATAGGTTGAATGATGTACTTTTTATATGTACATTGCATGTGTACACCTACTTCTACCTAAGGAGATAACCATGCAAACCTATACCTCAACTCAGGCCAGAGCCAATATTTCTGTGGTGCTGGATACCGCAGTCAATGGTGAACCTGTTGAAATCACCCGTCGGGACGGCAGCGCTGCCGTAGTGATCAGTAAAGCGGAATTCGAGGTGTATCAGAATGCAAAGCTGGATGCCGAGTTTGATGCCATGATGCAACGTCATGGTCATACAGTGGCAGCGTTGACTGACCGATGATTTGGGTGAGTGCTCAAGAAGTTATTGCCTTCCACTAGTCGGCGCTGAGCCTTCTTTCATTAGCTTCACGGCTTATAGTCAGGTTATTGATATCTAATTCAGCTCCCTTTCCTAATGAAAACTCACCTTACGATCAAATGCTAAGGCTCAATGAAATACTATTGCCCTCCTCTCCTTTTCAGGCCATCCAGAACTGAGGGTAGTCAGCGGGGGCAGTTCATGGCCCCTATAAGTCTTCCAGTAAATTTCTGGCAAGTTGCCTGAGCATTTCTAGTTCCTCATCTTTCATCCGCATGATGCAGCGGATCTGATTAGGAAGAGCTGTTATCAACTCTTTCTGCGCCATAGCCTTTTCAGTCAGTACAACTTTCTTCATCCGCTCATCACCGGCAACCGAAACCCGGTTTAAAAACCTCTTGGCTTCCAGTTTTTGTACAAGTGGAGTCAGTGTTCCTGAATCAAACAACGTTTTCTCGCTCAGTTCCCTGAGAAGAATATTGTCCTGGTCATACAGGGCAAGTAGCACGATGAACTGCGGATAAGTCAGATCAATTTCTTTGAGGAGAGGCCTGTACTGGCGGATCAGGGCATTTGTGACCGAATACAGGGTGAAACACAATTGTCCGCCTAATATGCTGTTTTTGCTCATTTTAATGTTCTCTTTCAGGGAATCAGTATAAAAAATTATAAATAATATTTGAATAAAAGTATATTGCGCACAAGTATTATTCGTGCAATATTAATTTTGAGTATGGGATGTAAGCCTTCCCTGAAGAACACAACAACCACACAATTTACCGAGGATTATTATGAAACCAGTATCTGCTCTCCTGACCTCTGCCTTATTTGCCTCCATGACTTCTACCGCCGCAGCACAACCCGTCAATTCCCCGGCACCGACGACTGGTGTACAGGCATTTCTTGATGTTCTGAATTCCGGTCACGGCAGACCGATAGAACAGATGACCCCGCAGGAAGCCCGCCAGGTGCTGTCGGATGTACAAAAAGGCGCAAAACTGTCTGCCGCACAGCTATCTGAAAAAACGATAACCGTTAACGGTCAGGACATTAAGCTGAAAATCGTGAAACCGGAGAACGCAATCGGAATGCTGCCTGTGTTCATGTTCTTTCATGGCGGTGGATGGGTGCTGGGTGATTTCCCGACTCACGAACGTTTAATCCGTGATCTGGTCAGGGCATCCGGCACCGTAGCCGTGTATGTGGATTACACTGCGTCTCCAGAAGCCCATTTTCCTGTGGCCATCAGTCAGGCTTATGAAGCCACTAAATGGGTGGCAGCGAACGGTAAGGAAATTGGTGTTGACGGAAGCCGTCTGGGCCTGGTTGGCAACAGTGTCGGAGGTAATATGGTAGCCTCCGTTGCCTTGCAGGCGAAACAGTATGGTGGACCAGAAATACGCTATAACGTAATGCTGTGGCCTGTTACGAATGCAGACTTCAATACTGTGTCCTATAACCAGTATGAAAATGGCTATTTTCTCACGAGAAATATGATGCAATGGTTCTGGGACAATTACACAACCAGCGCCGCAGATCGTAACAATATTCTTGCTTCTCCGCTGCGAGCCAGCACCGGCCAGTTGAAAGGATTTCCGCAGACACTGATTCAGACAGCTGAACTAGACGTACTGCGTGACGAGGGCGAGGCATTCGGTCGTAAGCTGGATGCAGCAGGTGTACCAGTGACGGTTACCCGCTATAACGGCATGATCCATGATTTTGGTCTGCTTAATCCGCTGAGTAAAGAGCCAACAGTCAGAACGGCAATAGAACAGGCTGGCGCAGCACTACAGAAACACCTGAAATAACCGCACCTTTCTGAGTTGGCATATAGCTTACAGGGTGCAGTCCCGCTTGCAAAAGTTTTTAGAACATAGCGCCCTTGCTGGGCGTTATGTTCATGATCAGGAAGTTTCCAGTGGTCGATTGAAAATCCTAAGATCGAGACTCATCAAATCCCTTAACGTGAGTTTTCGTTCCACTGAGCGTCATATCCCGTTTTGGATAAAGATATTTTGTGATCTAATTCTCTATTTAAGAAAAATGCCCATTAAATAAAAGGTGATTTAGTTCACGTTATTTTTGTTTATAGATTAATATTTAAGCGATTTAATTTTTCTGCATGAGTAAAATGTGATCTGAGCGATATAAATAAGGGGCGAAGAAGAGGAACTTGGTGATATTAATCACAAAAAAACCTCGCGGTACGCATCTGAAAAAAGGCGTGATAAAGTGAAGGTGTTCAACAATCAACAGGCGTTATTTGGCGATAACGTCTACCAAACCTTATCTTTCTCGTACCACGAGGTTTTGTCATGGTAACATCAAATATCAAATTAAAGGTACAGAATTTTGGGCGCTTTCTCAGTAATATGGTCATGCCCAACCTAAGTGCTTTTATTGCGTGGGGCCTTATCTCCGCCCTATTCATCCCGACTGGCTGGTTCCCGAATGAAACGCTGGCGCGACTTGTCGACCCTATGATCACCTATCTGCTCCCTCTGCTGATAGGCTATACAGGAGGCCGTCTGGTCGGTGGCGAGCGCGGTGGTATCGTTGGCGCTATCACAACCATTGGGGTCATTGCCGGCGTAGAGATTCCCATGTTTATGGGAGCTATGATCGCAGGCCCATTAGGAGGTTTTGCCATCCGTCATTTTGACCGCCGGGTGGAAGGTAAAGTTAAAAGCGGTTTTGAAATGCTGCTGAATAACTTTTCATCAGGCATTATCGGGATGCTCCTTGCAATACTTGCTTATCTGGCAATTGGTCCTCTAATCGCTGAGATATCAAAAGTTCTGGCTGCCGGTGTGAACGTGATAGTCACATATAATCTGCTGCCGCTGACGTCTATCGTTGTCGAACCGGCAAAAATCTTGTTCCTCAACAATGCAATCAACCACGGTATTTTCTCTCCCCTGGGGATTCATCAGGCAGCTGAAATGGGAGCCTCTATCTTCTTCCTGATTGAAGCAAATCCAGGGCCGGGGTTAGGTGTTTTGCTGGCTTACATGTTCTTTGGCAGAGGAAATGCCCAACATACTGCTTCCGGGGCGGCCATCATTCATTTTCTTGGTGGTATTCATGAAATCTACTATTTGGCGAACGATAACCTGATTACAGGTATTGCTGCGGCTTTGCATTTCAGGAGTGATTCTGATCCGCAGGCTGTAGAAATGAGAAGGATAATTAACGAGGAAGGTATAAAACAGGCAGTTCTCCATATTTGCCGACTGGATGTTCAGTTTCCTATTATTGAGCGTATATGCAGTGAATATCAGCGCTTAGGGGCACTTATGCGGTGAACACGGTAATCAATTTCTACATTTAATAAAACTGTTAAAATTCACTTCATAGCTACAGGGAACAACGTCGTTGTGAAGTGAAAAATCATCATGGAAAATAGACAAAAAACAGAAAACCAGCTCCTCGAACGGCTCAATAAGCGAACCGAGGTCAAGCCATTTATTCAGGAAGTGATCCACCTGATAACGGGAGCTATTGACCAGTTGATGTTAAAAGTTTTCCGTAAAGATGATTATGCTGTGAAATATGCTGTTGAACCGCTCCTCCAGGGAGATGGCCCGCTGGGCGAACTGGCAGTCAGACTTAAATTGGTTTATGCGCTTGGGGCTATTTCCCGTGAAATCTATGAAGATATCGAACTTTTTCTGGCTTTAAATGAAATGTTACAGCAAGAACAGCAGCGTTATGAATTTACGGATGATGAAATCATCGGCCCAGTCAGGATGTTGCACTGTATGGGGGTTTTACCTGAAATGATGCGCTTTGACCAGCCAGAGGATGTGATTGATCAGCAATTGATTGATTTACAAAAGTACCGATATAAACAAATGGTGCGTTCTTCTTTAGTGCTGGCAGTGACGGTATTAGTTACCGAAATTTTGGATACGGGGGAGATTGGAATAGGGATATAAAGCCCGACTCGCCAAAGTGGACAGCATCGCAGTATTACAGAAGGATAGATGCTCCGTCTCAATAATATGTTGTTACCCTCCTCTCCCATTTTTCTGGATAAACACATTGGTATTTTTTGAGGCTCATGTTTGGTTATGTTTGACGATTAACCTTTAAATTAAATTCATTTTTTACATGAAAATATAAAAAGTGAATTTATTATGAAAATAAAAATAATGTTTTTGGGGAATCATGAATGTTTTTATTTGGTAGCCACATAATTACGATGAGAGTACTTATTCGGAAGTATTATAGTTAATAGATATAGCATTTGAAGGAAATAATTATAAAAGGAATTTTTTACCATAATTATTCTGAAAAATATGAAGTAAAATGTTTGCTGTTAATCACATTAAGAACATCCAGAGTCAGGATAGTTGACATTATTACCAGAAAATCCATTCGGCGTGAGTGGTTAAAATATAATCTATCTCAATTATCAGCGCCGACTTACCCTTATTTAAAACACCACTATATTGTTACCTTTCCAGATTAAATATGTGAGATAAATCATAAATTACAGGGAGGTTAAATACACTGATATTAAAGATGGTTTCATGGAAAATTATAGGAAAATAAATTGTCATTATATATTAGATTTGCCCTTTTTGATTTCTGCTACTATTATGGTAAATGGAATTTAGGTTTCTAACCTAATTCCACCTAGGATGGAAAATATAAGCAGTTTTTGAATTTTAAAATTGTAACATCATCGATGTGGTGATTTGTATTTATCACGCATTATTACATATGATTTTGTAAATAATATGTTTAAATATGTAAATTCTGAAACTATTTAAGGAGAGTTTTATGCTCAAGAAATTATTAACAGTTGGGGCATTAGCAACAGCATTAATCGGAGGAATTGGGACTGCATCGGCGGCACTCGACAAATGCCCATCTCAGGCGACACAAAATAATGGCCGAGTATATTTAAGATATGTTGTTAATCCTCATAATGCGTTTGCTAATCAATTTACAAGAGATGGGATTAAATGGTATTTTCAAGGGCCTGCTTTCCAATGTTCATATAATGGAACTGCTGCTTGGGCTGCTCAATATAAAGGTACCAAAATTTAAAAATCTACTGAAAATCCCCGTTATCTTTAACGGGGATCTTGCTTTTATTATGTTCTGAATTGAACCTGTTCAACAGGTTTATTCTTCGCAGAGTAATACCTTATCCATAACGCAATAAATACCAAAATAATAGAAAAAACCGATACAGACAGAGTGAGTTCCTTAAAAATAAACCTGCTTATATTTATCCCCGATACCTCCCAGGATAAAAATAATGCGACAGGGCATGTCAAAAAACCTGAGATAAACCCAATAACAATCAGATGGTAAAGTTTTCTTTTGTTCTTTTTTTGAATAACAGGAGCTAATGTTTTCTGATATCGCCAGTACTTTATGGTGAGGTACAATAACCCTAACAATGAACTGAGATGCTGTAGAATTTTATATATACTTATCCCCTGCCCGTTGGTAATGGAATGGAAAGTGCGGAATTGTAGTAGAGGAATTAGCTCGACAAAGAAACCTTTATCGTGTGTGAATGCATCCCAGACAATATGGGTTACAGCTCCTAGAAATAACGACAGCACAAAAACAACTCCGTCCTTATAACCCTGTCTTTCATAACGAGTAAAAGGTATTGGGAAAAGGACGGATAAAGGATATGACAAAAGACGTACAATTAAAAATATCAATAGACATAAAGGAAATGCGGTATAAAACCATCCGGGTAAATGATGCGCAGTGGTTGCTATATCATATAATCCAACAGAGTAAAAGAAATCAGGAGACAAACTACCCATAATTAGCGCCGGCAAATTCAATAACCTTCCCCCCGGAAGACTTTTCAAAGGAAAAACGGCTGCTGGATGTGAAAATGTCCACGGCATTGCGAAAAATCCTGAAATAAATGTTAAAGTCTGCGATAGGAAATTTTACCATTGGCCGTTCTTCTGAACAATTACCGCAGATGAATTTAGAGATTTCCAATACTACATCGTATTGTTGAAGCATGGTAGTTACCGATTTCGATTTCAGATTTAGAACCTTTAATCAAAGTCGGTAACTCGTTTCTTTTAAATTGAAGTGTCAGATTGAGTCTGAGCTAAGACATTATGTTTTTTTAATATCTCTTGAACTCTATCTTTAGGAATAGAAAACGAAGTATTGCCATTTCTCCCAACCATTTTTTTGGCGGCGATCATCGCATTAATTATTGCTTCTTCTGTTGCATTTATTGTGGCTTCATACAAAGGATCTAGTTTGTCATTTGACAGTATTTTTATTGTTCTTATATCTTTTCTAGAGAATGCATCACTATTTGCGGTTGAAAATGCAATAAATATCTCACCGCTGGTATTTCTGGCCACCCCACCGACCTTTGCCAATCCAAGAGATACCCGTTTAGCTATTTTATCTAATTGGTGAGGAGCTAATGGTGCATCTGTAGCTACCACTGCGATTATAGAACCGGCATCCTTTATTTCTTTCTTGTTTCCATGATATATCGGCTTGAGATCCTGTATTTCTTTACCAACTGGAATCCCTGCAATAATCAAATCGTCCCTATCGCCAAAGTTGCCTTGAACAAGAACGCCAACAGTATATCCGCCATCTTTTTTATCTAGAATTCTTGATGAAGTTCCTGTGCCTCCCTTAAACTTAAAAAGGTTCATTCCCGTTCCGCCGCCGACATTACCCTCTTCTATCGCTCCTGATTTTGCACTATTCAACGCATGATATACATGTTCTTTCTTTACATGCATACCGTTTATATCATTTAATATTCCATCCCACGTTTCTGCAACCACAGGTAATAACCAAAATAAATCATCTTTTAGTGGTGACGTTAGATTATTATCAAACATCCAGCTAATTGTTGAATCTCTAACAACACCAACACTATGAGTATTGGTTATTAATATTGGCGTTTCCAGGAAACCACTTTCTTTGACCCATTGATTGCCGGTCATATCTCCATTTCCATTTAAAGAGAATGTACTAGAAAATACCGGGCTAAATTTCTTTCCTCTTGGCAATATAGCTGTAACGCCTGTTCTTATTGGGCCTTTGCCAACCTCTAGCTTTCCATCGCCTTCTATTATGGTTGAATAGCCAACTTCTACACCACTAACATCTGTAATCGCATTATATTTCCCGGTTACTCCAGAGAAAGGAATGCCTAAATCCCTTGCTCTAATCTCATTGGCTAAAGCGTTAGAAGCTATCACTGTCGATATAGATAAAATTATAATGTTTAATATTTTCATAACTACTCCTTGTTATACCAAATTAACTCGAAGGTTTAAGATTCAGAACACGAAGATCTAATACGAAAAGGATTCGTTTTTGACCAGTCGATATAGTCTTTTGCACAATTACGTGATTATATTATTCAGGTTCATAATTTATTGTGATATTCCGCTGATATTTAGCAGGGAGTAAGTCCATGATTGGGCGCTTCACGCAATTGAGTTCCTCATCTTGAATAAGCACCATCGCTTGTGGCGCATAGTCAGAAATCAGTTCTCGGCACATACCACATGGGGACACGATATTAATCTCTCCGTCACGAGAGTGATAAACAGCCACTACTGTGTCGATGTCGGCAGAGCCGTATTCCGTCACAGCGCGTCCAAGCGCAATGGCTTCTGCGCAAACTGCGATACGACCAACATTTGCTTCAAGATGCACGCCCGTTACAATTTCGCCAGAGCGCAGACGCAGCGCGGCACCCACAACATGCCAATCCGGTTTGTATCGAGATATGATCGCCGCTCTTGCAGCTTCAATTAGGGAAACATCTTCTTCTTTAAGAACGACGTTTTCGTTGTTCGAGACCATGCCTATTCTCTCATTACCTCTAATTGTTGTTTTAAAGTTGAAGATTCTTATTTCTTTTTGTCACTATCAATAACGCTCACCGATCAAGTGAGCGTTAAATTCTGTATCAGTTATAAAAGCCACTTTTTTGTTTTGTCACACAGACTTTCTATAATGGCATATTGATACCCTTTATGTTCATCCCTCTCCTTAGTTGATGTAATGCAATACTTCTCCAACAGCGTCAAAAAGACGATCCAAATCAGCTCGTTCAGCATTGAACATAGGCCCGAATTGCAGCGTATCACCGCTAAAGCGTACGTAAAAACCCGCTTTCCAAAGTATCATACTGGCATCAAAAGGACGTACAGCGGCATCACCGTCACGGGCAGCCAATTCAATTGCCCCCACCAAGCCACAGTTGCGAATGTCGGTCACATTTGGGCAGTTTGTGAGAGAGTGAAGGGCCATTTCGAAATGAGGGGCAAGTTCAGCAGAGCGCTGGATAAGGTGGTCTTTATCCAGCAGATCCAAGGTTGCCAACCCTGCGGCACAAGCTACCGGGTGTGCCGAATAAGTATAACCATGATTAAACTCCACAAGGTGTTCCGGCAGTGGTTGAGACATAAATGCCTCATAAATTTCACTGCTTGCCACTACGCCCCCCAGAGGAATGGCACCATTGGTAATTTGTTTGGCAAAATTAAGAATATCTGGCGTCACACCAAAATATTCAGCGCCGGTCCAGCGCCCCATACGACCAAAGCCAGTAATAACTTCATCAAAAATCAACAAAATATTATGTTGATCACAAATTTCACGCAGGCGTTGTAGATACCCTTTGGGCGGAATAATTGCGCCAGCGGAACCGGCCACAGGCTCGACAATGACCGCCGCGATATTGGAGGCGTCATGCAGTTCGATCAACTTGAGCATCTCATTGGCCAACTCTACGCCGCCGGTTTCTGCCATACCTGGCGTAAATGCCATATTGGCCTGTAGCGTATGGGGTAAGTGATCTACGTCCATCAACTGTCCGAACATTTTGCGGTTGCCGCCAATCCCTCCCAAACTGGTACCCGCAATATTGACACCATGATAACCACGTGCACGGCCAATCAGTTTGGTTTTCGTGGGTTGGCCTTTCACACGCCAGTAGGCTTGTGCCATTTTGACTGAGGTGTCTAAAGTCTCAGAACCTGAGCTGGTGAAAAAGACGTGATTGAGATCACTGGGTGTTAAATTGGCAATTTTTTCTGCCAGTTGAAACGATAAGGGATGACCGAATTGAAAGCCTGGTGAGTAATCAAGGGTACTCAATTGGGCAGCGACAGCTTTTTGAATTTCTGTCCGGGTGTGGCCCGCTCCACAGGTCCAAAGACCGGACAGACTGTCATAAATCTGGCGTCCTTTATCGTCTTTTAGCCATTTTCCCTCGGCAGCAACGATAAGGCGTGGATCGCGTTGGAAATTTCGGTTGGCACTGAATGGCATCCAGTGAGATTTTAAGTTTAATGGTTCAGAATAGTGGGTTTTAGACATGGATAACTCCTTCCAAAAGAATGAAATTTGAGTTTAGTTCAACCTCCTATTTTTTCCAATAATGACGCATATTATTAGATCGCAAATAATATTGGACGCAATTAAATATTTAAGTTCTTTATATTTAATCTTTAACCTATTTACAGTTGTAAAGTAGAATAGAGAAAAATATAGGGCGGAGATGCCGCCCTATAAGAAATTATAATAAGATGAATAAACTTATTTTATAATTTTTAATCTGTAATCTTATAGCTTTGAATAAGATGTTCTCCCTTTTCATAGTCCAAAGCCTTCTTGGTTATATCTAACAGGTGTTCATTATTTTTATTACCTCTTAAAATGCCCCCCTCTTTTAATGAATATGTAAATTCAATACCAGACTCAACAATCTTTATCTCTTTCAATTCAAAGTCATTTCCATACAAATAACTTACTATTTTTTGCTTTAAGATTGGCACTAACATTTTGTAAGTAACACCGGCAACAAGGGTAATAACTGCACTTATGTACCAAAGAGTAGTTTCTTCAATATCGGATACTCTTTTTTCTTGCCTGGAGTTATTTTCACTATAGTTCTTTTCGACCAATTCAACTAACGCAGAATGGGATGCAGTTAAATTGATATGGGCAGAAACCAAACTTTCCACTAATGAATTATCATGGAGTAGCTGTGAAGGTTTACCAGGTTTAACTTTCCACTCCCCGGTAGTCGTATAAATAACTGTACATTCCTTTCTTTTATCAAAGTTTTCTTCTGTAATAAATGCAGAATCGCTAGACACGTCACTCATTTTGATAAGCTGATTCTCAATATACTCTCCAGTTTTAACATAAAATTTTATCTTAGGCTGAATGTGATATGTGTCGCTAGGTGATGGGAGCCAGGAATAGCCAATAAAACCTGCTCCTGATTTAATACCAAATGTAAGACAGCTATACCACTGATTAATTTCTTGCTCTGTCAAATCGAAACCATTTATTTTAATTCCGACTTGGTTTGGTTCAGTTTCTTCACTCAACTTACTTAAAGATGGGTTTATATGTTCGTCGCTAGAATCAAATTCTGCCTTCCATATGCTACCTAATTCTATATCTTTTAGGGAATGAGTAGATATTTTTGAGCTCATACCTACTACCTTATTGTGTGAACTAGCCTTCAATTTAAATTCAAGCGGAATAGTAAAAGCGTTTTCATCTCCTATTTCATACTTAGATAATGTCATATAAGTTGATGAGTTAGCAAACACCTTATCACTTACTTCTGATTGTGGTTCACTAAGAAAGCACCAAAACTTTTTCTTTTTATCTTGCTGGTTAATGATATAAATCTTGTATTCTGCTGACATAATTTCACCTATAAATCCTATAAATCCTATAAATAGAATATTAGAGTTATGTGATTAGCTCATTGGCTTACATAACAGGTATAGCAGGTCATATAAATAACATAGTCAGGTTATTTATGTTTGCCGTGATAATCATATAGATCTGTAGCAGCAATTAATTATATTGCAAAGGCAGAGGCGGTTTATATAAATCAAAAGCTGCTATAGAAAAGAATAGTACAGGGAATTTAAAAATCCAATTTAACTTAATTAATATAAATTAATTATGTCGTTATTTATTTTATTACAGACTGACATATTTTGTTATTAAAAGATATGAGGCTGGTGTTTATATGGGATATTAGGTTATCAAATATATGATTACGTTTAAGATTGTACCTGATATTTTAGCCTGTAATTTAAATAGTTCTGAATGCTGAATTGACTATTTTGGGTATGATAAAAACTCACTAAAATCAAGCTTAAATTTATTTTCAATAAATTCAATTAAATATATGCAGGTTATTTTATGGACTTAATTTTCACTAGATACAAACTCTAAGTCCCCTATCCTTTTGACGGCATCAGTGACCTCGACAATGAGTGAGGGAGAAATGTCACCATCGTACATTTCTCCCTGAACGCCTCTGCGAGTTACCTTAGTATTTTTTTAGGCATCAATGGAAATATCAGTGATAGGTATACATTGACAAGTAAGGCACATCCCTTGCTCTGAAGGTTCTACGTCATTCAAGTGTTGCACTTCTCCGCTTTTTAATTTCACAGCACAACTTTCACACTGTCCAACCCGGCATCCACTTGCCATCTTAATACCCATTTTTTCGCTAAAATTAAGGAGTGTCCCTTTGTCAGGAGACCATTCAAGAAGTACGCCGGATTTTTCGAATTTAACTGCAAAACTCTTCCCATCTTTAATTTTTACCGGAGTTAGCGATCGGAATATTTCTTTATAGATATCAAAAGGCGGAACGCCTCGAGTGAGTAAACCTTCTTCGAAGGTTTTCATCATAGGAACCGGGCCACACATGTAAAAACGAGCTTGCTGTTTAATCAGCGTTTCAGGAACCGCATCCGCAGTAATATATCCATGATGCTGGTAATTAATACCCTCAATATCCACTGGCAGCGGATTACTGTAACAGTTGATTACCTTCAACTGCTTAATTTTTGATTCAAGCTCTTTTAGCCTTTTAGAAAAGGCATGTGTATTGCTATTTTGATTAGCATACAGCAATAAGAGTTCAGGCTTTTCACCGTTAGCTGGAAGAGATTCAAGATAACTTATAAATGGCGTAATACCGATTCCTCCTGCCAACATAACAACAGGTTGCTTAGCATTAAGCGGAATAATAAAGTTTCCTCCCGGAGGCGTCAGATTCACCTCGGCTCCTGCGACCAATGCCCTATTAATGTATGAAGACATGATGCCTTCAAAATTCTCTCCGCCAGACATTGTGCCTTTTTGGTGCCTTACGGAGATACTGTAAGTTTTTCTATTGTTGAGTGTTGCCGCTCCTGTCAAAGAATAGGCCCTGATAACAGGGTCATCTTGTCCTGGTATAGCAGCTTGTACGGTGATGTGCTGACCGGGTTCATAATCAGGCAACATGCTTCCATCTTTTGACTCAAGAATAACCGTTTTAACACCTTTGGCTTCGGGTTTTGTTTCTACAACACGAAACGTTTTACGGCCCTGCCACGGTCTTCTCCCCGGGTTGACATCTTCTGCGAGTTTAATATCACAGCGGAATGAACGGAGCGGAGAAGCGCCGCTGATAGGATCGCAAGAGTTGTCAGAAATAAGTGCGTTATAGTTACTGCTGTTTTTTCCTATAACGGGAAAACCCTCTTTCCCATAATCGGGACACGCTTGCCACCAACCAAACTCGGCAATTATCGTATCGTAAGAAATATTATTATCTAACGATGCTTTAAAACGTGCCTTGCCGTTGCGGGTAATGACTTCTACCCAATCTTCATTTTTAATACCTTTCTCTTCGGCCAATCGACTGTTTATCTCAAGTTTCGGATAAGGTGATTTTTTACGTAGACTGGCTAAACTTCTCTGTTGGCTATGACAATAGAAGCCATTTTTTACCGAGGTCAGTCGATAAGGGAAATGTGACTCAGAGTTTAAATTCTCTTTGGGTTCAGCATATATCGGTAGTGGTGGATAACCATGCCGCCACAATTTCTCAGAATAGATTTCAACCATTCCTGTTTCGGTATCAAAACCTTTAACTGTGTTCTTTACAGGATCGATGCTTGCGTATTTCCGATCATGCTGAATTAATGGAATTGAAATACCTGCCGGCTTTTTTCTTAACGTCTCTACGGTCAAGCCAATAGGCTCAAGAATATAATTCCATCCCGCTTCAACGCTGCCATTAAAAAATATCTCATTCATGCCTAAGCGACAGGCCAAGTCGAAGACAATTTCATTATCTGACCGGCTTTCTCCCCGAGGTGAAATCATTCTTTGTCTTAACTGAACCAGCTCCTCTGCCTCGGCTGAAATCTCAAATCCTACACGTAGTCCCTCCCTCTCCCAAGGCGTATTCACGGGAAGTAAGATGTCAGCATAATGTGCTGTGGGCGTTTCAAAGAGATCACAATGAACATGAAATTCAAGCTGTTTTAGCGCCTCTATCCCAATTTTGGTGTCAGCATGAGATGACAACATATTCGTACCAAATGCCATCATAGCTCTAATAGGGTAAGGCCGCTTGTGCAAGATTGCTTGATATAGATCTTGTGATGTTATCCAACCATCTAGTGGTGGCCCCAACGGTTTTTCCTTAAAGCCAAGTGCTTTTTCTTGCTGTTCCTTCGGCATAAGCCTGCGGGCATTCACAAGATTTACTGGAAGCTTATTGTACACTCTGTTGCTTCCCTGCGTGTCAAAACACCCCGTTAAGGCGTACAGCACGGCAATTGCTCGTTCAGTTTGGGTTGCATTGGTATGCTGAGCCACACCAGTCCAGGAATGATAAGCAATGCGTTTGGAAGACATGATTAAATCTGCTGCATATAGGAGTTTTTCTTTAGTTATACCTGTGATTTTTTCTACATATTCAGGTGTATATTGTTGACACTCATCTATAAGTAGCTGGAATGCAGATTTACATTGTATTTTTTTATTTACATCTTCTGCGGAGTTAATTGAAAATTCGCCGAATAAAGCATAATTATCATTTTCATCACATGGCACATTTTCGTGAATATCATACACTAGCGGAGACTGAGTTATGTTATTCCAGACAACATACCTGTTTTTCTTAGCTGAAATGTTTATATCTTTTTCTCTTAAAAAAAGACCATTATCATTTCGTACTAACAATGAGGCGTTCGTCCACCGTGCTACAAACGCCTGATCATATCCTCTTCGGTTTATGATGATATTTATTAGCCCTAGGGCTAATGCGGCATCCGTCCCAGGATTGATGTTGAGCCAGTTATCAGATTCTTTAGCAAGAGCCGTATATCTGGGATCTACAACGATAAGTTTGGCGCCTGCATTTCTTCCCGCCCCAATAGCTTCTGCTTGCGCAAGCCATGTATTTGTTGGATTGTGCCCCCATAAAATGATCAGCTCGGCATTTCTGTAATCAGCCACAGGAATACTGCACCCAAAGGTAAACTTATGTGCCTCGTCTTTATGCCAGTTACACACCTCTGTACCATTGCAGACGTTAGGGCTGCCGAAATTTCGAACGAAGCGATCTATCCATTCAAGGCTGTCACTAAGAGGTGTTCCACTTGGTGAGGTGATTGAGAAAGCAACCGATTCTGCACCAGACTCAGCCTTATAGAAAGCTAGTTTCTCAGCAACATACTTCAAAGCTTCATCCCAGGTGATTTTTTCCCAGCCTGGATCTGCATCTCCTTTGGGATTTGTCCTACGAAGAGGATAAAGAATCCGGTTAGGACTGTGAGCCAATTCTGGTGCAGCTTTACCCTTCATGCACATGGCATTGCCGGTCGGGTGATTCGGGTTCGGCTTGATTTTTATCAGTGTATCGTTACAAACTTCGTTGACAGTGCCACATCTTGATCTACAGAGAGTACAAAATCCTTCTTTAAACTCACTCTTCATAAGATAACCTCATATAGCTTCACACAATGTTTACTTTGTGGTTTTTTCGGATGATTGATACCAGTACGTATTACTGGTTCCTTCTTAATTAACCAAATGATTAATTTCATTGTAATAGAGAATTAAGTGAATGATTTCACGGATAGAAAGTTTTTGAATTTTCTATCCGTTTAAACTAATGCATATTAATGTTATTGACTGGATTGCATTGCCTTTGCTGTATCCGGGACATAGATAACTTCTTCATTTATTCCTTCTTCTGCTTTGATGATTTGGGTGTAATATTGAGATGCTTGGTCAATTGTAAATATTGTATTAGGTGACCAGACCATCATCCCACTATATCCATTATTGATGACCGAGCGGGTAATATTCTGTACTGTGGATACCGAATTCTTTTCGGGGGAGACACCCAATAACAAATTTTCCTTCTTCATCCCGAAGTTAACGTACGGAGCCAGCTTACTGACACTGGCGTTGGTGTAAGTCATCTCGTAACCTGCATCCAGTAAGTTTGCTATGTTGGTCGGTTCCTTGAAGTAGATATAATCTGACCATAGGGCTTTGGTCAGTACCTTATTGGCAAATTTTGGATGGCTTTTGATCGCATCCGCTACCCAATAGAAGGATTGACGGTTACCGGAGCATGTTGAATATTCATCATCGATGTTGATTCCATCCAGCTCGTATTTAGCGACATCATTTACCATTTCATCGGCAAGTTTCGTTGCCGTTGCTTGACTCATATTACATGACCAACCTGCATTTTGATGATTGCCTAGATAGGATAGTTGAACTCTGATGCCCTTTTTTTGCAAATTGCGTACTAGGGAAATATTTTCTTTGAGTATCGAACTTATTTCATTGTTGTAAAACAGCACAGGGTTATTAGAGGTGCTGCTATTAATGTTGGCTGCGAATAATATAACATCGGAAAAAAATGGTTTTTCAGTCCGTTTCACAACAAAATTACCAATATCCTTGACATGTTGCGGTGAAGGATTGTTTAGGAATGCAACATTATTATTTGCTGCAAAAGATTGATTCGTTGCAAAGGCAACGATAAGTGCAATTTTCAACAAATTGATATTTTTTAAGATCATGAATAAACCTCTTATCTTGGAATGAGTACACCATAAAATTCGCTGGCATCTTTGGAGCATTTCGAAATCTCCTTTCTCATCATGATTTCGTCAGTCTGCCAATTGCCTGCGAAACGGGCATATTATCTTTCTTTAGTTAAGTTAAGGTTTATCTGTTGTTATCAAACCAGTAATGGGGAGATGATGCCCCCCCAGATTGAGGTAATTCAGGTGTCACAGGACATTTAAAGTAGGTTAATTATCTAGATCTACATCAACCAATGCCTGTTCTCTACGCTCATTTACCAGTCGAATAAGCTCTTGATCGTCCAAAGCATCAAGCTTCTGTTCATAGAGTTCCGCAGGGATAGGGTTCTTTTTAAGCTCACTCACGCTTGTGCTAATATCTGACAGAATTATGTTAATCACAGAAACACTCCAAAAGGCTTGCTATTTTGTTACTGAATAATGCCCCGAACAATTTTGCCACTGGCAATCACCTTTTTACAGAGGAATCATTATTATGCCGCTTGATAAAAATGTTGAAAAATGGCTTGCTTCTACACCTGAGATTGCAATAGGAGAAAATTCCTCCTTGGAACAACTTCGAATCGTTCTCGAACATGCTCTTATCCAACAGCAGGGTGAATGGAACGATGCGACATATAATAGTAGCTTTACTGTCCCCGCAGAGGATGGTTTCCCCATTCCTGTTCGCATGTATGTACCCAGTGGAAAAGAAAAGATGAGTGATAAATCCGCGCTGGTTTATGCTCATGGCGGTGGGTGGTGCGTAGGAAGTCTTGATGCTTGGGATCGCCCTTGCCGTAAGCTGGCTGAATCAACAGGTTGCGTTATCTTTTCCGTAGACTATCGGCTTGCCCCCGAAAATCCTTTTCCGGTACCACTAACGGATTTCTATACAGCTCTATGCTATATCACTGATCATGCAGAAGAATTTGGCATCAATACACAACAAATCGCGGTCGGTGGTGATAGCGCAGGTGGTAATCTCGCCGTTGCAGCTTGTTTGATGTCGCGAAACCAAAAAGGGCCTGCTATTTGTCATCAACTGCTATTTTATCCAGCATTAGATGCATCAATGGAAACGGATTCATACGATAAATATGGTGAAGGCTATGTATTGACAAAACAGAAGATGACATTCTTTTGGCAGTCATACATCAATGAGTACAACAACAGAACAAATCCACTTATCTCTCCTTCTAATTTAACGCATTTTGAAGGATTGCCAGATGCAACTATTTTGCTTTGCGAATATGATCCGTTAAGAAGTGAAGGAGAATCTTATGCACAGCAGTTAAGAGATGCAGGTGTGTCTGTGCAGCTTGAAACTATTGAGGGAATGGTACATGGTGCAATACATATGACTGCGGTGACGCCATCCGTTGAAATATTCTACAAAAAGTCGCGCTTTTGTTGAAAAGCATCATCTGTTATCGGGTCAATTTGATAAAAATTGGCCCGATGGCGCTCTGGAATCATCAGGATAAGGGCAATTGGTAATCGCCTCTACAATAATATCAATATGAATGATGGCCGCTTTTGCTTCCCAGGACTTGATTAATGGCATTTCGAAAATACTAGCAAATTAGATTTTTCATAATAAACAGCCTTTGACTTTATCTCAATATATCTACTCTTAATTCCCCTTCCCTTCATTATTCAGTTAAATCAAATGAATTTCATATTAAGTTCTTCCGATGTTACTTAATGCCATTGAGCCAATGCTGAGGTTTGATTATTGGTAACTTGGGGAATATCGCTCCCATATTAAGGTACATACTCTCCCTAATTGAAATTAAAATTAATTAAAACAATGCATTATGAATTCACCGAATTGGTGCGTCAAATTAAAACTATTGAACCTAACTTTCCTACCAATTACCCTTCTTCTCACCAAAAAAATAATGCAATTACGTTTTCTTATTTGGATCTCGTAGTTTCATATAAAGGAGGATTTATGAAATTTCCCCATCTGTTCAATCCACTAAAAATAGGTGCTATTACTACGCCCAATCGTATTTTTATGGCGCCACTTACTCGCTTACGAAATACTGAGCCCGGCGATATTCCCACGCCAATGATGGCTGAATATTATCGTCAACGTGCTAGCGCCGGATTGATCATCACTGAGGCGACGCAGGTTTCATTTCAGGCGAAAGGTTATTCAGGCGCGCCCGGTTTGCATACTCCTGAACAGATAAGCGCTTGGAAGAAAATCAATGAAGGAATTCATCAGGCTGGTGGTCTTAGCAACGTGCAACTATGGCATACGGGGCGAATGTCTCACACTTCTCTCCAGCCGAAGCAACTAGCCCCTGTGGCACCTTCTGCGATATCGGCTAACGCGCGGACTTCGGTGCGAGACGCTAAAGGCAATGTGATTCGAATTGACACCTCTAAGCCGCGTGCTCTGGAGAAAGATGAAATTCACCAAATTGTCAATGACTTCCGTCAGGCAGCCATCAATGCACAAGAAGCTAACTTTGACATGATGGAAATCCATGCTGCACATGGTTACCTTATTCATCAGTTTTTGTCTCCTTCTGCTAATCAACGTGATGATGAATATGGTGGCAGTATTGAAAATCGTGCGCGTTTCGCACTGGAGGTGGTGGATGCGGCTATTGAAAGTTGGAGTTCTGATCGGATTGGCATCCGTATCTATCCGTTAGGGCCATACAATGGTCTGGATCACTACGAAGATGAGGAGAAAGCAGCTATTTATCTGATCCGGGAGTTGGCAAAGCGTAATCTGGCTTATCTGCATATTTCCGAGCCTGATTGGGCTGGAGGAGAACCTTTCAGCGAAGCATTTCGTCGAACTATTCGCGAGGCTTACCCCGGTGTTATTGTTGCGGCAGGCGCTTATACTGCCGAGAAAGCGGAGAAACTGATTGAGAAAGGATTAATTGATGCAGTGGCATTCGGGCGAAACTTTATCGCCAATCCTGACTTAGTTGAGCGCCTGCGAATTGATGCACCCTTGAATGAGCTACGTCCAGAATTCTTCTATGCTAATGGCCCTGAAGGGTACATCGATTATCCTACCTTAAAGCAGTTAAGCGCGTAATCATACTGTGCGCTTTAATGACGGTGATGATCACCGCCATTAAAGCGCTTTCACCTGCTACTCCCAAGGCATACCATCTTCCCAGTTCTCTACTAGTAGGTCGATAAATCCCCGGATACGGGGGGAAAGATGTTTTTTACTTGGATAAATGATTCGAATGGGTTCAGGTTCAACATGATAATTTTCCAACAAGGGGACAAGCTTACCGTTATTAAGATCCCGACCAACAACATAGCTAGGCAGATGAATGATACCGAACCCTGCCAGCGCCGATTCGAGCATGGCTTCCGCGCTATCTATGTTTAGGCGTCCCGGCCCTTCGAAAACGTAGGTTCCTTCCGCAGTCTCAAAACGCCAAGTACGGCGTTTATCCGCACTCAGGAAGAAAATAGTGTCATGTTCATGTAGCGCCTGTGGTGTTTCAGGTACGCCTCGTCGGGCCAAATAATCCGGTGACGCACAAGTAATCATCCACTGAGTAGCGATAGTACGTGTAAGAATACGAGAATCATCTTTTGGTTTACCAATGCGGATGGCGATATCGAACCCTTCCTCGATCAAATCAACATAACGATCAGTAAAGGCAATATCTGCCCGTAGATCAGGCCAGCGTTTCAGGAAAGTTTCCAGCAAGGAAAGAATATGGCGCTTTCCTAAGGAGATCGGTGCGGTTAATTTCAGCGTCCCGGTTGGGTTTACCCTGCGCATCGCCATCGTGTTATCCACCTCTTCGAGGTCTTCAAGAATCTGACGACAGCGTTCGAACATAATACGTCCTTCATCTGTCAGGCTAAGCCGGCGCGTTGTTCGGTTCAGCAATCTTACGCCTAAGCGAGTCTCCAGGCGCACAATGCTCTTACCAATAGCGGATCGAGTAAGCCCCAAAGACCCCGCCGCTTGCGTATAACTTCCTGCCCGTACCGCAGCAACAAAAGCCGCAATATCACCGATTCGGTTTAATTCCATTTATGCTCCTAAGACACTCTGAAGATGGATCGCCTGCTCGTTATATAACTTTATTTTTTGAATATGCGCTACAGTCTGGCTCTCCTACTCTGTCTTTTATCAGTGATAGTCATTGATAAGTAAAGTTCAGCGTTTATCGTCAATGATTGCCGCTATTACTTCACTTTGTGCATAGGTGGCCATTGTCTGGCTGTATGGATAAGCGTCAATATCCATATTATTTCTCCGTTGATCTCATATACCAGGCGATAATTCTCGTTTGGAAACAGCTCGCGAGTGCCTGGCATTTTCCCTGGCCGGCGCAAGCATGGGATGTCGTGCAAGATTGGATGCTGCATCACTAAACTGTTCATCCATTCTGACCGCCGCGTATGGGTTATCGGCTGCGATGTAGTCCCACACGTCAGAGCGGTCTTGCTTCGCTTCGGGTGTCCAAATAACTTTCACGCTTGGTCCATCACATTGGCACGCCGTGCGGCAAACTCGGCTTCGACTTCATCATTAGATTGGCCCAAACCAGCACGCATTGAGGCTCGCCCGGCTTCTACCTTGTGACATAGGAATTTATCGTATTCTCGTTCCTCACGTTGGCGTTGAATAAACTCGCGCATAAGTTCGCGTAGCACCTGTGAGGCTGGGCGGTGAGCAGCTTCGGCTTCAGCCATAAATTCGGCACGTAGTTCAGGTTCTAATTTCATCGTAAAAACAGCTTGTTTCGTCATGAGCTAACCCCCTAACATTATTATTCTGTACTAATAAAGTATGTATAATCTCATTACTTTGCGCGATTTTCTAGCATAATTAGAGAGAATTGAAATCAATATCGCTTGTCGGAAAACTTCTGTTTTCCGACAAAACAAATGCCCTTTCTGAACTACATATTAGGATATTAGGGCTGATAACTTTTTTCAGATTGTAATGGCGCCATTAATACAAGTCACAGCACCACCGCCGACAAAAATCTTACCGTCGGAATGGCTGAGCCATACGCTTCCCTGACGGCCAAGTTTTTTGCCTTGTGATGAATGAACGATTTTATCGTCAATCATCGCTACTTTGTGGTAGTGCATGAATGCGGCAACACTGCCGTTTCCACTACCGCAAACTGGATCTTCATTGACACCGCATGATGGGGCGAAAGAGCGTACTTCGATATCAGCTTCCGCCCCCTCACAATAGGCGCCATACAGACAAACTCCGGTGACGTTCATTTGCGTGTCATGCTCGCACAATTTGGCATAATCAGGTTCCGCTGCCAGCACGGCTTCTGCTCCCGCAGTATGACCGACAATAGTATGACCGACAATAGTATGACCGACAATAGTATGAGCGACAATCCAGCGAGCTCCCACGTCAATAAGTGCCGGTGTTAACGCGCGATCTAACGGGCAACCCAGAATGCTTTCAAGGCGATCTATCTGTTCGGTGCTAAGCAATGTGATAGTCGGTTCTGGCAGTTCAAAGGTAATTAATTGTTGACCGGGTTGCATTTCGGTAACGTTTAACGTAATTAGCCCTGCTCCACATTCTTGCACAATACGCCCTTCTCTCGCCTGAATTAATCCGGCTTCAAGCAGAGCATGTGCGGTACCGATCGTGGGATGACCGGCAAAAGGAAGTTCACTGCCGGGAGTGAAAATCCGTACACGGTAATCTGCCAGAGGGTTTTCTACGGGAAGAACAAAAGTAGTTTCGGAAAGATTGGTCCAGTTAGCAATAGCTTGCATTTGTATCGGTGTCAGTCCCTTGGCATCCATAACAACGGCAACGGGATTTCCTTTAAAAGGCTGGTGAGTGAATACATCAACCTGCTTAAATGGTACGAGAGACATAAAATTTCCTTTTTATGATGTAAAGGTGGTTTAGCAGTGTATCTGGAAAAATATATCAGGACTATCATGGTTTCTCAAAAGCAGCTTTTACCCTATCCTTTAATTTAAACATCTATATTATTAATACGGCAATTTATAATAAAAGAATAATTTCGATAAAATATATGTGATTAAACTCAAAGAAACGAATTAAGTTAAATTCTTTGTAAAATAACTTAATATCAATATTAAGATAACTGTGCTTAATTAATTTCAATAAATTCATACTTTTACGGGAAATAATAAGACATGGTTAGATTTATTTATACAAATAATAAAGAACAATGGAAAGAAGGATTGTCGATCATAAAGACAGATGAAAAAGCCAATTTAATTATTACTAATAAACGAGGTCGAAAATTAGATGGTTTTGGTGGTTGTTTCAATGAGCTTGGGATGAAAGCTTTATTAGATCTGGATAAAGAAAATAGAAAATTAGTGCTAGACAAATTATTTTCTCCGGATGGAGAGTGTAAATTAACATTAGCCAGGATGCCTATTGGCGCCAGTGATTATGCGGTTTCTTGGTATAGTTTAAACGATATTGAAGATGATTATGGTATGGCTAATTTCTCCATTAAAAGGGATAAACGCTTACTCATTCCCTATATAAAAGAGGCTTTAGAAAGGCAACCGAATTTAAAAATATCTGCTTCACCGTGGAGCCCTCCGGTATGGCTTAAAACTCATCAAGTCTGTAATTTTGGCAGATTAAAGCGTGATGCTCAAAGCCAGAATGCATATGCTTTATATTTTGAAAAATTTATCGAAGAGTATCAGAAAGAAGGTATTCCAATTAACCAAATTCATATTCAGAATGAGGTTGCTGCGGATCAAAAATTCCCCTCTTGTGTATGGAGCGGTGAGCAATTAAGAGATTTTATAAAAAATCATCTCGGACCAAAATTCGAACAAAATAATGTAAAAACTGAGATTTGGCTAGGTACTATTAATGCTCCTGAATTCTCTAAAGAGATTGGACAGGATTATGATGATTATGCAAATTGTGTATTACGTGATATGGGTGCTTATAAATATATAAAAGGCGTTGGTTATCAATGGCAAGGGAAAAATGCCATTCAAAGAACGGTACAAAGTTATCCAGAATTAAAATATTATCAAACTGAAAATGAATGTGGTGATGGTCATAATAGTTGGGAATATGCTCATTATGTATTTACGCTTTTCAGACATTATTTAACTAATGGTGCTAATGGTTATTTTTACTGGAATATGGTGCTGAATTCAGGGGGAGAAAGTAGTTGGGGTTGGAAACAGAATAGTATGATAAGTATTCCAACAGGAATAAATAAAGTGATATATAATCCAGAGTATTATGTCATGCGCCATTTTTCGGGTTTAATTTTACCTGATGCGCAACATATTGAGTTAGAAGGGAATATGTCAGGAAATGCTGTTGCTTTCGAGAATAAATCGGGTTCCTTGGTGGTGAATATAAACAATTCTTATAAAGAAAAGCAGAAATTAAATATTGGTTATAACAATGATATTTTTTCTATTTATTTGGAACCTAATTCGATTAATTCTATTATATTTAACTAAGAGAACATGACAATCTGGAGTTATCTATGAAGAATAAATTCCCTACCGGTTTTTTATGGGGCGGCGCGGTTGCCGCTAACCAAGTTGAAGGTTATTGGAATCAGGATGGCAAAGGGGTGAGTATTGCTGATGTTATGACAAAAGGAGAGCACGGTGTTGATCGTGTCATAACTAATGGTATTGAGGAAAATAAAATCTATCCTAATCATCAAGGTGTGAAATTTTATTCCCAGTATAAAGATGACATTGCACTATTTGCAGAAATGGGATTCAAATGTTTTAGGACATCAATTGCCTGGGCGAGAATTTTTCCTCTAGGTGATGAATTACAACCTAACGAGGCAGGCTTAAAATTCTACGATGATCTTATTGATGAATTATTGAAATATAATATTGAACCTATTATTACATTATCCCACTTTGAAATTCCTTATCATTTGGTTAAAAAATATGGCGGTTGGTATAACCGAAAATTAATAGACTTTTTCATGAATTTTAGCTTGACGGTTATGGAAAGATATAAAAACAAAGTCAAATACTGGATTACATTTAATGAAATTAATAACCAAATAAATTGGCAATATCCACTATTTGGTTATTGTAATTCAGGCGTGATTTATCAGGATCACGACAATCCAGAGCAAGTCATGTATCAAACTATTCATCATCAATTTGTTGCTAGTGCAAAAGTTGTCAAATTAGGCCATGAAATAAATCCTAATTTTAAAATTGGCTGCATGATCCATATGTCGCCATTATATCCAGAGAGCTGTAAGCCAGAAGATGTTCTATATGCACAACAAGCCATGCGCCAGAAATATATTTTTAGTGATGTTCATCTTCGTGGATATTATCCATCTTATCTTATTAAAGAATGGGAAAGAAAAAACATAGAACTTCATATTGAAGATGGTGATTTAATTTGGTTACGGGAAGGTTGCGCTGATTATTTGGCAATAAGCTATTATATGAGCAATATTGTTGCTTCATCCACAGAAATGTTAGAAAAAAATAGCCAATCCCTCTCCTTCTTTGAGAAAGGAAAGCTCAATCCCTATTTAGAATCTTCTGAATGGGAGTGGCAAATTGATCCTATAGGGATTCGATACAGCTTATCTGAATTATATGAACGTTATCAAAAACCGATTTTTATTGTTGAAAATGGGTTGGGTTCCGTTGATAAATTACCTCAAGATGGTGTTATCAATGATGATTATCGTATCGAATATTTAGCATCGCATCTATCTGAAATTAAGAAATCTATTTTATTCGATGGTGTTGATATTCTCGGTTATACTGCATGGGGATGTATCGATTGTGTCTCTTTCTCAACCGGTGAATATCGTAAGCGATATGGGTTTATCTATGTCAATGTTGATGATAATGGCAATGGAGACTTTGCCCGTTATAAGAAAAAAAGTTTTTATTGGTATAAAGAAGTTATAGAAACAAACGGTGAAGATATTTAATTAAATTAAAAGCTATCCTATTTGGTTTGAGGATGGCTTATTAATTTGAAATAGCTAAGTTTTTTTAGTGATTTGATATTTGTCTCGATACTCTTTAGGTGTCATATTATAGTTTCGTTTAAACATAGAGTAAAAATAATGTAAAGAAGAGTAGCCACAAACAGTAACAATTTCACTGATTGAAATAGAGGTGTGGATTAAAAGATTTTTTACTTTATCTAATTTCTCATTATGAATAATAGTATGAATTGTTTGACCAAATTCATTTTTAAAACGGTTTTCAAGATTAGAACGAGACATACTAACAGCATCAATAACTTGTTCAACTCTTATCCCTTTACAGGCGTTATGACGAATATAATGCATTGCTTGAATAACTGCGGGATCGTTTACTGCCCGAAAATCTGTCGATTGCCTTGCAATAACCTTTAAAGGTGGAATTAATTGGCGGTGGTATTTTTTAGGAACGTAACCTTTAAGAAGTTGATGAAGTAATTTTGCTGCCTGGTAGCCCATTTGTTGTGTACCTTGTACAACGGAAGAAAGCTCGGTACGCGAAAGAAAACGGGCTATTTCTTCATTATCTATGCCTATAACACAGATTTTATCGGGAATAGGAATATTGAGATGTTCACATGCGGCTAAAATATGTCTAGCTCTGGCATCCGTTACCGCGATAATGCCGGTATTTGGCGGTAAAGTTTGGAGCCAATCTTTTAATCTATTTTGTGCGTAAAACCAGTTTTCTGGCGTCGTCTCTATTCCTTGATACACCACACCTTGATATTTTTCTTTTTCAACTAATTGTCGGAATGCGTATTCACGCTCTATTGCCCATCGTTTACCACTTGTCTGAGGTAAACCATAAAATGCAAAACGTTTAATACCTTTATCTTTTAAATGATTAAAGGCACTTTCTATTAAAGCAAAGTTATTTGTCGCAATATAATGTGCCGCGGGATAGTGATTTTCTTGATGATAAGAACCGCCGACACCAATAACAGGAATGTCTAACTGACTGAAAATACGCTGGATTTCCATATCATCAAAATCAGCAATAATTCCATCACTCTGCAAAGTTTTCAAACTATTTAATTTCGTGGTGAAATCTTCTTCAATGAAGATATCCCAATTACATTGGCATGCTTGTAAATATTCACCTATCCCTTCTATCACCTGACGATCATAAGCTTTATTGGCATTAAATAATAGTGTTATATGGTATCGTCTGTTCATCATTGATGTCCTTATTGATTTATACAATATTAATCATAATTATTTTTCTATTTTCAGGATTGAATTAATACCAAATTATGAGGTAAATCACACAATTAACAATAATCTTAGTGAAGAAATAAAATAACATAATTGAAAATAGAGACATTGATGAATAAAATTTTATACACACACGTATGTCTATACCCTATAGATTTCAAGATGGATCGCGACGGCAAGGGAGAGAATCCCCGGGAGCATAGATAACTATGTGGCCGGGGTGAGCGAGTGCAGCCAACAAAGAGACAACTTGAAAGATAACGGGTATATTAGATAGAGGTTGATATGCATCGATACTTTGAGAGAGTAAATAGAATCAGTTACGAAGGTAGGCAAAGTAATAATCCATTAGCTTTCCGTCACTACAATCCCGAAGAGATTATTCTAGGCAAAAAGATGAAAGATCATCTGCGTTTTGCCGTCTGCTATTGGCACAATTTCTGTTGGAATGGTACTGATATGTTTGGTGCCGGAGCATTTGAACGTTTTTGGCAAAAAGGCAATGATGCTTTAGAACTGGCTAAGCTCAAAGCTGATGTTGCTTTTGAGTTTTTCTACAAGCTAAATATTCCTTTTTATTGTTTCCATGATATTGATGTCGCTCCCGAAGGTTGTTCCTTAAAAGAATATATTTATAATTTGGGAGTTATGTCCGATATGCTTGCCGATAAACAAGCAGAGACTGGCGTTAAGTTGTTATGGGGAACGGCAAACTGTTTTACACATCCTCGCTATGCTGCCGGTGCGTCAACTAACCCAGATCTCAATATTTTCGCTTATGCATCAGCACAAGTATGTCAAGTTATGCAAATGACCAAAAAACTGGGTGGTGAAAATTATGTACTGTGGGGCGGACGTGAAGGCTATGAAAGTTTGCTCAATACAGATTTACGTCAAGAAAGAGAACAAATCGGCCGTTTTATGCAAATGGTTGTGGATTACAAATACAAAATTGGCTTTCAGGGAACATTATTAATTGAACCTAAACCTCAGGAACCGACTAAACACCAATATGATTATGATGTAGCTACCGTTTATGGTTTCCTAAAGCAGTTTGGTTTAGAAAATGAAATTAAGGTGAATATTGAAGCTAACCATGCCACATTAGCTGGACACTCATTTCAACATGAAGTTGCCACAGCGATTGCATTGGGAATATTTGGTTCTATTGATGCGAATCGCGGGGATGCTCAACTTGGCTGGGATACCGATCAATTTCCAAATAGTGTCGAGGAGAATTCTCTGATAATGTATGAAATCTTAAAAGCCGGTGGTTTTACTACGGGTGGTTTAAATTTCGATGCAAAAGTTCGCCGCCAAAGTATTGATATTGATGATCTGTTTTATGGGCATATCGGCGCCATAGATACTATGGCTTTATCGTTAAAGAGTGCGGTGAAAATATTAGTAGACGGTAAATTAGATGAGTATGTCGCTCAGCGTTATTCTGGTTGGAATAGTGAACTAGGTAGAAATATTCTTGAAGGAAAAATGGCACTTGATGAAGTGGCTCATTATGCAGAAACTTTGGTTCAAGAACCTAAACATCGAAGTGGACAACAGGAATTACTGGAAAATCTTATTAATCGCTATATTTATGATTAAATTAATTATTGGATAACAGTCGATCTATCATGATATTTTGTTTAACCAGGGAATTTTTATATTTATAAGAGACATCTGGGAATGAAAAGTTATCCACTTTTTGTAAATCTTTATATTTTCTGATTTGTCAGAAAATTAATATTTTGTCTCTATATAAATAACAATCTGTTTTATTGTTGATATGTGAATACGTATTTCTCAACAATTAAATAGGTATGATAAGATGGTTGAAATAAAATTAAAGAATGGTAAAGTTATTGCTCTTGATGGAGCAGAGAGAGTACGTTCTCGTGAGGCTAAGGGCGGATATCTGTATATGCTTAATAATATAGTTTATAAGCCAATGAATCTGGGCAGTTCTGTTGAACATTGTTTTAGAAATGCTGATACTAATTATGGATTGCCAAACGTATACTTAGATGTTTTTAATGCTACATTTTCATTTCAAGATGCTAATGGTGTGACGCGTAGTGAGGAAGCCACTTTTATTAAAATGAAACGAATTGATATGAGTAATAGTAATAATCGTTTCTTTCAAATTTCTCATGGTGGGGAAGCGAATCTTAAGAACTTTATTAATGTAGAGAGTGATAAAGAAAGGCTAAAAAGAATTCTACGAGCTTTATGTGCAGCCCGGGAATCAAAATTAAGAGATCCTCAAGGTTTTTATTTGTCAAGAGGCTCTGATCCGATATTGTTCTGTGATATTCATTGTGGTTCAACACCTCCCCAAGAAATTGAAGAATTGATTAAACATACCGAGAGTAGGATGAAAGAGCTTTTTGGTAATTGACTTGTATTCGTCACAATCCAATCTGACAAAACACCTTGAAAGGTTGAGAGTTACCCGTTTTGATATGGATGTCGAACCCTTATACAAAAACACAAAAGGTAACTCTCATGTCTCCATACTTAACAATTTCATCTGATACAAATTATCTCTACAAGATTCTTAGGCACATCTTCATCGTCTAGAATTTTCACATCGCTTTACATATGTATGTATATACATATTATTAACATCACTATAGAATGATAAATGCAACTCAATAACAAATGTTACTTGTTGAGTTATATAACAATTTGTTTTTACTCTTATTTGAATCTGATTTACATGAGAATGACATAATGACAGTATCCCGCAAACCTAACCTTCAACTTGTTTATGTATCTGATATCGAACGTTCGACAGCCTTTTACAAGACACTTTTTAATTCTGAGCCGGTGTTTTCGAGTCCTCGTTATGTGGCATTTGCCGCCGATGGTGAAGCACTATTTGCTATTTGGTCAGGCGGAACAACGCCGGATGCCTCTACTCCACGGTTCTCTGAGATCGGTATTATGTTGCCATCCGGTGAAGATGTAGATCGTTTATTTGAAGAATGGCGAAAGAAACCCGATATTAAGATTGTGAAGGAACCCCATACTGAGGTCTTTGGTCGTACTTTCCTCGTTGAAGACCCCGATGGTCATATTATTCGGGTATGCCCTTTGGATTAGAGAGATATTTTCTCTTTACGCTTTATGGCGTAGGGCGTGAGCGGCAATGGGAGTATTTGATTTATTGCATAGTCGTCATCACGATTTCTTAAAATAACGACTAGAGGACTTTGTTTGTGGGGTCCTCAACCCCCAAATCCCGCTGAAAAAATAATTATAAGTTTCCGGTCAATGAATCGGCTGATAACTCACATTAAGACGTTTAGCCAATCTCTCAAGTCGCTTATCCAATGTCCAAAGTCTTGTTCCTGGCGTTATTAAGGTTGATGCCAGCAACGTAATATCAATAAAACCACATCCAAGCCCGTACAGTTTTTCGTTTTCAATAAATGCCATCACTTCGGCAATACTGGCCTGATGGCTCGGTGGTAAGAGACCTAGATCACCAAGTGTTCGCAGTCTTGGTGCCGGAGGGGTACCACATGCTATCTCTGCCAATACCATTGGATGAATCAGAACCAGATCCCGACTCAACAACTGAATCAACCCGTCATTCCGGTTTTTGAAATGGTCAACCCAGACGGATGTATCAACCAAAATAGTCATTATAAGGATGAATCCTCGCGGCGGCGGGGAATCATCTGCATTTCAGGCGATGTACCGCCGAGCGAAGCGAGCCGCTTTGCCGCCTGCACCTGAACAAACGTTTTCATCGCTTCCCGGAAAATATCAGCTTTGTCCATGCTAGGATCGGCCATTTCCAGCGCTTGTGCATACAGCACATCATCAATCGTGACAGTAGTTCGCATTTGATTACCTCATTGATTCAGATATTGATGCAATATTGCATCAATATCTGAATCAATGCAAGAGCATAAATCATTGGGGTAATTTCGTTAACCTGTCACCATTTGAAGATTTTGGTTCTGTTTCTCCCTTGAGCCGCCCCACTTCCACGGCCTGTGTTGTCTCAGTTCTTCTGGATACCTCCAAAGCTGCCGCCAATTCGTCATCTTTACGAGCGTGGGCTGTAGCCATTGCCAGAGCAATATCCACATCATGCAACTTTTCTCGCAACTCTGCGATCATGCTGGACTGCTCTGTCTCTACTCTTTCCAAACGTACAATTTCGGCTTGTGCTTCATGTAGATCAATCTGCGCTGCGTAAATCGCTTTATCTGCGTTTTCCTGTACCTGATTTATCTTCTGTCAGTTGGCAAAGGAATTCAGGCTGAGCGAAGCGACAATTTACCGTGTTTTGAACACATTTAAGTGCCCTGACAATTCGTAGCATTCACAAAGTTTACCGATCTGGGGGTTCTTCCACAGGACCCGCATTAAGTAGGCTGTTTCTTCGTAGGTTTGAAAATCTTCCAAACTTAGGGTGATCGCTGGCTTGCCATTCTGATGAGTAATCAAAATTGGCTTGTGATCGTCGTTCACTTTATCATAGTTAATTTTCTTACTTTCCATAGTAACCGGCCTCGTAAGAGTTGATGATTCCATCAATTAATGCTTTTTTCTTCTTATTTGAAATCTGACTATTGTTGACTTTTTCTGTATGTACTTTTGGTGAAATAAATATTTCTGACATATTGATTTCTTGAATTAAACTATCACTTTTAAAATAATTAATTTTTTGATCAATTTCATGTGAACTGATATTGTTCATTTTATCCTTAACTCCCTCTCTATAAAATTGTTCAAAGAATGGAGTCATTAACTTAATAGAGTTATTTACATGTGTTTGGAAATTGGGATCAAAATCATTGTTAGAACGATAAACATAATGTCGGGCTTCCCGTTCATAGGGTGGTAGATTTGTTGAACAAGAGGATAAAAATAAAAAAATAGGTAAAAGATATAAAGTGCGCATACAAAATCCTTAGCAATTTTGTTCTAATCGGCAGTTGGATATTCCATTGAGCGAGAGAGCGTACCCTAAAGATGTTTTCATATCAATAATAGATGCTGGCATGCCTTGAGCTGCCTGATTTACAACTAGGTTGCTGGGATACGAACGCCCAAATTGCCTCTTTAGCTTGCTTCTCTGCTGTTCTTATATATAAAAAAGCCTGCTATAATTACAAGTGTAAAATAACGTGTTTCATACAGGGGTTAACATGCCATCAGCACAAATCAGATTAAAGAAAACAGTGAGTGTGACCGTTGCACCCGAACTGTATCAACAAGCAAGACAGGTAGGGCTTAACTTATCGGCAGTATTGACTAGGGCACTAACTTCGGAATTGAAAGCCATTGAATCTGAACGTTGGAAGCGTGAGAATAAAGCAGGAATGGAGGAACTTAATCGTATCACTAACGAACACGGTTTATTGTCAGATAAGTACAAGGTGTTCTGAGATGCAGTATGTTGTTTATCGTAATATTGGCAATTCTGATTACCCATATCTTCTTGACGTACAGAGTGACATTATCGATGTGCTGGATACAAGATTAATGATCCCCCTGTTTCTGAAAGGAAATTTTAAAGGCAACGTTCCTATAAGATTGTGTCCAATATTGACAATTGAGGAAAGTGACTACATTGTGATGACTCATGAAATGGCAAGTATCAGAGTATCTATGATTGGTGATGAGGTTATTGATGTTACATCCCACCGGAAAAAAATTAGAGATGCTCTAGATTTTCTCATTGATGGATTCTGACCAGTCGAAAAAACAACTTAAAATATGGTTAGATGCTCTGACCATGCCAGACTGCTGACAAACCTCGTTGAAAATAACGAGGTTTGTTTTTTTATGATGGTATAAATTGCACTCATCTCTTCACGGTTTTTCTGGATAGTTTCACCCGGTTTTTAACCCTGTAATTCTCCCAATTTCTGCGCAATCTGCTGTTGAAAATATTCCGCACGAGTTAATAAAACGGCTAGTGTTTTCACATCACAATGTTCACTCTTTTCAATCCGCAGGCAGACACGTATTCCTTGCTGATATTGCGTCAGCGCAAAAGCGCCTTTCATACGATGGGCGTGATGCACAACTTTCTCATGACATTGCTGGTTTTCCTGTTGTTGCAATTCTGCAATATCTTCCGACATCCCTTGTTGTATGGCACTGAGTAATTGACGTTCTACCGCCACATCTTGTTGAGCTAATGCTTGAATCTCATCGAATTTTAACGTTGCTTTGTCATTGACTTGCCGGTAGTAACGGGTAATTTCTGCCAGCAATTTGCTTTGCACCAGTGGTTTGGTTAATACACCATTCATTCCGGCTTCCAAACAACGAGCCTGTTCGGTAGAAAACGCGTTCGCAGTGCATCCCAGAATAATAAATGGTGGTAGTTGCCATGATCGTTCATGCTTTCTCAGCACCTGAGCCAGTTGGTAACCGTTCATCATCGGCATCTGGCAATCTGTCAGCACGATATCGAAATAGCCCTCTTCTACCAGATTCATGGCCTGTTCGCCGCTTTCAGCAAGTGCAATACGATGGCCCGATGACGCTAACTGTAATGACAGTACTTGTAAATTGGCAGGTAGATCATCAACTACTAAGATATTCAAAGATTCATTAAGTTCCACCCCAATATTTTCGGCTTTTTCACTTATCGCTTCCTTTTCAATAACACTGCGCGTAAGCGGTAACACCACGGTAACTTGTGCGCCACCACTGGGCGCACCCGTGATTTTTAAGCTGCCACCCATTAATTCAACTAACTGTACAGAGATAGGTAGTCCCAACCCTGTTCCGGTTTTACCACCATTATGTTGCGTCACCTGTACATAGGGCAGCAAAACGGCTTCATACATGGTTTCCGGGATGCCGCAACCGGTATCGGCAACCACCAGCGTAATTTCATCTTGGTGACTTTCTGGAATAGGCTGATAGCTAGCGCTGATTTGCACACTGCCCTGTTCGGTAAATTTAATGGCATTGCCCAACAGGTTATTGATGATTTGGGTTACGCGTGTTGCGTCCAGTAGATGATAATGTTCAGGCGGCAAATCAAACTGATAGGTGAAACACAGTTCTTTTTCCTTTGCTCGATGGTTAAACGTTGCCACACAATTTTCCAGAATCGCTTGCAGTGATTCCGGCTTGAGATTCAGCACCATTCGCCCGGATTCTATCTTGGAGAAATCCAGCACATCACCGATGATTCCTTGCAAAGATATTGCTGCCTGCCAGGCGATATGTAATGGCGTGGATGGTTGAGTTTGCTTTTTTACCTCTAGATCAAGAATGCCGATAATGGCTTGCAGCGGGGTACGAATCTCATGGCTCATGTGGGCCAGAAAGTCGGATTTCTCCAGGCTGGCGAGTTCCGCCTTATCACGCTCCTGACGTAGTTCTTGCGCCAGCAATTTACGTTCGGTCACATCAAACCAACCACCAATGATTCCCTGAACAACGCCTTCGGTATTGCTATAACTTTCGAGCCACAAATAAACGTCTTTATCCTGCCCTTGAATAAAAATGTTGCGATCAGAGAAATGCACCGGAGCCCCCTCCAGACAGCGCAGAAAAATTAGACTGATCTCTTGCTCATCGGCCGGTTTTAAAAAACAGAGAGAAAAAAGACTGCGGCCAATCACCTCAGATCCGACAGCGCCCATTTCATGCCGGAAATAAAGGTTAGCCGCCGTGATGCACATGGTAGGATCGCAGACAAACATTGGCGTAGGCATGTTATTAAAGAGTGTTTCCCAGTACGCCAGCAAATCTTGTAAGTTGCTTTCCGCGGTTTTACGTCGTCTGATTTGATGTGCAAGATAACTGCCCCAAAAGATTGAACTTAACGCAATCACAAGTAACGCCCCTCCCCACAGCTTCACCCAAGGAGAGATTTTATTGTCATCATAAGGCGTGACGTTCGCCATAGATAACCACTTCAACCGCAATACTCGCAGTTCATTTGGAGGCAGTGCGTCAATGCTTTTATTTAATATATCAACCAGTTGAGGATAGGCCGGTATGATGGCGTATTGCTCCGGTTGCAATGAGCCTTTAAAGAACTGAATAGAAATGTTGGTACCGTAGCGGCTTGCTTGTAGGTAATCAGCACTGATCAGGCTATCAAAAGTTGCATCTGCCGCTCCGGCCAGCACCATATCAATACCTTGTGTCACGCTGTCAACTTCGATGATGAAAATCTCTGGATACGGTTTTAATAGTGATAAAAGTGCGTTACCGCGTTGAATCGCCACCCGATGGTGTTTAAGTTGTTCAAACTCATAAGGCGCATTACGCTCATTGCGCGTGATCATCACCCATTCCACAGTACCATAGGGATGACTGAAAGAGAGCCAACGGCTACGTTCTGGCGTGTTGAGCATGGAGGTCATTTGCGCTTCGCCATTTTCTAACAGCTTTTTAATGCCTACTGCGCCATCTGTTGGGATAAAATTAAAGGTGATGCCGCTTTTTTCTCCCAGTAAACGTAAAATGTCCACATCCAGTCCGGTGATCTGGCTGTTTTTATCCAGAAAGGAATAAGGCGGTGCATTGCGATTCAGCGCCACATTGACGACGGGATTTTTTTTAATCCAAGTTTTTTCCTGAGCGGAAAAGATTGCGGCGTCGTTATTGTTGCCTAACGCCAGTCCAGAAATCCAACGTTCGTAAACTTTATTTCTGATGGCATGAGGAATGGATGTCAGAATCAGATTTACCGCTTCAACTATGCCATCACTGTTGTGACCGAGAAAGTCATACCGCTCTCCGAGTGAAATATCCCGGCGGTAAGTCAATCCGGTAAACGGACGAAAAGCCAGCAAATAGGCAATCTGGCTTTGTCCATCCAGATAGGCATCCATTTTACCATCCACAACGGCCTGTATTCCCTCTTGCTGATTTTTCGCCACTGAAATAGTGCGGTAATGTTTACGTAATTGCTTAATGACACCCGGATCACTGCCAGGCGCCGCCATAATATTCATTTTGGCAAATGGCATATTCACTTGTTCTTTGCGCATAATCAGGGCGAGTGGTTGTACCAGAATCGGGTAAGTGTCATTTACTCCATTTCCTGATTGTGATGAGGCGGAATTCGATAACAGTTGAATATCTCCACGTTGCAATGCTTTATAAGCTGATTCCCAACTGTTAAACAGCCGTACCTCCACTGGCCTTTTCAGCACGGTTTCAATCAAGCGTAGATAATCCGCATAGATCCCTTCCAACTTGCCGTCCCAACGATGGATCACCAATGGCGCGCCGATACAGCAGAGAATGCCGACTTTTAATGTTGGAAAGCGTGGAGGAAAAATTCCATGTTCTTTGATAGGAAAAGGCAGAAATTCCTGTGATTCTTGCGTGATATTTGAATAAAACTCCACCGGTAGTCCATTGGCGGGCAGCTCTTGCGCGTTGCGATATTCAAACAGGTTGAGACTCCAGCCAGATAGCGGTAACAGCAATACCAATAGGGCAAACCATCGCCATTCTTTGCGCCGGCACTTCATCGCTTACAGCCCCAGTCCAATCTGATGCAAATAATTATAAAGTGCTGCTTCACTGTCTAATCCGAGCTTTTTCATCGCGCTGATTTTTTGTGCGCTGATAGTCTGCTTAGTACGGTATAAACGTGCAGCGATATCATTCACACTCAATCCTTGCCCCAACAATTTAATCACTTCCAATTCTTTGCTGGTTAGCGTTTTTACAACCTCTTCGTCCGGTGATTCGAGAAATTGTTCACTTAAATAGGGTTTATCACGCCCGGTTGTACTGTATAACCCTTTGACCAGCTCATGGGATAAGCTGTTTTTGTTCAAAATCGCTTTTACTCTGTAATCAATCAATGAAGCAATGATTTTCCGGTCGCTGATCATGGTGATGACCACAATAGGCAGATTTGGATACTGTTCCCGTATCCGGTTAATCATCCTCAGACCGTCGATCTGGTTATGACCCGGCATAATGAAATCCGTAATCAGCATATCCGCTTCTTTTTCCTCCAGTAGAGAGAAGAGCGCGGCGACATCATGGGCTTCCCCCACAATTTGGTAATTCTCCGGCAATGTTGCCAGTATCGTGCGTAGTCCTAATAAAAATACCGGATGATCATCGGCAATAATGACTCGTCTGGGCATGAGTTATTTCTCCAGATTATTTACTTTTTATATTTACTATTTCACGTATCGTTCCTTCAATAAAACCGGCATCTTCTCCCACATGGACGATTAAGGCGATAATGACTAGGTTAAATTCACCTTTGCCATCGGCAATCCGAACTTTTAGTGTCTGCGGTATTTGCGAGACGGAATTTTTAAGCTGTTCGATTTTATGTCTATCTTCCTGATGTACCCAAGCCATCAATTGCGACCAGGAGGCAGGCGCTTTTCCGCACCGCATCCAGGCAGAACCATTATGATGCCAGTACAGATGCCCGTTGGCGTTTAACCGAAAGCAATTAACCTGTTCTTGATCCAGCATGGCTCTCATTAACAGAAGACGCGCTTTGCGCTGATGTAATGCATTGATTATATTAGATAAATAACTACAGTATAACAACGCAGGCAAGGTTAATGCTGTGCTGTACCAAGCAGCTATCTGCACATTTTGTTGGAGATTGGTTAACGGGGATGAGAATGGCCCAAGACCAAAAATGGTGGCACTGACGATCCCCACTGTACACAGGGATAAAAAGCTGCTTAATACCAGCAGATTACCGCTTAGTGCTAGCAGCATCGGTAAGCTAAAAGAAAACAGCAGTGCGATCCCTTGCCAGTGTATTTTCCCGGTTTCCGGTGGCGGACTGATGAACAAGGCTGTCATGGCAAATAGGGCCACCAGCCATAAACCGTAGATTTTCCAGTTCTCAACCCTATTTTTCTCATAGGTGATACAGGAGATAACAAACAGCGTAAATGGCAGATAACTCAACACTGAGCCTACGACAATCGGTAATGAAACCGATATGTCGGTAGGATAACCAGAGAGATGAAGTATCCACTTTGCGGTAAATCGCTCAATGATGCCACTTAACGAACAGAGTACGGTCAGGCTAATGATCTCCCTTGCCCGTTTCGGGGCCCGCATGACACCGTAAAAAAACTGCCAGATCAGCGCTGTTACCACCAGCATCATCACATTGATACAGGAAAAGATCAGCGATACGTTTACCGGTCTTCCATACCACTGACTGGCGGTCAGTGCAATCAAGGCGCCCGTTATTAACCAGACAGGCCAATACCGTGGCGCCCTGGCGCAAAATATGCCTTGTAACAAGCCTGCCGGAAACCACACCAGTGATGACAGACTCCATACATCCCGTACCTGTAGGCTTAACAGTGCCAGCGCGAAATTGACCAATGTAAAAATAAACCAGAAGATCACTATCTTTTTCATTTTCATCGGGATCTTATTCCGTAACACTGATGTTACATTCGTAAGATAATAATAGCAGAGATAAGCGTTTACTACCCTTAGTTGATAATATTTGATTGTGATAGTTTCTTTTTGTCTGATCGTAACTGTATCTGACCTTCGGCAACATTCATCCAGACATCTTCATTGACTGGCGTATCACCGAGCAACAATTGATCTGATAACAGCGGCAGGACGAACTGAGTTAACAGATTATCAATTTCACGGGCGCCGCTCTCCGCTATCCGGCATCCTTCGGCGATAAAATCCACCAGCGTATCGCTATAGTGCAATTCACATTGAGTTGATTGACGATAGCGCACGACAACTTTATTCAGTTTATGGCGCACAATGGCATGCAGAATTTCGCCATGTACCGGCAGATAAGGGATAACCTGCAAACGACCTAAAAATGCTGGCGTAAAAATACGTTGCAGTTCTGGTCGGATAATTTCCTGAATGTCTTCCAGGTTAGCCGGGCGATTCTCTCCCTGCTCTTTTACCCCATGCATTGCTGCACGCATCACCAAATCTGATGCCGCATTGGTAGTCAAGATGATCAGCGTATTGCGAAAGTTAATCTGTTGCCCCTCGGCATCTTCCATCATGCCTTTATCGAATACTTGAAAGAACAACTCCAGCACATCGGGGTGAGCCTTCTCCACTTCATCAAGTAGCACTACGCTGTAAGGTTGACGCCGAACTGCTTCGGTCAATACACCACCTTGTCCATAACCGACGTAGCCCGGAGGAGAACCTTTCAAGCCGGAAACCGAATGGGCTTCCTGATATTCCGACATGTTAATCGTGATCAGATGATGTTCACCGCCATACAATTCATGGGCCAGCGCTAAAGCGGTCTCGGTTTTCCCCACACCGGAAGGACCTGCGAGCATAAATACTCCGGTAGGTTTAACCGGATCGGCCAGTTGTGCTTTAGCGATCCGAATTTGACGCGCTATCTGGCTGAGCGCATGATCTTGCCCCATGACCCGTTGACCGAGGCGGGTTTCTAACTGACGCAACACATCACGCTCATTTTCTACCATTCGGCCAAGGGGTATCCCTGTCCAGCCGGCAACAATATCTGCTACACAGGCGGCATCAACACAGTCAAAGACATAAGCGTGCTGATGGTGGCGTTGATGCAGTTCTGCCCGTAGCACAGGCAACCGTTCGTCATGTTCTTCACAAGCGAGGATGTCATTGACCAACTGACGTTGAGCGTGATATTCCGGCAAAATTTCTTCTAGTGATGCCTGCAATTCAGCCTGACGCTGCGCCAATTTTTGTAGCTGGGCTTCATGACCACCTTCACGCAGTAATGCTTCCTGTTCGGTAGCAATGTTTGCCAGCATGGCACGCAGATCTTCGATAGGTGCCGGTTCATCCGTCTGTGAAACTGCAACGCGGGCGCAGGCGCTATCTAACAAGCTAACCGATTTATCCGGTAACTGACGTCCAGTGATATAACGGTTGGCTAATGTAACCGCTTCTGTGACCGACTCTGCAAGTACTTTGACGCCATGATGTTTTTCCATTGCCGGTGTCATGGCGCGTAACATGGCGACTGCCAGCTCTAACGAAGGTTCTTCAACTTTGATCACTTGGAAGCGACGTGCTAGCGCTGCGTCTTTTTCAAAGTACTTCTTATATTCAGACCAGGTGGTTGCCGCAATCGCCCGTAATTCACCACGCGCCAGCGCAGGCTTCAACAGATTAGCCGCATCGTTTTGTCCGGCTTGGCCGCCTGCGCCGATCAACATATGCGCTTCATCGATAAACAGAATCACCGGTGTGGGATATCCTTTCACCTCATCTAATAATTTTTGCAAACGGCTTTCAAACTCACCTTTTACGCTGGCGCCCGCTTGTAACAGCCCCATATCCAGCGTAAATAATTCAGCCTGTGCCAAAACTTTCGGCACACGCCCTTCAACGATTCGTTGGGCAAGCCCTTCAATCAGCGCAGTTTTGCCGACGCCCGCTTCACCGGTTAACAACGGGTTGTTTTGGCGACGACGTAACAGAACATCAATTAATTGACGGATCTCCCGCTCACGTCCTAAAACCGGGTCTAGTTTGTTATCACGCGCTGCCTGTGTTAGGTGATGCGTGTATTGTGCCAGTGCGGATTGAGTATTATCCCCGACAGGCGTCGTAATTTGTTGTGGTTCCGTATGTGTCTGCGTACGCAACCACTGTTCTATCCCTTCTCTGTTACCCTGTAACGCTTGCTGTAGTTCTGAGGTAAGCAAATGGTGCAGTGACGGATTCATGATCAGTGTCACAATCAGTGCCTGAGCGGTAATCTGTGATGCACCCCAGTGAGTACTGGTATACATCCAGGTCTGTTCTATCCACTCAGTTAGGTTGGTAGCCAGTACCGGCGGACGATGATTACCACTACGTAATAGCGTTAGTGACCGTTGGCAGGCATTGAGCAACGTCATGGCATCAATACCACCGTGGCGACACACTTGTTCCATCGTCGGAAGCTGTTTTTCAAACAAAGCCAATAATAGATGTTCAATTTCCACTTCATGATGGGTGCGCCGTACCGCCAGATTCGCGGCTTCATCAAGGCACTGACGCGCTTCTGCCGTTAATTTACTGACGATCTGTTTAAGATAATTACTCACTTTTAGGTTTCCTTAATTCGTTCCAATGGGTGGTGATCTGTGATGGCAAAGTAGAGAGAGTTCCTTTTGCCACTGTTGGCTCACTTAGATTTAACAACTGGCTATCCAGTCGGCTACGTTGTTCCAATAACGCGGTTTGTTGTTGCTGATGTTGCTGCCACTGTTGATACAGTGTTGAAACAGCTTTGCTTCCGCTGACTTGATAGCGCACAGTAATGTTATTGATACCCAGTGCATTTAATTCATCGCGTCGCTGTGGGAACGCTTGTGCTGCCAGTGTTAGTTCACCGCGGGAAAAAGCGTGCATAAATTGCAGTAAACCATCGGGGCCTACGTAACTTTTGCTTAATGTAAAGCGGGGAAAATAGACATCAACTTGTACTTTACCGCATGTGCCGGGGCTCCAATGCAGCGTCAGGCTGTCATTGAAATTCATACTTTTAAGCTGCTGTACGCCATCATCACAACTCAACGTCACTGAACTGCCCACTGGCAATACTTTTGCCCCTTGGTTAGCGGTCGCTGGCTGACTGACAATCGTGACTTCCGCCGATGGCTTCTGTTCTTGCTTCGGTTCCTGTTGTGCCGTCGCCAGTTGTTGCTCGCTTTCCAGTAAGGCGAGTTTCTCTTGCAGGCGACGACGAATATCTGATGTCGCTGAAAGTAGGTCATTCGGTTGGATTAGGTTATTAATATAGAAAATGAAATCATCGTTAAACGGAAAGAGCACATCTTCCATTTCCTGACGCTTAATCCCTTCGGGGCGAATATCCAGCGCATACTCTGCGGTATCCCGTACAAATGCGTTGCTGTATTCATACAAACGCGCATTCAATTCCCGGCCATCAAACAGTTCCTGTCTGCTCAATTTTTCCATCGGCCAAATCACTTTACTTTCCCACTGGGTTTGCAAACGACTGGCGGCACTTAAGAAGGCGTAACGCAGTACCAGATGAGCATCACCCTGATAGAGTCGCCATAGGGTTTCATTTACCCCGGCATTCTGTTTGCTTTCAGCCTCATGGCGCCACAAGGTGAAGCGGCTGAACAATGCACGCAGGCCGCTATCGTCCAGTTCCCCTTTCTCGTTGTTTAACGCATTTTTAACCAACACTTCGGTTTCCATATCACTGAGCAACTCGCGTTGGCTATTTAACTGTACTGCTTGCCGGTAGACGCGATAGCGTGTCAGTACGTTGTCATCCAGCCGTACAGAGATCTGCGGTGAAATACCAAACCACGACATGATGCGCTGGCGTAAAGAGAGGTTTCCTAACGAGACCCGTTGCATCACGTTACTTTTTTGCACGTAACCATGCAGTTGCCATAAACGATGTTGCGTCTGTAACCAAGGTTGCTGCTCCGTCGACTCTACCGTGGATAAATCACGTTCTAACTGTGTCAGAAAGGTGATATAGGGACTGTTATATTGACCCGTTGCTAATATCAGCGTTTGCCAGTTTTTCTTGCCTCGTACTAACGTTTCTGCTTGAGGCATAGCCTGAGCGAATGCTAACCACTCTGATTGGCGCTGATTTTGATACTGTTGATAAAACGAACGCTGTAAAGGAGCAAAGAATTCCGATCTGTTAAGAGCTTGTGCCAGTTCGCCCAAGGTTGCCTGAATATCTTGCTCACCGGCTTGAGTATAAACACCACGGATACGAGCGTTAATTGTGGCGGCATCCTCGCTGGTCAATGGCCAGAAATCAGCCAGCGTCAGTGAATGGGTTCCTGTCGGTTGTTCGTCGGCTAACAGCCACTGCCAATTACCGCCATCTGCCAGTAGTGCCTGTAATGTGTCCTGCCATTGATCAAATTCTTGTTGTGCGTTGCCTTGGCGATATTGCGCCAGACGGAGTGCCACCCGTTGTTCTGTGGATAAAGGATCGTTTTCACCACTTAACAGTGAAGCTGAATAAGCAGGCATATGCTGTAAAGTTTCCAGCGTAGCGCCATGTGCCATTGCTTGTTCGATGTTAATAAAACGTGCCCAATGTAAAGCAAACAGTCTTTTTTGTGGTGCTTCCGCATTACGGAAACGCGTTAGCAAGTGTGTTGCTACCGATGCCGGGTTGAAGGCATTAACAGGCGCTTGTTGCTGGTATTGCCGCGCCATCCGTTGTTCCATCGTATGGGTGACCGGATAGAAAAGCAGAGATGGCAAGGTTTCTTGCAACCAGTACTCAGCTTTTTGATAACGCAAGTAACTCTGTTCAAGCGGGTCTGCCTCATGAATGCTCTCAAGCTGCGTAACACCACGCCAGGTAGTCATCAATGCATTGCCTGCGCCGTACACCAGCATCAAACTTAGTAGGCTAACGAATACGCGTTTGGTCAATGTCCGCCAACCTGTCAGCAATACGCTATCACTACGTTGATCTTGACTATGTTGAACTTGGGCTGGCAGATATTCTCCCAACAATCGGTGGCTGAAAATGCCCGTGGTTTGATGCTCCGCGGTAAAAAACATGCCACGCAACAGGCCATGCTCCAGATAATGGTCTTGGTCGAACAAGGCGTTCAGGTAGCAACCTAGCGCTGGTTGCAGTTGAGCGACGGTTTCTGGTAACGCTAAGACTGCTGCGTTGGGTTGCTGACGTTGCTGATTGAGCAACTTAAGACGCATCATTTTCAACGTATTAACAATGGTGCTCATACTCTTATCCAGCACGTCGGCGACGTTACCCACCGTGTGACGCTCAATAAAATCGCCTAGCAATTCAGCACGTTGTTCTACTGACAGTTGGGTGCACCAATGGTCAAACCCCGGCAATGTTTCACTGTGGGTAAGGATCAACCAGATTGGCAAGCGACGTTCCAGACGTATCTGTAATGGCTCCAACTGCGCTCGTACCTGACGTGCGGCGATATAGAGCGCTCTATTGTCGCTGTTTAGCAACTGTTCCACTGACAAGCAAACGAGTACACCAGCCGGTTTACGTCCCTGCGCTATCCAGCGTATCAGACGTAACCAGGCTTGCCGGTACAGGGATTGACCTTCGGTATAACGGCCGGAAACGACCATGTACATTGCCTGACGGAAGAACCACCAGCGACAGGTAAAGGTCTTTTCCGTCAGCGACGGCAGATTTTTCCCCGTCATGGGCGCTACATTGCAGCGTGTTAACAGCTTCTGTTTACCATTGCCCCGTTCTCCTACCACCAGAAACCACGGTGGAACAGGACCGTTACGGTGTAACGGTGAACGGAATCGACGCCAACTTTGTAAATGTCCTCCCTGCCACCAGTGCTGGTATAGTAAATATTCCAGACGGTTATCTCCTTTCCGCCAGAATTTATTTATCCAGCGCAGTTTATTCATTATTTGCGGTATGAATGCAATTGCCCCACGTAGCAGTAATAACAACAGAAATAGGCAAAGAAATAGTAACAGGCCACCTATTGTCGGCCACGAAAATACCACAGCAATAGTTAAACTGAGTAATAACAGGATAACCATCACGCTAAGCCAGCCAATGGCATAAAATAATTTTTTCATGTTTAATTTCCGAGTTTACCGGCCAATACTTAATAAATAGATGGTAATAAAAATATAAATTAATGTAAGAGATGACATTAATAATATTAATTTTCTGCGCCACTTATTATTGGAGTGCTTATTTTCTAATTTATTATCGCATCTATTCATTAATCGGTGATTTTCTAAAGCGAGATAACCACGCAAAGTATCAGGAAGATTATCTAATTCCTGCTGGATAATATTGTGTAATTCCAGATTATCACGTTTGCCATAACGACCATAAAATCCAGCAAGCAGGCAAAAAACATAGACCAATCGAACCTGATAATTATCCGGTACTAACGCGGCAAGGCGATCAAAAAACGTATTTCCACCCAATTCGGCATCATAAAGCTCTGCCTGTAACGATGATTGGCGCCAAATACTCAGTTCTTTCTGACCTGCACACAGAATGGCTTCATCTGCCCAAACCACCACGGCGAAATTTGCCTCTTCGATATCTTGCGCCCCGTAACCTTGCAAACGCGCCCTATTCTGCGCTTGAGTCAACTCAGATAATAAGGTTTGTCGCAGTGTTTCCGCTTGATTCACCTGCTGCTGGATCATGCGTAATACGCAGGTGAATACCGGAATATAACAATCCAACAACTGCATCATGATGCTCTCACTATAACGATTTCTATTTGTAAATCGTCTGGCGCATCTGCCCAGTGCACCGCCACACGTTCACTATCTTCTACCTGCCGCCATAACGCGCCACGGTTTTCTACCCGGAAATAGCGGGTATTTGTCCGGTTAGGTAAACCATGTGGCGCAATTTCCTGGTAGTACAGGCGCACACCGGGCAAAGCACGGTTAATAATGTTGTCGATCTGTTCCGCCGCTGCCAGTTTAATCAGGCGATCGTCAGGAATTTCACGCTCACGCTGGCTAAAGCTGTCAGAACGCAGCACCAAATAGAGCCGTTGTTGTTCATTGATGCTGGTTCTATTGAAGGCGGCATGATAATAACCGTAGCTTTCTTGTTGCAGAGGGATCACGGTGTTTGGTTCCAGCACCAGTGCATTAAGCAAATCGGCAATTGTTCGTTCACAACTATCAAGAGTTAGCGCCAGATCCAGATGCTGATATTTTTCCAGTACTGTTTCCTGCCCGTTCCACCCGCCTAAAAAGGAGCAACGGTCGGTAAAACAGGCAAGTTCGCTGATCAGTTGGCGCAATAACCCAAAAATCTGTAAGGGATGAACATCTCTCGCTTCCTGAAAATGGTGTAATTGCACGACATAACGCGCCAGAGTCCGTAGTGTCAGCAATAATGTGCTTTTTTCTTGGGTATAAATTTCCCCTTCCAGCGTTTGCGGGCGTTTCAACTCTTCCAATTGATGGACACGACCGGTTAACTCCTGACACAGTTGATCAATGCGCTGGCCCAGTTGCGGCACAGCATAGAGCGTTAAACATGGCGGTAGATAACGGTTATCCAGCACAATACCGTCACTGGTGCAATGCAGTTGGCCCACCGGTAATAATGTATAACCCGCTGCCTGAGCAATCTCATCGTGCAAGAAGAAACGTAAGTTATAGGTCAGTTGTTGCACTTCCGCTTCCGGGCCCTCGCCAAAGGCATCCCGCATACGCTGTTCTTGCGGCCATGTTACCCAACGGCTGGTGGTATTACCGACACTGTTGGCATCCGTGATACCGGTGACGTTACTCTGATTGTGGCTGAACATACGCAAGCCAACATAAATGCGCTGCGGTTTATCGCGTACTAACCAGCAATCCCGCAATGATCGGGCACTGAGCACGCCGTTGACATCACAATCCACGTAGCAACCATCGGGAAAAATGAACGCGGCGTGATGAACACTTAGCACTTCATCACTTAGTGCGGCCAGATTGAATGCAAGTTTCACCACACCAAAAGCATAAGGCTGAGTCAGTAATTGATAGCGCCCTTGCCAGTATTGTTGTTGCAATTCATGAGCCTGAAAGTGTTGCGGCTGTAAATACAAGCCTGAATACCAATACATCGGTTTATGTTCAAACATGGGTTACTTCCTCAACACATTTTCGTCACTGCCGGATTCTGCCGTTTGCCCGGGAAAAACTGTTTGTCCGGGGAAAACCACCTCATCTCCAGTGTTACCTGCTGAGAAATCACTGCGGGTAATGGCGTAACGTCCTAGCGTCAGATTAATGCGCACGGGAACAAATTCAGCGTTCCAGGAACTATTCCACCAACCGTGTTGCTCAAGGCGCAGCGGCAGTGATAATACTCGCGTATGAGTACTATCCGGCGCCGGGTAGTAACCGGCAATTAATGCGATATAACGCGCCTGTTCCGCTCTATCGATATGTAAAGATACGGATTGTCCCGGTATCATCACGTAATTATCCAACTGTAATATTTGCTCTGTTGCACCGGTGCCAGCAAATAAATTGCGTAATAACACCGGATTAGCCAGTAATTTATCTAATTGTTCACGTTTCTCTGCTTGAGCAATTAATATTGTGCAACTGTTCGGCGTATTATTAAAAACATTCAGTTGCGGAACCGCAGTTATTTTTAATTGAATGGCATTGCTGGCATAAACCGGCTTGGCTTGTTCAATTGCCTGCAAGCGTTTTTCATCGTTGGAGATAGAATGACTGCAACCACTTATTAAAATAATTGCTGTCAATATTAAAAAATGGCGTTTAATGACGCTATAAAAATTTATGTTATTCATTTGGCTCTCTGTTTATTTATGGTCCTTTCATCACGCGCATAATTTCCTGTAGCGCGGAAGAGTTTTCTGACATCATTTCTTCCAGCCATTCGGCCATACCCATATTTGCCCAACGCGCTGCACGTTCAATTAAATAGGGCACCGGACTGGTAGGTTCATTTTGACGAAAGTAATTGGCGATATTGATCATTTGTCCTATGGCGATAGTACGCATTTCATGATGCGCCCGATCTTCCGTTAAAAAAGTCGTATTCATGCCATTTGGCGCATCTCCCCCTGCCGCTACTGCTTCATTGCTATTGCTGGATTCCTGGCTTGAGCCTGGCGCCACCATTTCACGAAGTCGTTCGATTAAGGCCACCAGATCTTGCAATCGCTGAGTACTGGCACTCATGCTGTTACCGGCGTCTGGCAACAGGCTCGCCATGATCTGTTGCAGTTCTGCCAACGTCTTACTGACCTGTCCAGTTTGCACCAACAGTTGGTTAAATTGTTCGACTGGCGTAGTGCGAATACTGCCGTCACATTCAGCGATACCGAAATAACCATCACTGATCAAAGCGCTGCGTAATTCACTATTAACGGCAGCCCGTTGTTCAAAATATTGCACTCGTTGCCAGACGCTCAGACTCAATTTGCTATCATCGGTCAATGTCAGATTGTCCAATTGTTTCACCAATTGTTTATCCAACCAGCTCAATCGTCCAAGACGGGCATCTGCACTGTTTGCCTCTGTATCATCCAGCGGCGGATAAAGTACCGGCCAAAAAGTTTCCAGTAGACGAGAAAGTAATGTGATACCTCCACTAATACCTTCCAGACCATACAGTTCCCCTTGTGCCTGGGTTAACCAGCAGGCTATCTGCAAGTCTTTACTCTGTTTTTCCAGTACTTCCTGGCACAACGCTGAAACCTTCATCCAATCAGCCTGACGGGTTTCATAACCCCATGCATCGTCCTGGAGAAAATCGTCGTCAGTTTCCCGCGCGGCGTTTATTTGCTCAAAAATAGGTTCGTATTCGATATCGCATCCCGCTGGTTTGTCAGCCGTAATGGGCTGTAAAAAACGCGCGATATCTGTCTGGGCTAAGTTCACGGTGACGACTTCCATTTCAAGCAATAATCACTAATGGATAACCGGTAGTAATTGTGCCGCCATGTGCACACAGATCGCCGAGTCTGGCCGCAGGCCGTCCGCCAATCAATACCGTTGGACTGCCCATGACCACTGTATCCGGCGGCCCGACGCACACCAACATTGAACCCATTGTCGCCGCGGGTAATCCACCAATCAGCACTGTCGGTACACCTGGCGGCATAATCGGTCCGCCTACATGTGGCACCGGCGGTACCGCCGGTGAAACCATTGGACAAATATGCATATCACCCACACGGGCGGCTGGCATTGGCATCATTGCTCTCCTGATAATGTGGCTTCATGGTACAGATAGTTTTTGCGTCCCTGATCTTGTGACGGGGATAATTGCCTCAGTTGTTCGTGCGCTAGTTGAAAAAATTGCTCAACGTACCGCATTTGTTGTTCCGGCTGTTCACTATAAAGGTGCAATATCAGGCACAACGTATCGGCTAATACCGTCGGTGACTGCCACGGTTGTGGATAGACCGCTTCCAGATCCGGCGTGGTCATGCTGCCTTCACTCCAAAAGACGGAAAGCACCAGACATGAGATTGGGTTATCGAACCCGACTGTTTGCGCCTGTTCGAACAGCTGATGACGCAAAGGATCGCCACCATCAACCCACCAGCGCCGCACCTGCTGCAATAACGACCGTTGTCCTTGTATGAGATCGCGTTCGTAAACGCAGGAGATAAATGTCAGTACCAGCTCCAGCGCCTGCGTGTAAGGCAACATAAAAATGGTGTAGTACACCGCGTCTTGCCACAACATTTGCTGATTAAGCGCCGATAGATTCTGTTCATGTGCTGCGTGTTGTTGTAGTGCCAATTCCGCCTGTGGCGAAAGCTGGCAGTGTCGTAATTTAACCATGACTGCAAACTCTTATTGTTCGTTGATCCTGTTATTAACCAATCTTGGTCAGAGTGCCTTTCACCATAGCAATGCCGGTCGCATCCACCTGAACAATGCCGCCTTTTAATTGTGCCATCGCACTGCCTTCTACTTTTACTGTGGTGCCGGTTAGCTCCGCCATGCCGCCGCTCTTCAACGCCAGTTTTCCTGATCCTTCTACTGTGACGGATGGCGCTTTGATGGTAATCCCGGATGGGGTAATCGATAATTTGCTGGCGCCGACTTTCAGTTCAATGCCCTGATTTGCCGTAATTGTGCATTGTTGACCTACATTGATTTTGGCGTTACCTCTGGATACCTCCAGCTCATAACTGCCTGCGCTGACGGTGGTGGTGAAATTGCCGCGATCCAAGGTCTGTTTCTTGTCGCCTTTTTTCACCTCAGTTAAGGCATTGCCTTCGCTCAGAATTAACGTGTCATTGCCCTTTTTAACTTGGGTATCGCGCTTTTCTTGGATTTCCCATAACACGTTGCGATCAATCTGCGCCGAAAAATCATTTTTCACTTTCAGGCGCATATCTTTTTGTGAGTGAAGCAAAATAAACTCTTCACCTTTCTTATCTTCGAAACAAAACTGATGTCCTTGCTCCACCGTGCCTTTTGCACTACTGCGCGTAGCGATACCACTTTGGGTTTTTTGTCCCGGTAGCGCGAATGGCGGCATTTTTACCCCGTTATAAACCGTTCCGGTTACTAGCGGGCTATCCGGGTCGCCATCAATAAAACTCACCAATACTTCGCTGCCCACACGTGGTACAAATTGCGCGCCAAACTTTGCGCCATTCCAGAACTGACTGACGCGTATCCAGCAGGAGCTGTCATCATCTTTTTTATGTTCTTTATCCCAGTGAAACTGGATTTTGATGCGCCCTTGTTGATCAGTGTGGATCTCTTCTGACTTCGGCCCCACCACCAGCGCGGACAATACGCCGGAAATGTAGGGCCGAGTAACAGAAGAAAGCGGGCGAAATGCTTTATTCGCCGGGAATAAGGTCACTTGAGACGAAAACAGTAATTCGCCTTCCTCCAGATTGTTCTCCGCTTTTAATCGCTGGTGGCCCACGGCATAACGGCCATCGGCACTGGTGTGACCTTTCAGGGTGAACTGATGCCCCACTTGTAAACCGGGATAACTGTTAGCGGCACGTGCATAATAAGACTGTGATTCCCATTGTTCCATGCACAGTGTTGCCTGTGCTTCCAGTTGATTACGCTCCTCCTGACGTCGATCATCATAGATAGAAAGCTTGGGATTGGTGGAATAGCCGCTGTTCGCTTTGGCGCTGGCACTGATTGCCGCAGCACTTTTAACGTTATAACCATTCATTTCCGCGGTACCTGGAATCATTGTGCGATGAATATGCCAGGCGCGTAGTCCATAGCCTTGTTGATCACCTATCTTCGATTGATATGGCAATACCGCTAAGGACGCGTTAATAAACGTTGAAGGATGATCCGCCAATACCAGTACATGACGCCCCTCTTCATGGCGAAAGAAATAGAAAATCCCTGCTTGTTCCAGTTGACGTGTTACAAAGTCAAAATCTGATTCCTTGTATTGCATACAATATTCAAGTTTCGGATAACGGCTTTTTAACGCCACTTCAACGTCGTTAAACCCACGTTTACGAAAGATATCACATACCATATCCGGCACACTGATGCGCTGATAGACGCGCAAATTATGGGTTAATGTCAGCATTTTTAGCCAGGGTTCAATACGTGCCTGATAACAAAACTGGCCGTCGCTGAAACCTTGTTGCTGCAATTCAGTCAATATGCCATGCACAATGCGATGATTCGGCGCTTCACCAAGACGAAATGCCAAAGGCTTACCGATATGAGACTCCAGCTTATCCCAGTCTGCGTTGGAATAGAGTTGAGCAGAAAATGAATAAGGCTGCGACAGGTGCTCTTCCCCCTCTATTTTGCTCAGTGCCACAATGTCTGACAGGCTACCGATAACCTGTAGAAAACGATTCTTTTGCCCTAACAGCATATTTTTATTACCTGCGTTTTTTGTTTAACTTGCGTAAGGACCGGTACATTCAGCCAAATAGATACGCTGAATATTGTTCTCGCCGGTATTGCCCAAACAGCCATCCCATCCCAATTGGCGGCTGCCATTTAATACATTGCCTTGCCCACTATGCTGTACCAACAATTCCAGTGAAAAGGAGAGCATCGGCCCGGCAAATTGCCACACCCATTGTGTCAATTTGCGATATTGTTCATTTCCCGGCATAAAGGCGGTGCTCTGCCGAGCGGCAAACGGTCCTAACTGAACATGAAATCCTGATTGAATATCCCAATAAGCATGTCCCAACATCGGGTTATCGCCTAACAAACTACGACCTAAACAGCAACGATGAGCCTGTTCAGCATATTGCCAGCGCCCTTTAAAAGGCTGGATGTTGACCGCCATACCAAATTCTCGTTGCAATAGGTGTTGTAAATTCACCATTGAGCGGACCGGTGTTGCTAATAATCCGACACAGGCGGGATGAGAACGTTGTGTTGTGTCCGCCATTAACTGGCCGGCAACCGCTGAAATAACTGCCGGTAAAGCTCGATAGTTTTGCAACTCCGCATGGGTTTGTAACTCTGTATTGATATACAACCGGTATTTCTGCCATGCCTGAAAACGCAGACTAAGCAAACGATGAGTAAAAATATCAATAAATGCCTGAGCTGATTCGTCGCCATAGCGGTAACGCCTATCAATCAGCCATTCGGTATAGCGCAACGGTAATGCGCCAAGGGTTCCTAATAGACCAAAGTGATATACCGCCATGCGATACTGCTCGTACCCCTCTTGCGGTGGCAATAGAGACTCGACTTCCCTTTCCGGCGCATCCAATGTGAGTACAGAGCTAAATTGCACCACATCATCAGGAGTGATTGCTGTTTCTTCACGTTGGCGACAACGTTTAAGCAAACGGCGTACATTTTGATAAAAACGGCCGCCAGCTAAACGTAGCTTATTTTCTAAAGCCATGTCAGTCTCCCACTGCGACGCGGCCAACGACGGGTACTGTTATTAACCGTCTCTAGCTGCGTTACGGTCTGCGTGAAGCTATTAATCGGCGCATACATGGCGATAAAACGTTCTAACAGGTTGCAAAACAGATAAAAATCCACAAATTCCCCCGCTTGTGCCTGAAATGTCAATGTCACTTCCAGCCCACGCGCTAGGGAATAGGGATCGGCGGGATTCAGGCGTGCACTCACCGGCGCAATAGCAACCTGCTGTAATTGTGCAATCAACCGCGATATGGCCGGATCACCAAGCAAATTGTAGAGTTCTAGCGTCTCTTTTAAGCACTGAACTCCCTGCGGACCACTCAGTAGCATTTGGTTCAAATTGAGTTGCGATACCAACCGCCAGTTCAAGGCACTATTGGATTGTGGACGCACCGGCAAGCGAGGACGGATCAGTCCCAGAATTTTTACGCCCGGAAGTGCGCTTTCTGATTCGAAATCCCCATCAGGATGACCGTTGTTCAACTGCCGCGGTATATCACGGTTAGTACAGGTCAGACTCAAAATCACCACATCGGTTTCAGGTTTCAGATGTTCGCCGCTGCTATCAGAAAAACCGATGAACATATTCATCCCCAGATCGTTATGCCTGAGTGAGGGGCGCGGAGTTGCCTGCCAAAATAACGGGAACTGTTCATCAGACTGTGTATGTTCAATACCAAATAATGACGGTACTGGTTTGGACCTTAATTGTTCCTGCTGACGGCTGACAATCTCGACCTGATCGATGGTATAGATTTCCATACTTTGTGGGCGACGCGCATCCGGTTGAACCAGATATTCGTGCTCTGTTTCCAGTGGAATAATGGGTTCCGCCTGATGAGGAAACAGGTTAATTATCGGTACGCAATTCAGCCGGAAGGTTTCGTTGCTGACTTTATCGCTCATACGTTCAATTCGGCGCAATGCGACACAATCCTTAAGCCGGAAACGGTATTGCAGCTCACCTAATGAACTGGTAATCACACCGGCGTCCGGTAGCGGAATATCCAGGAATAAGAATTTTTCCGGGAAACTAAAATAATCACGAAACAAGTGATGAACCGGATTTATCAATGAATCATCGGCGCATAAGTTATCTTGCGGATCGAAGCCCACTACCTGAACATCTCGGTTATTCAGGTTGAATGCGCGCGCACCCAACCGACATTCTAGTTGTTTAACTTGCGCCGACAACAATTCATACAAACAATGGGTCAGCACCGGTGCGCCATGTAAATACAACCGGATATGTCGTGCCTGAAAGCTGGCGCCCGGCCACAGGGTAAAATTTAGCGTTAAGATAAAGTCCCGATCATAAGGGTCTGGTATTAGTTCTGCATGTGTTAAATCTAATGGCAACATCTCCAGCGGATATACCGTGCGGAAACGACAGGCTACATCACCTACCGGTTGAGAAATCAACGGGGTATGCCGCGCCACTGTCATCATTCCGGTCACACCGGATGTTAATGGGTCTTGTTGAAACTGCACCAACGATACCGAGGGTACCTGACGTAGAAACTGTGGCGCCAGTACCTCCAACATAGCGTTACTCAGCTCCGGCATATCTTCATCAATCCGCTGATGGATTTTTGCTGTCAGAAACGCGAAAGATTCCACTAGACGTTCTACATGCGGATCTTCTGAAACGCCTTCTGCGAACCCAAGACGTTTGGCAATTTTAGGAAAACGCTGAGAGAAAGCGGCGCCATATTGTCTTAAATAACTCAATTCCCGGTTGTAATAAGTCAGTATTTTTTGTGGTAATAACATCATTTTGTTATTTATCCCATGAAATTGAATAGGTATACGCGGTACTGTTCCATGAGATAGAAAACACCACTTGTTCGTTGAAGAAAATTCCACTCACCCAGAAAGTTATACTTTCTGGCGTATTTTTTTTGTAATGTAATAACGACGCTTTTCAAGCGCGGTTCGAACCAGGAAATAGCCTGGTAAATATTATTGCTAAGTGCGTCAATACGTTCATCATCGGAAATATCTACATTAATGACATCGGAAACACCATAATTTAAAACTGATTTCGGTAACTCACCAAATAAAGGGGAAATTTCAGAAATCGGTCTTGATGAAAATAACATATTCAAATCAGAAATTAGGCTTTGTACAACTTCCTGACGCGACCAGACAAGTGCGACACCCCGTTTTTCATCTTGTGGATAATCATCTTTCAGGCGATGGAGAAATGAAGGCTGAATCATCATATTTTTCCGGGTAGAAACTGCCAGCCTTTGGCCGGCAGTAAACAGTCGAAATTACTGTTTCTTGTTCTCGATAAGATCCCAACCTTCCGGCCCCACCTTATCTCCTTTAGTTCCATCTTCTTTGAGCGGTGTAAATGTCCACTTAATTTTGGAATAGGCGATAGAAAGCTGTTCTTGTGGGAATTCACCACCACGTGAACACGTTTCATGAACGTCAGAGATAATACATTCGTCCATTTCCACTTCCGCATAAGGGTGCATTTCGCCTTTGAAAAGCGTGCAAATTTCCAATTTCACTTTCTTAATTGCGGTACCTTGCGCCACAGCGGACAGCAAACCAATTGAACTGGAATCCAGCACTTTCACACAGTCAATGGTACGGAAATCCGATGCACCAACGGTAATTTTACGTTTACCGCTGTCTGCGATACGTGCATGGTTGAACGCGCCAAAATTGACATGACTCAGCTCAATCCACTGTTTATGTTTGCTGTCGGTACTCTCACCTGTAATACCATCAATTTGTAAAAAAATTGAAGAACTCATAATTAACTACTCCAGTTAGTTGTAATAAATAGGATAAATATTAATAAATATAAAAATCAGGCAGCCGATGACGGTGGTAAATCGGCAACCAACCGTAAAGACATACTTAATCCTTCTAATTGGAAATGCGGTCTTAAATAGGCCACAGCCCGATATGTTCCCGGTGAGCCGGGGACTTCAACGACATCAACTCTCGCCTCACGTAATGGGTGACTCGCTTTAATTTCTGCGCCAACGGTATCAGAGCCAACAATATATTGGTTGATCCAATTTTGCAGATAAGACTGACATTCCTCACGGGACATAAAACTACCCACTTTGTCACGCACAATCATTTTCAGATAATGTGCAAAACGAGAAGTTGTCATAATGTATTGCAATTGGGTTGATAATTTTGCGTTAGCGTTTGCCAGGTCAGAGTTATATTTCCTTGGTTTATTCGGTGACTGTACCGAGAAAAATGCGGCGTAGTCAGTCCCTTTATAATAAACCAGAGGAATGAACCCTAATTCTGCTAACTCTTTTTCACGGCGATCAGAGATAGCCACCTCAGTCGGGCATTGCAGCACATTTTCACCGGACACAGAGACATAATGATACGCAGGCAATGCTTCTACCAATCCTCCCCCTTCTACACCACGGATCGCCGCACACCAACCATACTGTTCAAATGCCGCCACCATGCGACCTGCCAGTGCATAGGCAGCGTTAATCCACAGATAACTGCCGCTATCTCCTTCCTTCACCTGCTCTTCGAAGCAGAATTGCTCAACCGGGATGGTTTTTGCCCCGTAAGGCAAACGGCCAATTACTCGTGGTAAAGTCAGACCGACATAACGGGAGTCATCAGATTCCCGGAAGCGTTTCCAACGCAGATAATCGGATGTTGCAAGCAGTTTGGATAAATCACGTGGACGTGGTAGTTCACCAAAATCATTCAGCCCCAACATGCCCGCGTTGACTGAACTGATAAACGGCGCATGGGCTGCGGCGGCCACATGAGAAATCTGTTCTAGCAAATAGAGATCTTCCGGGCTGTTATCAAAGTCAAAATCACCGACAAATGCTGAATAAGGTTCACCACCAAAGGTACCGTATTCATATTCATACACATTTTTAAACAGCATTGACTGATCGAAATCCGATGCCGATTTAAAATCTTTAATTAAATCGGTTTTCGTCGCGTTCAACATGCGGATTTGGGTATTATCCGTTTCGCTTTGGTCAAGTAATCCTTTAAGTCCCACCCAAGAGGATTCCAGACGCTGAAATTTCGGGTGGTGTAATACCAGACTCAGTTGAGCGGACATCAGCGCATCAATCGCTGCGATACGTTCGTCAATGCTGTTTACCAAATCGCCGGAAACCACCAGTGAACCGGAGGTGACTTCGGCCAGAAACTGGTCGAGCTGGCTTTTTACCCGATCACGATCTGCTTCTCGACGAATGGCTTGCGTGTTATCAATAATCTGATCAAGAAAATCACCATTTGTTTCCGTCGTTTTCAATTCTTGTTGTTCAACAACGCTCTGTTCCATACTGCCCTCACTGTGCATTGTTATTTTCCGGGATATTGCTATTTTCCGGGGTGACGTCATCTGCTTCTTCATTTACCTGCGGTAATTTATCCGCATGTTCAGCCAGAATTTCCGCCAGACGGTCACGCAATTTTTCATTGCTCAATGCACGGCCTTTCAAATCACTGAGTTTGCCGCGTACCTCTAATAAATGACGAAGCGGTTCTATCTGTTTCGCCAAATTCTCTGGGGTAAAGTCAGACATTGATTTAAATTGCAAATCGACATTAATAAATCCGCTCTGACCCGGCAGCGCGCTTTCAACCTGTAATTCCAATGAGGGTGATAAACCTTCCATCACCGCGTTAAAATTATCTTTATCAACATGCATGAAACGACGTTCACGCATCGGAATAGATTGCTCCGCGAATTGCCCAACAACACCAATAACCAAAGGCAATTCTTTTTTCTCGACCGCGCCACCTAATTCAACATCATAAGTAATCTGAACTCGGGGCGGTCTGACTTTATCAAGCTTACGTTGAGTATTCATGGCACCTTTTACCTTTATATATGACAGGAAGTGCAAATTTATATTAGACCGCACCAAACCTGATTAAATAGCCGAATAAGATGAGAGATAGATGAAGAGATCAATTAACACTATTGATAGCAAGTTAATATGCTGTGACACATTTAATGATATTCAAAACCCACCGTATTTCGGCGGTGAATAAGTTCTCATGGATATTAATTTAATGCAATAGTCTCAAGGTGAAATATAATATCTGTAATTTAACATTATTTTGTAATTGATTGTATTTACTGTGAAAAATAGATAAAGCACATTGTGGTGAAAATGCATTTTCATACTTGTCTTATTTTTCATATCGCTGTTTTTAATCACGAAAGTCTGACGAGTCAGAAAAATAGAAATATAGATGGAATTAGAGTTTAATTTAACCTGTGATGAATTTTTGAATGGAAATGGAATATTTTTCGAGTTTTTATTGCATCAAAGCGCTGATTAAGAAACAGCGCTTTATTAATATTTGATTTGGTGTCTTTTTAGGCTAATTAAGTTTAGCGCTAATGAAATATCAATCCGACTTTATTTTTGTGTCATCATTATTATTCCGCCTTTACGATGTAGTTAAATGCAATATTTCGAGGGCGGGTTTCATGGCTCGTTCTGGCTACTCGTGACGCGTCAAATAAGGTTTTATAACTGTCGTAATCATTCGGAGATCCATACATACCGTTTACTGTTCCTCCGTTAGCAAAAACACCTTCAGTGGAGATTGCTATTCCATTATCTCCCACAAATGACCCCCTTAAATCTTGTAAAGCGTCACTCTGGTTTGTCAGAAGTGCTCTATCCTTGTCCACTCCTCGGCCATCATCCCAGCCCCGAATAAATTCCCCTCTTAGGTCGGGTAATCTACCGTTAGGATAAGCTTCTGCTAACTTCGGGTATTGTAATTTATTAAAAGCGGAACCATTACAAGTGAAATAGCCGATAGGTGGATGCGCTAACGGCCAGGGAATAGGAGCGCCAACAGGAATTTCATTGGCTGTTTTAATCAGTTTATCTACTTCTGCTCGGGTGTATACTTCTGTTCGGGTATATGCTCCCACATCACTCGCATTCAGATTAATATCCTCAGTCAACGCTTTACCATTTATTTTTCGGCTATTGGAGACTTTGCCATCAATATTTCCACGCAATGAGTTGATGATTTCCTGAACTAGCTTTTGTGTCACTGCCAATGTCTCATTATTGCCAATTTCATTGGTCAGTTGAACAACACCTTTTTGTGTCAATGAGGCATTGGGAATTTCTGCTGTGACTTTTTGTTTTAACGCTTGATTTAATTTGGCAGTGAGTTTAGCGATATCACCATCATCTAGAATGTCGTCACCAGATTGTGACGCAATAAAATTAGCGATAACGGAAGCTATTGTTGACGATTGGCGTAATGCCTTATTTAATACGTGAGTAGAAATATTATCTGGTGGAAATCCTACCTGTAAACTCTGATTCTCTTCATATTTTTCTTGGCTTACCACATTAGCATTATTACTAATAGAAAAAGCTTTAAAATCATTTTTTTGGCTCATATATTTACCATGAATTTTATAATTAATACATTAAATTATTAGAAATAATTCCACATAATTTATACCAATCATTCATAACATAGCGATAAGCTCGTTTTTATACAAGATTTTATTAAGACAAAGTGCGGATTAAAAAATAGTCTTGTATCAATATTTAAAGACAATAAAACTTTAATGCTATTATCTATTATTCTTGCGGTTTTTCAGGCCAGTTAATATCTGGTTTCTAATGAAATATCAACCCGGTTTAATAATTACATCAATATGAGCAAGATATTTGTGATGATCTACTATACCCGTTATCTTTCAAGTTGCCTCTTTGTTGGCTGCGCTCGCTCACCCCGGTCACATAGTTATCTATGCTCCCGGGGATTCACTCCCTTGCCGTCGCGATCCATCTTGAAATCCATAGGGTATAGGTGTCCGCTTGTTTAACCAATATGTTGTGGAGCGCCGCCAGGTATACACGCAGGTATGACTATTGGCGGACGTACAGATGATGGCGTAGTCTCGTTGTCGATCTGTACTGTCGCTTTACTCTCGCTTACCGGCAATTTGATACTTTTGGTTGCCGCGGACGTATTACCATATTCGTCTTTAGAAATAACAACCACGAAAAGTGCTTCTGCGGCTAACGCTGTGATGTTGTAGTATTTTTTGGTGTCAACTTTCGCCTGCCAGTTAACCAAGTCGCCATCAAATGGTATCTTTATCCCATTGACATAAATATGCGTTGTCGCAATTTTACTTGTGTCCTTCGCCGTACCAAAAATTGTAAGCGTAGTACCGGCAAGAGATGCATTCAATACTAACACCGGGGGCAGCTTATCTGTGCGTTGCACCGGTGGTACTGTTTTCCCGTCTGAGTAGTCCAGTATTTCGTCGGCCAATGGGGGAACCCGGGTTGCTATGGTTCTGTTATTGGTGGCGAATTCATAAGCGTATGCGTACCGAAGCAGATCGTTGTCGCTGTAAGCTGGGCCAATGAATGTTAAGTTAACAGGAATACCCGTGTCCTTCATGGTCCCCATGCTCACTGAAACACTTGGGATGCCCAGGTGACGGAGAACATAGTTGGTGTTTGAGTACAGGTTACCGTTCTGCAATGCTTCTTCGTATGAGACATTATTGACATCTACGTTAGCCTTACCGATGTTGCCGTTTGCGGGAAAAACAATGAGATCAAGTTCCTCCGCTTTCATCCAGTTCTCAAGGTCTATCTTTCGCGTTTCTTCGAGGCCGCGGAGCATAGCCGCAAAACCCGGTAGTTTCTCGATGGGTTGGACCCCAGCTTTGATTGTGTCGATGAGCAATTTATAATCTGAATTTCGATTAAATCCGCGACACGCATCGACGGATGCTGGCGGGGTTGGAAATACTGTCGCCGGGTTAATATTAGTCCAAGAAGGAAAATTCGGGTCTCCTACGCTCTTGAGGAACTCTTCGGCCGCATAGGAATTTATGTAGTTAAACTCCAATTCCATCCAGTTGAGCGGAATAAGTCCGCGTTCTTCCATCGTTCTAGTACCTACACGGTCCCCCTCATAATTATTCTGGAGTGGGAAATCGATTTCAATCACGTCAGCGCCAAGCGCACGAAGGTCAGCGGCAGCCTTATCCCAAAGTTCAATGATAGACGGCCTGACGCGAACGGGATCACTGCCGCCAAAATCTTTGCCAATGTACATCTTTGGAACGCCAACTCTTCGTCCTTTCAGCGAATTTGGGTCCCTGAGTTCAAGATAGGTTTTAGGGCGTACTGAAGTCACGGCAGGTAGTTTGACAACCTTCTGATGACGCCAGAGGTCTCCTTCTGTGATTGGATCATCAGCCACTACCACATCCAGGACTCGAAGCATATCCTCAACAGTACGTGTATGCGGGACAACCACATCACGTATAGGGTACAGAGGCCAATTGCCTCGGATTGAGATCAATCCACGTGAAGGAGTATAGGCCGCCAGAGCATTATTAGAAGCAGGTGAACGACCAGACGATATGGTTTCCTCCCCCATCCCGAAAGCCGCAAAATTTGCGGCCGTCGCAGTAGCCGAACCGTTCGATGAACCGGAAGACCATGCGGCCGTAAGATAGTCGGCGTTGTAGGGACTTTCCGCACGACCATAAACACCTCGCTGCATGCCGCCGGCAGCCATCGGAGGCATGTTGGTCTTTCCGATGAGAACCCCACCAGACTCCCGAATCTTTTTAACCGTGAAAGCATCATCTTTTGCCATCAGCTTTTTGAAAGCGGGCGAACCCGCAGCTACGGTGAGACCAGCAACCATATAGCTATCCTTAACAGTGTAAGGGATTCCGTGAAGTGGCCCGAGTATTATGCCCTCAGACCGCAGACGGTCTGTCTCCGCAGCCTCCTCAAGCGCTCTTGGATTTAAGACAGGAATGGAGTTCAGTTTTATGCCATTGAGATCGTAGGCATATACTCGGTTCAGGTACATTGTCGTCAATTCGACACTCGACAACGCACCAGCCTCCATCGCTTGCTGCATCTGTTTGATGGTTGCTTCTTGCAACGAAAAAATCCGTGTGTTGGATGCATCAGTCGTTGGCATAAATACCGCGCTCATGAATAATGAGCCCATCACTACTAGCACGCTGTTGGGTATGTTCCCGGTGAACTTCCTTAACCAGAACAACCATGCATTACATGTAATAGATCGACCTGACCGAATGGCGGTTATGCTTTCTAAGTCCATAATTAATCTCCAATAATGGGTGAACTGAATGTGGTTAAATTAGAACTTAAATATGAAGATAGATAAGTCATTACGCCATTCGGAAAAGCAAACTTGATAAAATTGGGGATTATTCCATTAGATCCCTAATACAGCGTTTTTGAATCTAAGATATTTTCTTGTGTCATTATTATTCCGCCTTTACGATGTAGTTAAATGCGATATTGCGTGGTCGTGTTTCTGTTGCTGCACGTGCGACAAGTGATGAATCGAAATTGACCACTCTTCCGTAGTCCCCCCCATCAAGTGTATTGCCTCTATGTGTACTATCGCCAAGTGAAAATGCTCCAGCGGCGTTAATAACAACAGCTCTGATCGTTGTAAATGTTCCCGTAATTTTTTGAATGGCATCCTCTTGAGATGTTAAAATTACACGCTTAGCATCCACACCGCGCCCATCATCCCAACCGCGAATAAATTCGCCTCTTAAATCGGGTAATCTGCCATCAGGATAAGCTTCTGCTAACTTTGGATACTGTAATTTATTAAAAGCGGAACCATTACAAGTGAAATAGCCGATAGGTGGATGGGGCAACGGCCAGGGAATAGGAGCACCAACAGGAATTTCATTAGTTGTTTTAATCAGTCTATCTACCTCTGCGCGTGTATATACTTCTGATCGGGTGTATACCTCTGTTCGACAGTCTATCTACCTCTGCGCGTGTATATACTTCTGATCGGGTGTATACCTCTGTTCGAGTATATGCCCCTACATCACTCGCATTCAGATTAATATCCTCAGTCAATGTTTTACCATTTATTTTCCGGCTATTGGAGACTTTACCATCAATATTCCCACGCAATGAGTTGATGATTTCCTGCACTAGTTTTTGTGTCACTGCCAATGTGTCATTATTGCCAATTTCATTGGTCAGTTGAACAACGCCTTTTTGTGTTAATGAGGCATTGGGAATTTCTGCTGTGACTTTTTGTTTTAACGCTTGATTTAATTTGGCGGTGAGTTTAGCTATATCACCATCATCCAGAACATCATCATCAGATTGTGTCGCAATAAAGTTAGCGATAACAGCGGCTATTGTTGATGATTGGCGTAATGCCTTATTCAATACGTGAGTAGATATATTGTCTGGTGGAAATCCCACTTGTAAGCTTTGATTTTCCTCATATTTTTCTTGACTCACTACATTAGCATTGTTACTAATAGAAAAAGCTTTAAAATCATTTTTCTTGCTCATATTCCCCTCTTGAATAAAATAATTTTATTACGTAATTAATATGTTATATTATCGTATAGATAACTCTATCTATTGACGACAATCATAGTCTAGTTCAAGAAAATAATAATGGGTTGTTTTTATAGCTTACAGGGTTAATTATTTTTGTATAAGTGGATAATAAATTGATTAATAAGTGGTGAATTATTCCCTTTATATTTTATTGAAAATTAATCTATAAAATATGAAAATGTTTTTATTTGATTTGATTTTTAATAAATACATTAATATGCATGTTTATTTTCTACTTAATATAAACATGCATATTTAAATATTTCATCATCCTTAAACCCAGGGATTTAATATTGGTACACCGGTCAATTCAAAATCAATCACATTTCGTGTGATGACAGTCATACCATGAACCAGCGCGGTGGCGGCGATTAGTGCATCACGCTCTGAGCATGGATCAGGGACATGCAACCGGGCACACCGCTGAGCTACAGCCGTATCTACTGGCAAGATCCGACCAGTAAATTCCGGTATTACATGGTGGTTGAACCATGAGCGCAATAATGCCCCTTGGGTTATGTCTCGTCGTTCAATCTGTAAGATGCCGGTTTCCAGCTCCATAATAGTAATGGCTGACAGGAAAAGCTCCGTTGCATCAACACTTTCAGCCCATGCAGCCACACCGGCATTAGCTTTACCCGTTCGAACTTTCCGAAGTTCAGAGACAATATTAGTATCAAGAATATACATCATGAAAAATTGGCTGGACGGCTATTGATAGCGACACGTGGTGGATTGAATTCAATATCTTCAACACCGGGCATTGCTAAAGCATCAGCGATGTTTCTACGCTGCTTGGTGATTCGTTGATATTCTTCAATGGTTAGCAGGACATGTGCCGGTTTGCCACGATCTGTGATGAACACTGGACCGCTTTTAGCTGCTTTTTTTGCCCCGCTGACATCCTGATTGAGCTGCCGACTCGATAAGGTTGTGATTGACATGGTGCACCTCGATATAATAGCTAATTTATGTAGGTACGTTACTACATATTGCTAAGGGGTGCAAATTTTAGTCATTCACCCTCTTAGCATCCCAGGAAAAATTAGGTTAAGTGTGCCATCACCAACCGCGTAGCCGCAGCAAGTACATCACGGTGTGATTCGGCATCTTGCTGAGGTTGCATCAAGCAAGTGAAAAACGAAGGTTTTCTTTACCTAGTAGCAAAGCGGAGATTTCATGATATAGTATTAAAAGGTATTACCTTCTAATATTTAGGTGGAAGAAAATGGCAACCTCAGTAAAACTTGATGATAATTTGAAAAGTCGCATCCAGTATTTAGCAGAAGTGCGACATCGTTCAGCCCATTGGATAATGCGTGAAGCTATACGTGATTATGTAGAGCGTGAAGAAAAACGTGAATCTTTCAAACAGGATGCATTGTGTGCCTGGGAAGCGTATCAAGAGAATGGACTACACCTGACACTTGAAGAAGCGGACGATTGGTTAGCTAAGCTCGAAGCAGGAGAAGATGCGGAGTTACCTGAATGCCACGTTTGATTTGGTCTCCACCTGCTCTTGCTGATATACAGCGGCTCTATGGTTTTCTTGCCAAAAAAGACAAAGACACTGCTCGTCGAGCCATTAAAACAATACGTGCTGGCGTGAAAATGCTGGCATGTCAGCCTGAAGCAGGACGCCCTGTTGACGAGATGGATCCGGCATTCCGGGAGTGGCTTATTGATTTTGGAAGTAGCGGCTATATCGCCATGTACCGGATTGAGGGTGAAACAGCCACAATTTTTGCTGTACGACATCAAAAAGAGGCCGGATATTAAAATAATGATCACCACTACCGGTTTTATCACCCACTACTCGATAAGGTTGTGATTGACATGGTGTACTCCGGTATTATGCAGGCACGTTACTACATAATGCTAAGGGGTGTAAACTTTAGTCATTCACCCTCTTAGCATCCCAAGAAAAATTAGGTTAAATGCGCCATCACCAACCGCGTAGCCGCAGCAAGTACATCACGGCGTGATTCGGCATCTTGCTGAGGTTGGGTAAAGTAAACTGCCAGAACCACAGGCGCCCCCTTTGGCGGCCAAAGTACCGCGACATCGTTAGTGGTGCCATAATCGCCACCTCCGGTTTTATCACCCACTACCCAGTCGGCTGGGGTACCAGCGCGAATACTGGCATCTCCGGTGGTATTTCCTTTAAGCCAAACGATTAATTGTTCACGTTGTGATGCTCCAAGTACCTCTCCAAGCACGATTTTCTTCACGCTGGCCGCCATTGCCGTGGGTGTTGTGGTATCTCTGAGGTCACCGGGAATGGCGCTGTTCAAATCGGGTTCCCTGCGATCGAGTCGAAATGCAGGATCACCTATACCTTGAGTAAAGCGATTTACTGCCTCTAATCCCCCCAATTCTTTAATCAATAGATTTGCTGCGGTGTTATCGCTGTATTGCACTGTTGCCGCACATAATTGTGCAACGCTCATCCCTTGATTTAAATTCTTGCGCGCAATAGGAGCATAAGAGAGTAAGTCAGACTCACGATAATGAATATGTTTCGCTAATAATTCTGGCTGGGACATGCTTTTGTGCAACACCGCCGCAGCAAGTATCAGCTTGAAAGTACTACAAAAAGGAAAACGTTCATCCCCTCGGTATTGAATTTCCTGGCCGTTGGCAGTATTAATCAGCGCCACGCCTAAACGGCCTTTTGTGCTGTTTTCTAGTTCGGTAAGTTGTTTATGCAGGGATGAGGGAATAGCGCCAGCCCATGCCGGAAAAGCAAAGTTGATCAATGGATATGTAATACCGGCTAATAATAACGAACGCCGCAACGGAGAGTGTTTCATATTTGGATCTCGTAATATGGATAATAAAAAAACGCATTATAGAGAGAAAAAAGTAATGTCGCACTATTTTTAATAATATTTTATTATGGCGATTTTTATCATGATAAGCATTGTGTTTAATCTGCGATATAATGTGAAATAATATTTCATTTAATGCCGTGGTAATTGTAATTAGAAGATTTAGAATTATCTTTGTTATTTTTAATTCATTTTATCCCTGTGTAAAAATTAAATTCAATAACTTATTATGAATGATTCAAATTACTTATGGCTGTGATTTTACGCTAATGAAATGGTAATATTTTGTTGATTTTTAAGTACTTTTAATTTAATTTGTTGTATGAATATAAAATTAAAATTTTATCAAAGAAAACTAATTTAAAATAGTAAGTGTTAAAAATATAAATACAGATTTATCATTACAATTTAATAAATATAATTATTAACATAATGCAATTATAATCTTATTTTAAAGTTTGTTTTTAAATAAAAAATCAATGTATTGTATTTGTGAATTGATTATTAAAGAAATTATATTGAAAGAGTAATAACAACTATTCTAATCAATAAGAAATGAATGTCAGTATTATGCATTAATTTGAATGGGTTTTAATTTTATTTTTCTAACCAATTAAGTGAGTCAGCGATAAATTTTTTCATTTAATTTAAATATCCATATTTATTTTATATGTATTAAATGGAATTAACCGATCTCCCTTTATAATATTGTGGACTATAACTATCTATTAATTTAGTTACTTTTAAAAACTATCAACAATGATATAGATATATTTAGTATGTTTATTCTCACCTGCGAGATCATTTAGCATATAAACTTAATTTATTCAATTAAAGATTTGTAAAAATATTAAATTTTCATTATGGCTCACTAATTTATAAATTTTTAGACAATTACTCTTTAAATGATCTACATCAATCTATACTTACCTAGCCGGTTAATATTTTTAGAACACTTTTTTAACCTTATTTTAACTTAACAAGGATATGCATCATGGGTGTTTTTCAGTACAAAGACTTTGATAGCACTACTTCCAAAGAGTTGTTTTCCGACGCAAAAATTATCTCTGGATATGCTTATCATAATCTGGGTAGCGGATTTGCCGAGGGGTATTACAATTATGGTTTTGGTTTAGGGATGCCATTAACGTTGCTGACCGCAATTCTCGGCAGCACGACATCGCAGGGCATCACGCCTAAATTGCCTTGGAATCCGGACGCAGAAAAACAGGCACAAGATAAACTCAATGAATCAGGGTGGTTTACTATCAGTGCTGATGAGTTAGGCTATCAGGGTAGAACTGATGCCCGCGGTACTTTTTTTGGCGAAAAAGCAAGTCATTCCACTGCTCAGGCAGAGGTAATGGGAAAATATGATGCTGATGGCAATTTGATTTCTATTGGCATTGCGTTTCGCGGTACGAGTGGTCCTCGAGAGTCAGTTATTACCGATACATTGGGCGACATTATGAATAATGTGCTGGTGGCTTTAGGTAAGAAAGAATATTCGAATGACTACGCGCCAAACGCTTTTGGCCGGCTGCTGGACCATGTAGCCAATTATGCCAAAGCTCACGGTTTGACGGGCAATGACGTTGTGGTCAGCGGCCATAGTTTGGGTGGGTTAGCTGTGAATAGTATGGCGGAGTCTAGCGATACGAAATGGGGGGGATTCTACTCCCAGTCGAACTATATCACTTTCGCTTCGCCATCACAGTATGAGAAAGGTAACAAGGTGCTGAATGTAGGATATGAAAATGATCCTGTGTTCCGCGTGCTCAACGGCACCAGTGTTGATGCGAACTCTGCGGGCGTTCACGATGTACCAAGAGATTCGGCTACAAATAATATTGTTAATTTTAACGATCACTATGCGTCAGACTGGTGGAATGTACTGCCCTTCTCTATTGCTAATCTGTCAACTTGGGTTTCACATGTGACGCCATTTTACCAGAGCGGCATGCAACGTATTATGGATTCAACGTTCTACGATCTAACACATAAAGATTCGACTATTGTTGTCAGCAACCTTTCCAATGTCACCCGTGAAAAGACTTGGGTACAGGATTTAAACCGGAATGCTGAAAAACACACTGGCAGTACTTTTATTATTGGTACCGACGGCAACGACCTGATTAAAGGTGGTAAAGGAAACGATTATCTGGAAGGGCGCGACGGTAATGATATATTCCGCGATGACGGTGGATTTAACATGATTGCCGGCGGGAAAGGCCATAATACTTTTGATTTACAGAAGTCACTAAAAAATGCAGAAATAGCCTATGACCAGGCGGGTACATTGTATGTGCGTGATGCACAAGGTGGTATTACCATTGCTACGGATATCTCGACTATAAGAAGTAAGGAAAGTACCTGGCTGTTTCTGACTAAACAGGTGGATTCTCAAGTCAGAGCCGATGGTTTGTATTCCAACAGCGGATTGAAGACGAAATACGCCAATTCAGTAACAGGCAATGATGGGAATGATACACTGACGTCTAAAACTTCCGGTAGTTGGCTGTTTGGTCTGGATGGTGATGATACGCTGATCGGCTTCGGTAACAATAATGTCTTCGTCGGTGGTGAAGGAAACGATGTCATGAAAAGTCAGGGGAATCACAATACCTTCCTGTTCAACGGTGATTTTGGACAAGATATCATCTATGGCTATAACAAAACCGATAAACTGGTGTTCATAGGAACCGAAGGTAGCAGTGATAAGAGTGATTATCTGGATCATGCCTCTGTGGTGAACAATGATTTAGTGTTTACCTTCGGCCAAAATTCAGTCACTCTGGTTGGCGTCAGCATGGATAGTTTATTGGCTGATAATATAATATTGGCGTAACATATAAATTATGCGATACCCCTATTCGTAAAGTGGCCATGTGACATGGCCATCTTGAGTCAATTGAATAGTTAGTTCCCGGCTACGATATTTTCTGTTAATAAGGTGTGACCAACGGCATATTTCGCCTGCCATGCTTTAGGATTGATCAAATAATGTTGCCGGAAGCGTTTAGAAAAGTGACTTGGGCTGGAATAACCTACTGCGGTAGAAACATCAATGACACTCATTCCTTTTTTTAGTAAATCTTCTGCGGTTGTCATACGGACATTCTCCAGATATTGATGGAAAGTGCGAAAAACAACCGCACGAAATCCCTCTTTTAATTTTCGTTCATTCAAGCCAACTGCTCTTGATAATGATTTTATCGTCCAAGGGGAATGATAATCACTGTTAATTATTTTTATTGCATTATAAACAGCACGGCGTTGCGACCCGCTGATCACATTATACTGGCAGTCATAAACCTGAGATACTACACAAGCGAGTATTTCTAACGCTTTTGCTTTTAAATAAACCTTTCTTACATTGCCACTTAATTGGCACTCTTCTATTTGATTCACTATCTGCATAAATGGTGGGTAAATGGGACATGCCATCATCAATGCATCACTGTAGCTGGCGTTCTTCTCAAAACCTGCCGCTAATTGGGTGAAAGGGGGTAATTCCTGAGCTTCAATTTCGTTCAATGAGAAACGAATATCGAGAATATGCCATGAGCCGCAACCAAAGAAGTTCATGCCACGCGTCATTTTAGGTGAATGGAAAAATATCATCATTCCCGAACTGATATCTAAAACATCACCATTTTCAATCGCCATTTTCCCTCTCCCGTTTAAAATAAACGCAATTGATACCGTTGGCGGCCCTTCACAATATTCTGTGACATCCTTGTCGAGCTCAAAGCGAATTCGGTTTATATGAATTCCGTCAGATAATTCCTCAATCAATAAGGGAGTATTTGTATTATTTTTCTCCGCATGCGAATGCATGCAATTGCAATGGTCAGCCGTGAAAACTCCTAATTTCTTGCTATAGATCGTCTTCATGAGATCCCCTGTAAAATTAGCATCGGATACCGGTTAAAAAGTGTTTTCTCACTTAAAACAGTGCGTTTTGCATATTAAAGACATTATATTTTTATTTTATATATATATGCATATTGTGAATGTCACTCACTTTATCATTAATGATAATCATTATCAATAGTGCGTAATGCGCTACTTTTGTCCCTATTCCGTTAGCCCTGATGGAATATTATCGATAGTCTCCCGTTATGTTTTTTGTTTTACCATGTTTAATTTTTGTAAAACATGATCTTAAACAGTGCATAACGAGTTATTTATATGAAAAAAAAATACGCTAAGGCGTCTGTTTTATGTTGTTTAATTTCGCCTGTTGTATGGGCAGAACATTCGCCTGGCGCGACAGAGGATTCTTTGATTGTAACGGCTAATAAACGAGAAGAAGCGTTAAATAAAGTGGATGGTAGCGTTTTGGTTAGAACGGGTGAAGAACTTATTCAAGCCGGTATCACTCAAGTGCAAGATCTTGAGCGTGCTTTTCCCGGCTTACAAATTCGTTCACGGGGGAACCGAACTTATTCAGCAACAACCATTCGAGGTATTAGTTCGCCGGATTTCTATTCTCCTTCTGTTCGAATTTATGTCGATGGCGTTCCTCAGGATCACCAGTTCTTAACACAAGAATTAATCAACGTGGAGCGTGTGGAATTATTACGCGGTCCGCAAGGGACTTTATATGGCGGAAATGCGCAAGCGGGTGTTATCAATATCGTCACCCGTTCGCCGCAAGAAGGCCCCTGGCTAAACCTTTCCGGTAATTACTCTAAGCTGAAACAAGGCGGTTCTTTCAGCGGATCGACTCCGCTTATTGAAGATATCCTTTATGGCAGTACCAGCTTGCGTTGGGTAAAAGAGCCTGGACAAATTGATGCGCCTAATAGCGGTAATAAAAATGTTGATTCCAGCAAAACTTGGCTCGGTCGAGGGCAGCTGACATTTGCGCCGGAAGATTCCTCGTTCAGTGCTGAACTTAGCTTCGCTCATGAAGATCTCGATTCCCATGAAGAACTCTATTTGAATGACGAACAATTCCGCCGGAAAGAATACGATGGCCCTATCCCGGATTTAACCCGGCGAGTTAACAGTTATGCATTCAAGGCTGAATATGATTTTGGCGACAGTGTGTTAACCAGTGTGACTTCTTATCAGGATCGCGATATTTACCGTGATTTCATCGGGGGTAAATGGAAAGAGAAACACCACGCCACCACGCAAGAGCTGCGTTTGAACTCCAATTTCTCAAATGGGATTACCAGCGTTCTCGGCGGCTGGTTTTCAGATGAAAAGAATAAACATCATACCAGTGGTTATCCCGGTTACTATGGCGATGCGGCTAACACAATAAAAGCAAAATCGCTGGCACTGTTTGGTGAGGTGAAATTGCCCTTTGCTTCTCAGTGGGATTTGACTTTGGGCGGTCGTTTGTCCCATGAAAAATCGCAGATAGATTATGCAGGCCGTTCTGGCATGATGGCGCTCGAAGCTTTTGATAACCAGGTTTCCAGCAATGAGTTCACACCTAAGGCTGCATTAGGCTGGCAATTGACGCCAGATACTCGTTTCTATATCTCCGCTACTAAAGGGTACAAACCCGGTGGATTCAATAACATTGTCTCCTCCGCCAATGATAGAAAACCCTACAATACTGAAACCTCAGATAATTATGAGCTTGGTTGGCATACCTCGTTCTTTGATAACGCAGTGACATTAGACAGCGCTGTTTACTACATTCGTTCGAAAGATAAACAAATTTATGTTGGTCCGATCGGCGCGCAGTTTATACGCAATGTGGGTAAAGCAGAGAGCAAAGGCATTGAGTTGAGCAGCCAAATTAAGCCAATGAAAGGGCTGAAATTTTCTCTTGGGGGAAGTGCGGGCAAATCAAACTTCACTGATGCGACCGATACAGAGAATGGCATAAGTTATGACAATAAACGTCTGCCTTATGCGCCAGATGTCATGCTTAATGCAAGTTTTGACTACTTGATTGATCAAACGTTGTTACCTGGTAACCTCTATTTAAATGCCGGCGCCCGTTACTATTCTAAAAGCTACTTTAATGAGGCGAATACCCTTGAACAGGGGGGATATACCCTCTATGACGCTTCATTCAGTTTAGAGATGGCGCATGGGGTTAGCGTAAAACTCTATGGCGAAAATCTGGGTGATAAAAAGTATCGCGTCTCCAGTTTCACCGTGGGGCCAAATACACTCAGTATGATCAATAAAGGCTTGAATGTTGGGCTGGATGTGAGTGTCTCGTTATGACGCATAATATCTCCCATCCCCGTCATATATCGTTACTACTGTTGACTTTGGCGGGGGTTTACACCCTCCAAAGTACTATCGGCATGTTAACGTTACAAAGTATGCCGGCGTTTTTACGCAGCCACGGTGTAACCCCAGATAAAATCGGCTTGCTCTACTTGCTAATGTTGCCTTGGGCGTTCAAATTCCTTTGGGCGCCTATTATAGAGCGCTATCGTAAATCTGGTTCGGGGGATACAAACCCCCGCCGTATCATGATCTGCGGTAATCTGCTAATTACATTGCTTTTTTGTTCAATGTCATTGGCAAGACCCGCCGAACATATGCCGCTGATTATTGTCGGTCTGTTTCTGATCACAATTTGCCTGACCGTGGTGGATACCACCACCGATGGTCACGCTATTGACCGGTTACCACCAAAGCACCGCCCTTGGTGTAATGTTATGCAAGTTGGCGGCGGTTATTTGGGCTCCATCATTGGCAGCGGTCTGTTTCTATACCTTGTTTCACTGTATGGTTGGCACATTGGCGCCGGAGTGTTAGCCATAGTGATTCTATTGATGTCATTGCCTGCCCTATTTTTACGGGAAACACAGGTAGAAAAAGCGCCGACGGTTTTAAAAGCCCCGGTTGCCGCTCCTTCTCTCAAAAATGCCCTCCGCCGGGCGCCGGTTAGACAAGCACTGGTTTTGATATTGTTGTGTATGATCGGTACGCGCCTTTCACTCGGTATGCTGTCGCCGTTTTTGATCGATCGCGGCGTGGATTTAACTCAACTCGGTATCATCGCGGCCAGTGGTGGTGCATTAGCTGGATTATCTGGTGTGCTGCTTGGTGGTGTCATCGTACGTAAATTCGGCGCTGTCCAGACATTACTGGCTATTATGCTGCTTGAATCTATCGTATTAGCCTGCATTTTCTGGCTTGCCAAGCAACCAGAAGCGCCGTTATCCCTGCTTTCAGCCGCATACGTCTTCATCACGTTGATCACTGCCGCCAAATTTGTTGCGCTGTATACCCAGATGATGTCGCTTGCGGCAGGTGCTCAGTCTGGTGTGGATTTTGCGTTGATGCAATCCACGGATATGGGCGTTGCAATTATCTGTTCCATGTTGGGGGGATTGATAGTGACTAAAGCAAGTTACGCTACCCTTTTCATGCTAGCACTTATTTTCACCTTCACTGCCCTGTTCTGGACATTGCATAAATTCCATGATTTCCAAAGGGAGAATGTGCATGCATAGCCATGATTCTTCTGTTCAGAACTCACCGGAGCAGCGTGCGGCTGATGCCGGCGTTATTAAAGAGTTATGGTATATGATGCGCCCATACCGTACGCTGAGTTACGTCGCTATCGCACTTGCTATTCTTTCCGCCGGTCTGCAAATGTTACCGGCGGCGGTTGCCGGGCTTATCACCCAGTCTATCTATGATGGGCAATATGACACGCTATTGAATTATGGCGTCATGTTATTGGGATTCACGTTTGCCGCTATGTTGACTTTTAGTGGTTCAACGTTTTTTGCTCATTTGATTGCCGCTGATGTACAGGCTGATGTTCGCCGCAATATCAGCAGCAAGTTGAAGTCTGTGCCTTTGGGTTTTTTCATGCTGACCGACAGCACTGAAATAAAAAAGATGATGCTAGATGACGTCGAGCAACTTGAAGATGGTATTGCCCATATCATTCCAGAGATGTCAGCTACTTTGTTTGGGCCATTGATCGCATTAAGCGTCATGCTGGCCATTGATTGGCGGTTAGCCTTGGCGGCATTCGCGCCAACTTTGGGCGCCTGCCTGTTATTCGTCTATATCCAGATGAAGGTGCAAACGACAACTCAGCGTTTTTATGCCGCCCAAAACCGTATTGCTTCAACAATGGGTGAAGTTATTAATGCGATTCCGGTGGTTAAAACCTATTCAGGCGGCAAAGTTGCGTTACAACGCGCGGAGGAGGCTTTCACCGCTCTGACACGCATTATTGATGTCTGGGTTGAGAAAGTGCAGGTCAAATCCAGCCGGTTTTTCGTTCTATCCAGTGCTAACCTGTTGTTTGTCCTCCCTTTGGCGGTCTGGTTGTTAAACCGACAAGAGATCACGTTATTCGAATTCACTTTCTTTATTTTGGCGGCAATGGCATTTGGCAATATTGCCTCATCCATGTTCGCTGTGATGACACGTTTGCAGCAGCAAGAAGCGTTAATCACACGCTATCGTTGGTTAATGAATCAACCTGAACTAATGCCTTGTACTCAGAGCCAAATACCTGCGGATCACAGCGTTGCTTTGCATAATGTCAGTTTCTCCTACCAAGATGAGCAGGAAAATGCATTAAATGACATTTCATTCTCTATACCTGCGGGAAGTTCATTAGCCCTGGTTGGCGCCAGTGGCTCGGGTAAATCGACTGTAGCGAGTCTTATCGCCCGTCTTTGGGACCCTCAACACGGTCAGGTGACGATTGGCGGTGTCGATATCCGTAATATGGATGAACCGACGCTGCGCAATAATGTCTCTTTTGTTTTCCAGCGTGTGTTCCTGTTCAACGATACAGTGGCTAATAACATACGGTTAGCCCGTCCTGATGCTTCACAGGCAGAAGTTGAAGCGGTTGCTATCGCAGCGCAAGCCCATCAATTTATTCAGCAATTACCACAAGGCTACGACACTGTACTGAACGGTGGCGTGAGCTTATCGGTAGGCGAGAAACAGCGTATTGCTGTTGCTGCCGCTATTCTGAAAAACGCACCAATTCTTGTATTGGATGAAGCTACAGCCTATGCCGATCCAAAATGTGAAAAAGAGATGCAACAGGCGCTCAATGCCTTATGCCGCAATAAGACAGTGATTGTCATTGCTCATCGCCTACCGACTATCCGTCATCTTGATCGAATACTGGTTTTAGATAAAGGACAGATTATCGAACAAGGCACCCATGAGGAGCTGGTCGCACAGCAAGGTGCATACGCCAGACAGTGGGCAGCTTGGCGGGGAGAAAAAACCGGGACAGGAGCAAATTATCATGGGGCTATTTAATCGTCTCCAGCAACATTTATCGCCAAAACTGCAAAGAGTTTGGTTCAAGGGGTTGTTATATAAACAGTTTGATACCGTTGCGATTATGGCTCAACTTGCTATTGCTGCCTGGGCCATCACCCATTTGGGGGAAAGCGACAACGCAATGCTGCCACTTATCACTTTGGGGTTACTGGTTATTCTGCTGTTGCTGCGATTTACTTTTATGGCTCGCGCATTACGTAAACTCACCATTGCCGCCTATGGTTTAGGCATAGAAATTCGTCGCTCTCTGCTACAACGCCTTGTCAGTATGTCTGTCGCCACGATTCGAGGGCTAAGTGCCGGAAAGATAGCGCTGACATTATCTGAAGATGTGCAATGGCAGGAAAATCAGTCAGCCTATACCACACCGCAAATCGCCTGTCAGGTGATGATGCTGACCCTTATCTACCTGGCTTTATTCTGGTTCGATTGGGTGGTTGGCGGCAGTGCATTATTGGTGCTGATGGTTGGGATGTTCATCCTAGGGGCTATCCGTAAAAAACTGAATGAAATATTGCGCTTGCGTGCCGCTATGATGGCTGATGTATCCGAAGCTATCGTTGAGTACGCCCAAGGTATGTCCTTTATTCGTGCCGCGGCGGCGACCACTACGGTAGAACAGCGTTTTGATCGCGAAATCGACCAATTGCGTGTCGCGTTCCGCCGTGGGGTGTTCAGAAGTATTCCTCTACTGAGCCTGTTTTACATCATCATTGATACCAGCGTGGTCGTTGGCATTCTGGCTGGCGCCCTGCGTTTTAATTCACCAGAAGCATTAACACTCTCGGAAATGCTTATCACGATTCTGCTGTTGTTTGCCACCATTACCCCTTTACGTGGGATTATCCCCCTACTCAATATCACGGCCTTAACGCAAGTAGGTGAAACCCATATTGCAGAGATAGAAGCTGTTGCCACGCAAGCTTCCGGGCCATTAACCGCGCCAACCAAATATGATGTTGAAGTGAATAACATTTCATTTAGTTATCCAGGTACGAATCAACCCGCTATTCAAAATGTGTCGTTTTATGCGCCGCAAGGCAGTATGACCGCCATTGTCGGGCCCAGTGGCAGTGGGAAATCCACACTGGCTTATCTATTGCTCTCTTTCTATCAACTGGATAAGGGGGAAATCCGTCTCGGTGGAAATGATATCCATCATTACCAAACTCAGGCACTGTATGACACCGTGACTATGGTATTTCAGGAAACCGCGCTATTTCAGGATACTGTTGCTAATAATCTCCGATTGGGTGATCCCAGTGCGACCCAGTTAGAACTGGAGCAAGCTGCTCGCCTTGCCAATATTCACGATACGATTATGGCATTACCACAAGGGTACGATACACCGCTAGGCGTGGATGGCGGTACGCTGTCTGGTGGCGAGCGTCAACGTCTTGCCATTGCCCGCGCCATCTTAAAGCAATCTCCGGTTTTATTCCTCGACGAAGCGACGGCTTCTCTCGATCCCGAAAATGAACGGTTGATACAACAGGCGTTTGATTCTCTTACCCAGAATAAAACAGTCTTTGTTATCGCTCATCGGCTAAGCACGATAACCCGCGCTGACCAAATATTGGTGATGGATCATGGAACCCTTTGTGATAGTGGAACTCACGATGAATTGTTAGGACGTTGTTCACTTTATCAATCTCTTTGGAAAAACCATCTCGGCTCAGAAGAGTATTGGCATCTACACCCAAATACGCCAAATAAGGTGTAACCCCCACCGTTTCGTAACCGTCATTATTTATAGGATATCTTCATGCACACGGATCTTGTCTCTCCAGATTCACTGCGTCAGATCATATCTGGCCTGTTTACTCAAAAAAATACATTGGTGGATGATAACGACGATTTAATTCGCAGAGGGCTGGACTCAATGCAAATGATGGCATTGTTAAATCAGTTGAGGCGTCAAGGATATCGCGTCACTTTGCGTGAACTTTATCAAAAACCCACACTGTATGCCTGGAGCCAACTTCTGCAACGTCATGTGCCTGTTACTCACACAGCTCTTAAGTCTGATGCGGCGCAACCACTGATTGCAGATGCGCGTCCGTTCCCACTGACCGCAGTACAACATGCTTATTTTGTTGGGCGTTCGCCGGAACAGACGTTGGGAGGAGTAGGTTGCCATTTATATCAAGAATTTGATGGTATCGGGCTGGAACCTGAACGACTGGAAGCGGCAATTCATGAGTTGATTCAGCGACATCCGATGTTACGAGTACGATTTTTGCCAGATGGTCGCCAGCAAGGTATGACCGACGCTTATTGGAAAAAATTAACGGTTCATGACTTGCACAGCTTGACAGTGGACGAACAGCAACAAGCGCTGAACAATGTACGTGAACAACTAAGCCATCGGGTATTACAGGTTGAACAAGGGGAAACGTTCGATATTCAGCTCAGTCTATTTGGTGAGAATCAGCACCGGTTGCACGCGAATATTGATTTGTTGATCATGGATGCCGCCAGTTTTAGCCTGTTCTTTACTGAACTGGCGGCATTAATTGTCAAACGTAACCTACCCGCTATCCCTTCTGATTACGATTTTTGCAGCTACTTGGCGCAATATCAGGCGCAATTTGCTCAGGCTCGACAAGAAGCAGAGGTATTTTGGCGTAACCGGTTAGATACCCTTCCCCCCGCCCCACAACTTCCGCTGGCTAAGGAACCTTTGCTAATAAAAAATGTCCGCATTCAGCGCAGATGTTTCCGTTTGGCTCCTGAACATTGGCAACGTTTTAAACAACTTGCTCAACAAAATGGTGTTACGCCAACGATGGCGTTGGCGACCGCATTTGCTGGTTTATTATGTCGCTGGAACCATGCGCCTCGTCTGTTGTTTAACCTGACGTTGTTTGATAGAGCGCCATTGCACGCCGCGGTTGATGGCCTGCTGGCCGACTTTACTAATATTCTGCTGTTAGATATTCCCGCTGATAATTTGCCATTCTGCCAACTGGCTCAAGACGCGCAGGCAACATTTGCCGAAGCCTACGAACACCGCCATTGGTCTGGTGTAGAAGTTTTACGTGAACTTAAAAAACGCGGCAGCCATCCACATGGTGCGCCAATTGTGTTTACCAGCAATTTAGGCCGACCTTTATATGGCGAAAATACCCGTGATGTTCTGGGAAAACCAAGTTGGGGAATATCACAAACCCCTCAGGTATGGTTGGATTTCGTTGCATTTGAACATGAAAACATGCTGAATATTCAGTGGGATAGTAACGACGAACTCTTCCCTGATGGGCTAATGGATACCTTGTTTACCGCTTATCAGGGGTTCATTGAGAACCTAACGGAAAACGCCACCCAGTGGAGTGAAGAATTACCGGATCTGATGCCTGAATCGCAATACCAGCTTCGGCATCAGATCAATGACACAACTGAACCTTTGCCGAACGCCCTTCTGCATGAGGGTGTGTTCTTACAGGCAGAACGTACACCAAATATTGTTGCTTTGGTGACTAATAATAAGGAAATTAGTTATGGTGAATTGAGTTTGGCCGCTCGCCGGTTGGCTGCCGTGTTGCAAAAAATGTCGGTTATGCCAGGAGATCGGGTTGCCATTAGCATGGAAAAAGGCGTCGGACAAATTGTCGCGGTATTGGCGATACTTTATGTCGGCGGCGTTTATGTACCGGTCCCGGTTGATCAGCCAGTAAACCGACGTCGTGCTATTTGCGAAAGTGCTGGAATTCGTGTCGTTATCATTGCTCCTGAGCAACAATATGATGACTGGTCGCAAGATGTACATTGTGTTTCCTGGCATCAGGATGAGCAATGGTTGCCTTTGGCAAATATGGCTAAGCGTGCGGTGACTGATCCGGCTTATATTATCTATACCTCTGGCTCAACCGGTATACCAAAAGGGGTGGTTATCAGCCACCAAAGCGCACTCAATACCTGTCTGGATATTAATCGTCGTCATCAGGTTCAAAGTAACGACCGATTATTGGCACTCTCTGCCCTACATTTCGACCTCTCCGTTTATGACATTTTCGGTATTCTCACGGCGGGAGGCGCGTTGGTATTAATTAATGAAGCACAGCGTCGTGATCCATCAACCTGGGAAATGTTGATCTCTCATTACAACGTAACGATATGGAACAGCGTACCGGCACTGTTCGACATGTTACTGACCTATTGTGAAGGGATGGAAGTGGATGCACCGAAAGTACTTCGTACCGTGATGTTGTCCGGGGACTGGATTGGTTTATCACTGCCTGAACGTTACCGGGCATTCAATCCTGGTGGTGTGTTGAGTGCAATGGGTGGTGCTACAGAAGCGGCTGTTTGGTCAAACGAATATATCGTCAGAGAAGTTGCAGCACAGTGGCGCTCTATTCCGTATGGCTATCCCTTGGCTAACCAGCGTTATCGTGTGGTAGGTGAAGATGGCCGTGATTGCCCTGATTGGGTTGTCGGTGAGCTTTGGATTGGTGGCGCAGGTGTTGCATTAGGTTACTTTAATGATGAAGAGCGTACTTCTGCGCAATTTGTTGTCGATCAAGGGGAACGTTGGTACCGCACCGGTGATCTGGGTTGTTACCATCCTGAAGGCTGGCTTGAATTTCTGGGACGTCGTGATAGTCAGGTAAAAATTGGTGGTTATCGAATTGAGTTGGGGGAAATTGATGCAGCCCTTAATCAAGTAACCGGAATCAGCAAAGGAGTGGCGCTCGCCAGTGGTGAAAAGGAGAAATCGCTGGTGGCGTTCCTTGAATTGGAAGGCGATTCTTTATGCCAACGGGTAAATCGTGCGCCGCAGTTACCCGTTGGCTATCGCGAGCTGTTCCCCGCAGTGCATGCAATAACTGCGGATAGCAGTGAACCTCAAGTTGCAATGTTCTTGTTGGAACACCTATCTCGTCACGGTATTACTTTTACTTCACCACAATCACTGACAGATTGCTTGAAACACTATCAGCTCCAACCGGAATACCATGATTGGTTTAGCCGTATGTTGGCATATCTTTGCCAATGTAAAGTACTGACTGAATCTACACCGCATGTATATCAGGCCGGATTATCATCCTCTATTAATAATGAAGCAGATATCCCTGAACGCTGGCATTCTATGCTACGTAGTATTCTTACCGGGCAACAGTCAGCGGTAACATTGCTTGATGATCCACAATTCGCACCGGAACAACAGTTGTTTGTGTTGCCAGAAACCCGGCAATGGTTGGTCGGATTGCAACAGGTAATCACTGCCCTCTCTCTGCGATTACAACGCCCTGTGACTTTGATGGAGTTTGATGCTCGCAGCGGTCGCTGTGCGCAGTGGTTGGCAGAGCATATTACTGATCAGCACCTCTGTTATCTCGGCTTTGAACGTTCTCAGGCACTGGTCAATCAGGCGCAAACACGGTTAAGCGGCTATGCTCACGCATCAGTACAAGGTTGGTCTAAACAAAGTTGGCCTGAACAAGTTCCTGAGTCGCTGCAACATCAGGCTGATATTATTCTGTTGAATAACGTACTACATCGGGAAGAAGATCCCGCACGTTGTGTCAAGGAATTGTTACCGCTTGCTCAACCTGGCGCGTTGATATTAGCAATGGAGTTGCAACAAGCATCGTCTCTCTCCCTGATTACGACTGAGTTGCTTTCACCTCAAGGTATTCAATTACGCTCTGCGTCACAGTGGTTATCGCTATTGCCACAATTATTACCACTACAGACCGAAACGCCAATTACCATCGGCAATCTTAGTGTGTTATTGATGCAATCAAGTTACAGTGTCACTATTCCCGATCGTGAAAAGATTAAATCGGTGCTGGCACAACATCTGCCGGGATATATGATCCCACAGCGTTTGCATATCATTCCTCGCCTGCCGCTGACACCTAACGGCAAAATTGATCGTAAAGCGTTATCGCAAGAACTACAGTCCGCGACAAAAACCGAGACCGCACCACGCCAGAATGAAATGGCTTTGTTGAATGCGGTGGAACAAACCGTTGCTGGAATTTGGCAACGTTTGCTCAATACCGAGCAACTGGGCCGTGACAGTGACTTTTTCCAACTTGGTGGAGACAGTCTTCTGGCTACACGTTTGGTTGGTGAACTGACACAACAAGGTTTCAAAGGTGAACTAGGTCATCTTTTCCGTAATCCACAATTGGCTGCGTTTGCGGCTACACTGGTTCCTTTGGCTGAAATTTCATCATCAGAGTGCGCTCTGCCGAAAGAGCAAAATGAATACCAACCTTTCCCACTCACGGAAGTTCAACAGGCTTATTTGGTCGGACGCCATCCGGGTTTCGCTTTAAGTGGTGTTGGGGCACATTTCTTTATTGAATACCGGATAGAACAGTTAGATGTTCAACGTTTAAATCGGGTACTAAATCGTCTGATCCAGCGTCATCCAATGCTCAGAACCGTGGTTGTCAATGGTCAGCAGCAGGTATTAGAAAATGTTTCGCCGTTCTCTGTCAAACAACATCAATTCACCGACATTACGCAGGCAGATACATTACGTGAACAGCTTTCACATCAGGTATTAGATGTCGGTAACTGGCCGGTGTTCGATTTCCAGCTTGCTCAAGACGATGGGATGGTCTCCCGGCTATTTGTCAGTCTGGATAATCTGCTATTAGACGGGTTGAGCATGCAGATATTGCTGGCTGAATTAGAACAGCTCTATCTTGATGAACAACACGAATTGCCGCCATTGAAAGTTACATTCCGGGATTGTGTACTACGTCAGCAACAGGCGCCAACACATCAGAGTTCGTTGCAATATTGGCAGGAGCAAGTGAAAACATTACCACTGGCGCCACAATTGCCACTGCGTATTGCCCCAGAAAATGTTCAATCGCCCCGTTTTGTGCGCTATAGCGATCGGTTATCTGCATATGAATGGAGTCAGTTAAAACAACATGCCGCTCCTTATCAGATAACCCCTTCCGCGTTATTAATTGCGGCTTATGCAGCGGTCCTGTCTGCGTTCAGTACTAAACCGGAGCTAACGCTCAACCTTACCCTTTTCGATCGTCCACACTGGCATGAAGATATTAATCACATTCTGGGTGATTTCACTTCGCTGTCATTACTGGCATGGCGCCCGGAGAAAAACTGGTTATCAAGCGCCCGTAGATTGCAACAACAGCTCTGGCAGGATCTTGATCACCGTCACATTTCAGCAATCAGAGTGATGCGTGAACTGGCGCAGAGTCGCGGCCCTGACGCTGCCATTATGCCGGTCGTTTTCACCAGTGCATTGGGAACACATCAAGGGCAATTCCTGTCGCATTCATCGTGGATGAAACCCGTTTGGGGTATTTCCCAAACGCCACAAATCTGGTTGGATCATCAGGTTTATGAATCTGACAATGAACTTTGTCTGAATTGGGATGCTGTTGAAGAATTATTTGAACCGCGTCAGTTGCAAAACATGTTCAATAGCTACATGACGCTACTACGCACCCTTGCGGCACAGCCAGAAAGTTGGCATGCAGTACTGGAACAACTGATGCCGCGCCGACAATCCGTGATGGTTGAAAATAGTTCTGTCGCTATTGCGCCATCACTGCGTTCAGAGGGATATGACCCACAAATATGCAGCGAAATTCAACATCTATTTTTGTCCATAACAAATCATCCTATTAACGTACAACAAAACTTTTTTGAGGCAGGAGCCAGCTCGCTACAACTCATTCAATTGCATAGCAGATTACAACATGCGGGTTTTCATCATCTTGCCGTGACTGATTTATTTGCTTATCCAACACCAGAGACGCTCAGTTTACGCTGCCGGAAGGATTCTCACGATGGAAATCGCTTGTCGATCACTCCTCGTCAGCGTCAACAACAAAAGCGTCTGCAACAACGGGAAAAACGTCATAAAGGAGCTGCATAATGACTGATTTAACGCCTCACTACGATAATTGCGATCCTATCGCAGTGATTGGCCTTGCCTGCCGCTTTCCGCAGGCGCCAGATAGCGATGCTTTCTGGTATAACCTGCAACACGGAGTTGAGTGTACTGTGCCACTCGCCCGTCAAACATTATTAGATGCAGATATTCCTCCTGAAGTCATTGAGAGTGAAAATTTTGTCAATCGGGCAGCGATATTAGAGAAGGCGGAACAATTTGACGCCTCGCTGTTTGGTTATTCACGTCAGGAAGCAGAGATGCTTGATCCTCAACAGCGTCTTTTTCTCCAGACCGCCTGGCATGCCCTTGAACATGCCGGTTATGCGCCACGTCATGTACCCCTGAAAACCGGTGTTTTTGGTAGTAGCCGGGTCAGTACTTGGCCTTCATGGTCACAATTTTCCATGACCGATGTCGGCAAAGTTAAAGGACTTCAAGCGTTAATCAGCAACGATAAAGATTATCTTGCGACACGCGCCGCTTATAAATTAAACCTGAAAGGCCCAGCACTGACGGTACAAACAGCGTGTTCAAGTTCACTGGTTGCCGTGCATATGGCTTGTGAAAATTTGCGTGCCGGTGAGTGTGATATGGCGTTAGCCGGTGGTGTGGCGGTTTCTTTCCCTCAAGAAAGTGGTTACTTGTATCAGCCGGGAATGATCTTCTCCCCTGATGGACATTGCCGCCCCTTTGATAGCCAGGCAAATGGCACTTATGGTGGCAACGGTGTTGGCGTGGTCACATTGAAACGCTTGAGTGACGCGCTGCGCGATGGCGATCCCATCATGGCTGTGCTGCGTGGCAGTGCAATTAATAATGATGGCAATGAGAAAGTTGGCTTTACTGCCCCTTCGGTTAACGGTCAGCGTAGTGTTATTACCGAAGCTCTCCAACTGGCTGATGTCAGCATTGATGATGTTGGCATGATTGAAGCACACGGTACAGGCACACCACTTGGCGATCCGATAGAAGTTGACGCGTTGCGTAGCATATTTTCTGACCGTAGTGTAGCGGTACCGCCTTGTTATCTTGGCTCAGTAAAAAGCAATATGGGCCATCTCGATACGGCCGCCGGTATTGCCAGCCTAATTAAAGCGGTCCTGTCTGTTTGGCATGGTTATATTCCACCGACGATCAATGTTCAGCAACCTAACCCGGCGTTACGGTTGGAACAAAGTCCGTTCAGGTTGGCAACGCAAGGAGAGAATTGGACACAAACATTACGAACCGCAGGCGTCTCTTCGTTCGGTATTGGCGGTACCAACTGTCATGTTGTAGTGCAATCATTGCCGGAAGAATTACGTCGTCATCGTACCTATCATGCGCAGACTTCGCCTTTATTGCTCTCTGCTGCTTCTGAATCTTCATTACGTCAATTGGCGCAACGTTATGCGACCGCCCTCAATGATGCGCCAGAGCATCATGCAGATCTGGCTTGGACCGCATTACAGGGGCGTGATCTCTCATTACCCTGGCGTTTAGCGTTGACGCTAACGCCACAAAGTGCTGAAAATTTATCCGCTTTTGCCAACAAAAATCCAACACAAGATATTTTCAGTGGCCAAGTCAATAGCGAAGGTAAGCAACTTTGGCAATTTAGTGGCCAAGGTTGTCAATGGTCTGGAATGGGGAAAGCCATGTATGCCAGCTCTCCTATTTTTTCCGCTATGTTGGATCATTGCTGTGCTGCCTGTACATCAGAGTTGGCACTGCCATTAAAAGCAGTCATGTTCGGAGAACATGATGCCGCATTAGCCACTACCGAATACGCACAACCGGCAATTGTGGCGCATCAAATTGCACTGGCGGCACATTGGCTGGCTCTTGGATTGAAGCCTAATTATGTTCTGGGGCACTCGGTTGGCGAGTTTGCCGCTGCCGTTGTTGCCGGGATTTTCACACCTGAACAGGTGATGCCGTTAGTAGCGGTACGAGGCAAACTGATGCAAAGTTGTTCCCAAGGGGGGGCAATGCTGGCGGTTTTTGCCAATGAAGAAGATGTGTTTCCGTTTGTTCATTCGCTGACATTAGATCTGGCGGCTTGCAATGGCCCACAACACTGGGTTTGGGCCGGTACAGAGACGGAAATTGCTACTTTGGCGCAACGTCTGGAGCAACAGCAGATTCGTTGCCAGCGTCTTAATGTTGCTTGTGCAGCACATTCAGCCATGCTTGATGGCGTACTGGAGGCATTTTCTCTGCGTTGTAGCCAGTTGCAACCTGCATTGGGGGAAATTCCGCTGATTTCTACCCTGACAGCTAATATTGCAACGGCTGAACAATTGGCTTCACCGGACTACTGGCGTAACCATATGCGTCAGACTGTACGTTATTACCCGGCTGTTGAATTTGCCCGCCAGCAAGGGGCGACATTATTTATGGAGATGGGGGCTGATGCACAATTAACCGGCATCGGGCGGCGCATCAGTCTGCCACAGGAAACCTGGATTGCTGGCGTACAGCGTCAAAGCTCTCCAGAGACAGCACAGCAAACGGCGCTTATGCAACTTTACTGTGCTGGTGTGCATCTTGATTGGCCGCATCTTTTCCCCATCACTGGGGAAAAATGCCACGCGCCGCTTTATCCATTTGATGAACAGCATTACCGTTTCCCTGCTACCAAATCTGTGCCGCCCACAACCAATATCAATGCTGGACTTGATGTAAATGCTCTTCTCGATCCTGCCATTGAGCAAAACTCCGATGCTGTAACACTACGCGTGTTGTATACCGATGCATTGGTATATCAATGTCATGGGCGTGATGCTGAACAAGGTTTCGGGGCCACCGACACGATTCGGGCTGGCCGACTGCAACCTTGTTGGCGTCCTTTGTTGGAACAATTATTAACCTATTGCGTCCAGCAAGGTTATTACCGGGAAATTTCTGGGCCAACGGCGAGTAAAATGTATCGTCCTGAGCGTCCTCTGCCTTATGCCAAACGCCGGTTATTAGAGGCAAGTTTACTCACTGTTTTCCCGGCTTTGATTTATGCCGGTGAGCGTCTGTTTGCCCTGTTGAGCGCTCGTTGCGATTTGCCGCGCCAGTTTGTGGCAACACCAGCTGTGGTCAACTCATGGCTTCCGGCGCCACAACCGTGCCCTGATACCCACTATGCCCTACATTGGCGTACAATAAACACCATAGATATCCCAAGATCTTCAACGGCATATGCTCTCTGTTCTTCAACTACAAATGACGAAGTGGTCAATCGTTGGCATCAGGCGGGTATTCGTTTACAGCCAGAAAGCGGAAACATCTTATTACTGCTTACCGGCAATGATGTACTTGAATTATGCAATCAGGTTATTACCGAATTAAAACGTGATGAAGCGACATCACTAACCGTTGTCACCTGTTGCGCTCAACCGGAAACCACCTTATCACCAGAGAATATCAACCTAGCTCAATACGCTGTCTGGGCGTTGTTGCGTGTCGCAGTTGAAGAATATCCCCATCGTCGTATTCAAGCGATTGATATTGCTGATATCAATGATGCTGATGCTTTGTCATTAGCGCTTGGTTATTTGAGTGAACGTAACCGTTGGCTGAGAGTACGCGGCAATCAAGTCTCTGTACCGGTTTTACAACGTCAACCATTGCGGTTCTCTCAACAGCCGATGTCGATTCCCCATCAGGGTTGGCATATCGTAACCGGGGGAATGGGCGGAGTTGGTCAGATTTCCATCCGTTGGTTGTTGGCCCAAGGCGCACGTAGAATTGCGGTATTTGCCCGTCGTCAACATGCGGATTGGGACGCTTTTGTTCAAGAGTTATCACTGAATACTGAATGTGAGATACGCTGGATTAAAGTTGATGTTACTGATACGCCAGCCATGTTAAATGCAGTGCGGACGCTGGCACAAGAGGATGGTATCGCCGGGGCAATTCATGCGGCGGGTATCGCTGATCACACGAGGTTGGCAGAACTTGAACCTCAACGTCTGTCACAGATGTTATCAGTAAAAGCGCTGAGTGCATCGGCATTGCAAACTGCCCTTAAGCAACATAATGCACACTATCTGTTGCTTCATTCTTCTGCCGCATCAATGTTAGGCGCTCAAGGACAAGGTGCCTATGCCGTTGCCAATGCTTACCTGGAGTCTTTGGCTCTGACGGCACCGGATTCATTGATGGTAAAAGCGCTGGTCTGGGGTGTTTGGGGTGGCGTTGGTATGGCCCGCGACCAGCGATTAGTGGAAAAACTGGCACAAGATGGCATGTTGCCGTTCAGCGTCAATGAAGGTATCTGGCATTTTAATCAATCTCTGCGCAGTGCATCTCCTTGCTATCTGGCAATACGGTTGGATGAGCATCATCCTGATATTCTGCGTCGTTTACAGGCTGACATTACAACTACAACGCTGACTTCTTCGCACGTTGTCGATAACACGCGGTATCAGGATGAAGAAGAACGGCTCTATTGGTTGCGTCAACGTATCGCTGCGTTGTTACGGTTGGAACAGCCTGAACGTTTGGAACCGCAACAAGACTTACTGCAATTTGGTTTGGATTCCCTGCTGTTCCTAGAGCTAAATGCGGTGATCCACCAGCAATTTGGTTTCAGACTAACTGCCGAGTTGGCTTATCAGAATATGACTTTAGAGGGGCTTAATCGGCTTATTGGCGACGCGTTACCTGAACAACCAGTAGCCTGTTATCAGCCTGAGATCATTATTGACAACGCCCAACGTCATGCTCCATTCCCTCTGACCCCTATTCAGCATGCTTACTGGATTGGTCGTACTCAGGCTATTGATTTTGGCGGTGTTGCGTGTCACGTCTTATTTGAGTGGGATCTGACACTGGATCGTTTTGATATTCCGCGTTTTGAGAAGGCATGGAATGCTTTGATCCAGCGTCATGGCATGTTGCGCATGATAGTGGATGAAGATGGACAGCAAAGAATTTTGCCTGAAACGCCTTGGTATGTTTTATCGCAAGATGATTTGCGTATGCTGGATGAAACAGCTTGTGAACAGGCATTGGTTCAGCGTCGCCATACACTTTCTTATCAGGTTCCTCCAGCAGAACAGTGGCCGTTGTTTGAAGTTTCTGTTTCTCTGCTACCGAATGCGCACTGTCGCTTACATATGAATCTGGATCTGTTGCAGTTTGACGTACAAAGCTTCCGAATCATGATGGACGATTTGCAACGCGCTTATCACCAGCAACCATTGGCTCCACAAGCATTTACTTTCCGTGACTATGTGATGGCGGAACAGGCTCAACGGGCAAGTAAAGAGTGGCGAACATCATGGGCATACTGGCAGGAACAATTACCTTCGTTGCCTCCGGCGCCAAGATTGCCGTTGAATCCACAACTACCTCAGCGTAGTCAGCCACAATTCACAACTTATGAAGGTCGATTAGCACAATCTGATTGGCAAATGCTTAAACAACGTTGGCAACAATGGGGAGTGACTCCTTCTGCCGGTCTGTTGACGCTGTTTGCTCATACTTTGGAATGGTACAGCCGCCATCCGTTGTTTACCCTCAATCTGACATTCTTTAACCGGCAACCTTTCCATCCAGAGGTTCAAGATCTGATTGGTGATTTTACCTCCGTCATGTTGATGGATTTTGACTTACGCAAGACAACTTCCCTGCGTGCCAGCATGGAGAAAACCCAAGCTTTGTTATGGCAACGACTGAGCCATAACTATGTCAATGGTGTTGAGGTATTGCGAGAACTTGGCCGCCAACAAAATGGTGAAGCCCATAGCAGACAACCGCTGACGCCGGTGGTTTTCACCAGCATGTTAGGAATGGCGCAAGAAGGCGTCGCTATCAAACAATCCATCACCCAGTTACTGGGCGATCCGGTCTTTGTGCTGAGTCAAACCCCGCAAGTCTGGCTGGATCATCAGGTCATGGAAGTGGATGGTGATCTACTGTTTAACTGGTACTGCATGGATGACGTATTGGCGTCGGGAGTTATTGAAGCACTGTTTGCTGCTTATAGCGCGCTGTTAGTGCAAATTTGCCGACAATCTGACCGTATAGAACATTATGATCTTCATACACCACCTTCTGGCCATGCACGTTATGATTTCTGGCCGCAACAACCTGAATTGCGTCAGGCCGAGCAATATCTGCGTGCTAAACCTGAAATCCGACTGGCAGAAATTCAACCATGTCAGGACGACACGCAAGGTTATAATGTATGGCTGGTGGCGGAAAATAATCTGCCATTACAGTTATCAGAACCACAGGCGATAAACACCGATCTGTTACCTCTGCCTGAGTTAACCGAACAACAGGCGTTTGAACGCTCTTGGCAATACATTGAACAGCAAGCATTACTCGGCTTGAGCCAGACATTACTGCGCCACAACTTGTTCACTTCTCCTCAGCAATATCACTCTCGTGAAGAGATTGAACAACGTTTACAACTTGCGCCACAGTATCAGCGTCTTCTTACCCAATGGTTGACGTTATTAAACAACCAAGGATTTATTGAAAAAACCGCTGGTGGATACCGCTGTTTGCAACCGCTGAATCATGTTCCTTCTCCTACGGCAAAGCTGGACGACGCAGTGTGGTGTCAAACCATTAGCCGTTATGTCGCGACATGTATCGAGCAACATGACGCCCTGCTTGCCGGGCGAGGTAATGCTTTGGAACTGCTGTTTGCCGATAAACAGACCACTGCCAGCCTCTATAGCGAGAATCCCGCGTTGCGGTGTCTGAACCAAACTGCCGCTGAAATTATCCGGCAATTGAATCAAGTATCTGATCATTTCACCATGCTGGAAGTTGGCGCAGGAACCGGTGCAACCTCAGCGAAGGTACTTGAATATAATGCACAATCGATTGAAAGCTATCACTTTACCGATGTTTCGCCGCTATTCCTGGATGATGCACGCCAGTTGCTCAATCATTATGGCGAAACCGTAAAATTTGCTCTGTTCGATATTAATCAGCGTATTGATTTTAGCCAGCATCCAGAATCCGGTTACGACCTGATTATGGCGGTTAATGTGTTGCATGATGCAACCCATCTGCAAAACACCTTACAGCGTCTGTCACGATTACTGAAAACCGGTGGATGGCTGCTGATTATTGAATCAACGAAACGTGAAAGCGCTATGCAACTCGCTAGTGTTGGATTTATTGAAGGTATTAATGCCTGGAGTGATGATCGCGGCGACAGTGCATTGATGGCGCTTGCGGGTTGGCGTAAGTGCTTGGAAAAATCCGGCTATCGGGTTTCATTGGAATGGCCGGGACAAGATGGACCAGAACTGCATCAACAACTGATTCTGGCGCGTGCTGAACGGCAAGTACGGCTTAATGTCAGTGAAATAGCGGCGCAATTTTCCGCTTTGCCTTACTCATTGCATGTTCAACAGCAAGAACAATTGCCGTTGATCGTGACCGCTAAAGAGAGCACGGCACAGTCATCAACTTCGGAAACAGCGCAACCGGAAACGGCGGATGACCAGTTCTATGATATAGAACAGCAGGTTATCGCGCTCTGGTGTTCACTGCTTCCTCAGCCAATACAGCGCCACAGTGACTTTTTCCAGAGTGGCGGTGACAGCTTAATTGCTACCCGGATGGTAGTGCAATTGCGTCGTCAGGGCTATGAACAGGCAAATCTGCAACAACTGTTTGAACATCCTAAGTTGAGCGAGTTTTGCCGTACTTTGCGGACAATTGAAACAGTTGAAACAACACTAGCTACACAGGTTGTTCCACTTGAGACTAAACCAGCATCGGAGCAAACACTTCCACTTACTGCGTTGCAATATGCTTATTGGTTGGGCGAGAGCCAACTGTTCCAGTTTGGTAACGGTATCGCTCATTTCTATGCTGAACTGGCTATCAATAATCTTGATCTGCCTCGTTTCACTACTGCCTGGAACCGTGTAATCAACCATCATCTGCAATTACGTGGCTATGTGAAGGATGGGCAATATCATATTCTGTCGGAAGTTCCCTGCTATACCCCGACGGTAATCGACTGCCGTGACATGATACCTGCTCAATGCGAAACAAAGCTCGCTGATGCCCGCGATATTCTGCGCACTAAAGGTGTTCCTAGTGATAATTGGCCGCTGTTTGATTTGACGCTATATCATATTGATGACCGGACACATCTATTGCATTTGACTATCGATCTGTTAGTCGCTGATGGCAAAAGTCTGACGTTAATTCTAAGTGATTTGCAACGCGGGTATCAGGAGCCCAATTGGCAGCCAGAACCACCGGCCGCGACTATTAGTGACTATATTCAAGCACTGGATGATGAGAAAACAGGGGAAGCCTGGCAACAAAGCAGACAATATTGGCTTAATCGCTTACCTTATCTGCCTGATGCACCGGAGTTGCCGTTAAAAGATCATCAGTCACAAGAGCTTAATCAACAATGTCTGACGGGATGTATCAATCCGCAACAATGGCAGCGTTTGCAACAACGCGCAGCAGAATACCGAGTGTCCCCATCACAGGTTATGTTGACGTTATTCACCCATGTTCTGGCGGTATGGAGCAACAGTGAGCATTTCACTATCAATGTCCTGCATGGCAACCGACTGTTAATGCCACAACATTGCGATACGTTGGTGGGGAATTTGTCTACCACGTCATTGTTGGAAGTGGATTTACGCAACAGCACAGGATTCAGTGACTCGGTAAGTCGGATTCAGAAACAGTGGTTAGCTGATCTGCAACATGCTCTATTTGACGGTCAATTAGTACTCAGAGAGAAAAATCAGCACCGTCACAATCTGAACGCCGGTATGCCGATCGTGTTCAACGATACAACCGGTACTGCGGGTCAAGGGCCATCAGGGTTGGGAACGCTGAATCTTTTCGGTGCGCAAACACCGCATGTTTATCTCGACTGTATGCTGATTTCCAGCTCAGATGGTGGCGTTATCATTCAATGGGCAATTTTACCGCAACTGTTCCAGCCACAAGTCGCAGAAAACATGTTTGCCCATTATCAGGCTAGCGTCGCCGCCTTGCTTGAACCCGATTACCAATGGAATGTCCCACTTCCAGAGTGGCTCCCGGTAAATGATCGGATTTTGTGCCAAAACAGTAATGCGACAAAGAATGGTTTTCCGCCACATACGCTCTGTTCGTTAATTGAACAGACGGTAAACCGCTACCCACAACGTACTGCCGTAGTCGATGCTCACCGTCAAATCGATTACCGCACTTTGTGGTCACAAAGTCTGGCATTGGCTGACCATTTACTGGCGCAAGAAAATCAGCATTCGTCTCTGATTGGCGTGGTGATGGAAAAGGGTTGGGAACAGGTTGTCGCGGTTATAGCGATTTTATTGGCGGGACGGGCTTATCTGCCTATTGATGCCAGCTACCCGCAACAGCGCATTCATCAGCTATTGGCATCAGGAGAAGTTGATACTGTATTAACTCAACCTAAGTTTGCTCAACAGATGAGTTGGCCTGATGGTGTACAGGTTACCGCGCTGGATGAAACATTACTTAACTGCTTGCCGAAAAATACCGGCGAGCAGCGCTTGTCTGCCTGTCCTGAGGACTTAGCTTATGTGATCTTCACATCAGGCTCTACTGGCAAACCGAAAGGCGTGATGATAGATCACCAAGGAGCCGTTAATACCATCCTTGATATTAACCAACGTATTGCCCTCAATGAACATGATAGCGTGCTGGCAATCTCAGAATTGACATTCGATCTTTCAGTTTATGATCTGTTCGGTACTTTAAGTTGCGGGGCCAAACTGGTTATTCCTTCTCCCGGTGACAGCCGACAACCCGACAAATTATTGACGTGGTTACAGCAAGAATCGGTCACTGTTTGGAACTCTGTTCCAGCATTTGTACAACTGCTTGAGGAGTATGCCAGAGATTATCCACATTCTTTGGATAGCCTGCGTTGGGTATTGATGAGCGGTGATTGGATACCGACCAGTTTGCCGGAAAGATTATCTGCCCTTCACCCTGCGTTGAATCTTCTCAGTTTGGGCGGTGCAACCGAAGCATCAATCTGGTCTATTGCCTATCCTATTGCTCAGGTTGATCCAAACTGGCGCAGCATCCCATATGGAAAACCACTGGCTAATCAGACTTTCTATGTGCTCAATGCAACGCTTTCACCCTGCCCGGTCTGGGTAACGGGGGAACTCTATATTGGTGGACAAGGGTTAGCACTAGGCTACTGGGCTGATTTAGAAAAAACTGCCCAAGCCTTTATTACTCATCCTCAAACCGGTGAACGGTTGTACCGCACCGGTGACTTAGGGCGCTGGCGGCCAGATGGTAATATTGAATTCTTGGGGCGCAACGATCACCAAATTAAAGTTCGTGGCTACCGGATTGAGTTAGGCGAGATTGAACACCGCTTATGTGAGCACCCGGATATACAACAAGCGTTAGCGTTTGCACATACTACGTCAAACGGCGCATTGCAACTCGTCGCGGGTGTGCGTTTATCTGATGAAGCACCGCTATCTACAGAACTTTTACCGGTTCTGCCGCATTGGTTGCAGCAGACCTTACCTGCTTGGATGTGTCCACAGCGCTTTATCATTCTCGATACCCTACCCGTATCAGACAACGGTAAAATTGACAGACGCGCATTAGCGGCCTTGGTTGGGGAAGTACAGGAAGTCAATCCAGTATCATCCGTTGCTCTCAGTGTGACAGCACAAGCTGTGTTGGACCTTTGGCAATCGGTATTGGCACAACAAGCTATCAGTGTGCATGAGAGTTTCTTTACGCTAGGCGGTGATTCTCTGGCGGCGGTGCGGTTAATGGTAAAAATTAATCAGACGTTTAACCGTCAATACCCACTCAGCCTGCTACAAACTTACGATACCGTACACTCATTGGCTGAATTTATTGAACATCAGCCAGAAAGCCTTTGCCAAGGAGTGATATTGAACAAGGGAAGTGTTGAGCAACCGGCACTATTTATTGTGCATCCTATTGGTGGACATCTGTTGGGGTATCGCCATATGGCGGCCAATTTCGGCGACCAACGCCTGATTGGGCTGGCGTTTTCCCCGGATAATTTAAATACAGATACCCCTTCCGTGGCAGCGTTGGCGGCTGACTATATCAGTCAAATTCGTGCTTTCCAGCCGCAAGGTCCTTATGCTTTGGCAGGATGGTCTTTTGGTGGATTGGTGGCCTATGAAATGGCTCATCAATTGCGAGCGATGGGTGAACGTGTTTCTCAATGCATCCTAATTGACAGCTTTGCGCCAAATGTCCGCACTGATCTGACGCTGGATGAAACATTTTGTCATCGTTATTTCCTGCTCGATTTGCAGGGACAATTCCCAAGTCTGACTCTGGATGATCATGTTATCGCTGCTGATACGGAAACTTTCCTTAATGCATTGCACGATGCCTTGCCACAATCTGCACAGATTGATAGCTCGCTGACCGCACTTTATGACGTATGGCGCTATAACTTGAATGCATTGCTTGACTACTGTCCACCGCAGACTTCACAGCCTTTCTGGCTTATTCGGGCAGCACAGGCACTACCTGATTTTATGGATTATCTCGATCCAACCACCATCGCCTCAAGCGATCTGGGCTGGCAGGCTTTTGGTCCGGTCAATGTGACGCAACTTGCGGGCGACCATTACACCCTATTCCAACATGAACATGTTGGTTTATTGGTTACTTGTCTGAAAGATATCTTGAATTCAGTATCAACCACTAATTTTGTTAAGGAAAACATATGATAAAGCCACGGCGGGTTCTGATTGTCGGTTCGAAATTTGGCGAATTATATCTTAATGCATTCTTACAACCTCAGTCTGGTCTGGAACTAGCTGGCATTTTGGCTCAGGGCAGTGCTCGCTCGCAGCAACTTGCTCGTGATTTTAATGTGCCACTATTCCGCTCATTGGATGAGCTACCAGATGATATTGATATTGCCTGTGTGGTAATACGGGCAGAGGTGATTGGCGGCAAAGGTGATCGGCTCACTCAAGCACTTTTGGCTCGTGGAATTTCTGTCATTCAGGAACATCCCCTTGATGCAGAGGCCATCAAAAGACATCAATTAACCGCCAAAAAACATAATGCAGTGTTTTGGGTAAATAGCTTTTATAGCCAATGCCATGCTGGAAGAAGTTGGTTACACGCGGCACGGCAAGTTAGTCACTTATCACAGCAGCGTCCGGTAAGTGGTTATTTGACAACCAGTCGCCAATTGCTATTTTCCGCGCTCGATCTGTTGTTACAGGCATGTCACTGTCCGGAACAGATGGAGATAGTCTATGTTGGTCAGCGAAGCAATGCGTTTCACTGTTTTGAACTTAGCTTCGCAAGAACAACCGTAACGTTAAACGTGCAATCCTACTTGGACCCGAGAGATCCAGATATGCACAATTTGGTGATGCATAAAATGACACTAATCTGGCCTGTCGGTTATCTGACACAGGAAGCCAGTTATGGGCCGGTTATTTGGACACCCGTTCTTCATGCGCCTGATCATTTGAATAACAAACAAAGCCTCTACCTGAATGCCTGTCAGCCGGATGGTAACTATTTGCACCAGACAACATCACAAATCCTTTGTCCAGCGACGAAAAACTGGATGACGGCATTTGAATGTGATGGTGCTAAAGGTGTGGCATTGCTACTCAATACTTTGAGTTCTGTATTGAACGGCGCCCCCTGCCCGCCTGCTTTTGCTTACGATTACCAACTGCGGTTAGCTGGTTTATGGCAACAAATTTTGCGCATTATGGGAGAGCCTATTACTCAGGATTTACCGTCCCCTGTTTGGATTGAGCCAGCAAAATTGATGTTAACTGAGGAAGAATGTTGATGACGTGGGCACTCCCTACACATCCGATGATTCGTCCGTGTCTGACGACTCACGGCGAACCCAAATACACGTTGTTAATCTGCCCCTTTGCTGGGGGCAGTACCAGTGCATTCCGCCACTGGTCCACACTGAAAAATTTAGATATAGCGGCTTCATTGGTAATTTACCCCGGACGTGACAGCCGCATGGCGGAAAAGGCTGCTGCCAGTATTGCTCCATTGGCGCAATCACTTTCTGACTTGATGGCGTCATTCACCCCCGCACAGAGAGAGAACCTGATACTTGTCGGTCACAGTATGGGAGCACAAGTTGCTTTTGAAACTTGCCAACGCCTTGAGCAACAAAGTTGTTCACCCAAGGCGCTGGTACTTTCGGGGTGCCATGCGCCTCATCTTCAATCTCGCCGCCAATTGAGCGGGTTGCCTGATCATGAGTTTCTTGAACAATTGATTGATATCGGCGGTTGTAGCCCGATTTTGCGAGAAGATCCCGGCTTGCTTGAGCTGTTCTTACCGATGCTACGGGCCGATTTTCTTGCTACCGAACGTTATTACCGGCCCATTCAGACTGACGCTGTAAAACTGCAAACACCAACATTGCTGCTTTATGGCAGTGAAGACAAAGAGGCTTCTGCGATAGAAGTTCAGCAGTGGCGGCAATGGCTTGCAGACGGAGAGCAACATCTTTCATATCGCTACAAGGAGGTTGTAGGCGACCATTTTTATATTACTCAAGAACCTGAAAGTTTTATTCGTCACATTACACAATTTATACAATATGTACAGGAGTTTGCATAATGGCACCTTTTTCTATTCCAGGGAAAACACTTACTTTGACGCCAGACTATCTTTGGAATGGCAAAACGCTAGACCAACAACTTGCCGGGTGGGCTGGTATTTGGGGCGATAAAACAGCGCTGATCTGTCAAGAACAACAACTAACTTACCGTGAATTGCACCAATCCGCAGAGAGATTAGCCAGCGGACTATTTCGTCGTGGGGTCCGTCGTGGAGATAACGTTATGGTACAACTGCCTAACCGTATCTCTTTTGTCGTTACCTGTTTTGCCCTGTTTAGGTTAGGCGCTCACCCGGTGTTATTAATGCCGACACAGCGGACACATGACGTTCATGCCCTTTGCCAGATTGCTCGCCCGGTTGCTTACATTATTCCCGATTGCATCCATGATTTTGACTACCGGGAAATGGCACGAGAAATTGCGGCATCTTGTCCCGATTTGAAACAAATTATTGTTGACGGAGAAGCGGAAGAATTTACCGCATTGGCATCCATTGATGATGAACCGGTCAATATTCCTGGTCCAAGCTATGGTGATATTGCTGTTTTATTGCTTTCAGGGGGAACGACCGGTACACCGAAATTAATTCCCCGTACTCACGACGCCTATACCTATGATTTTGTGCTCTCAGCCCGTCTGTGTGCGGTAAATACGGAAAGTGTTTATTTGGCCGTACTGCCTGTCGCACATAACTTCACGTTAGGCAGTCCCGGTATTTTAGGTACCCTTTCCCAAGGCGGAAGTGTCCTTCTGAGCGATACCGCCAGTTGTGATGAGGCTATGCCGTTAATCGAGCAACACAAAGTGACCCATTTGGCATTAGTACCGGCTCTGGCACGGCTCTGGGAACAGGCCCGCGACTGGGAACAAAGCGATCTTTCATCCCTACGCTGTTTGCAAGTGGGAGGCGGCAGGTTGACGCCAGAACTAGCGGAACAGGTAATAGCACGCCTTGGGCCTTTGCAGCAGGTGTTTGGTACAGCGGAAGGATTACTCTGTTATACCCGATTGGATGATTCCTATGAGGTCATCATTAATACCCAAGGGCGGCCGTTATCAGAAGAAGATGAGATCAAAATTGTTGATGCCAATTTGCAATCTGTAGCACCTGGCGAGGTAGGAGAACTTATTACACGAGGTCCTTACACCATTACGGGATATTACCGTGCAGAGCAGCATAATACCGTGGCTTTCACCACCGATGGGTTCTATCGTACCGGTGATCTGGTTCGTATGACCTCAGATGGCAATCTGATCGTTGAGGGCCGAATTAAAGAACAGGTTAACCGCAGTGGTGAGAAAATTTCGACCCAGGAAGTTGAAACCTTGTTGCTGCAACACCCTGACATTGATGATGCCGTTGTCATTTCTGTGCCCGATGAGCTGTTGGGTGAACGAATCTGTGCCTGTTTACCTAACAACGGCAATCAACCAGAACCGGCGCAGATAGAGGCATTTCTACAGCAGAGAGGGGTTCAGCGTCATAAAATTCCTGACCAATGGTTGTTTGTCACCTTTTGGCCGTTAACTACAGTGGGAAAAATTGATAAACGCCGTTTGGTACAGATGGCACAAGCGGAACATGGCTGTCCAATGCAGCAATATCATGAACAAACGGTTGTTATTACCAGCACTCCGCTAGATTTGATTACGCATTTGCTTTCAGATGACGAGGCACAACCTTATATGCTCTATGAGGTAAAAGGTGAATGGTCATTGGGGATAGGCTGCGCAGCGACCATCAGTGCGGATGCATCAGGACAACTGATTGATTCACAAGGTAATCGTCATCCATACGATATCAGCACATTGAGCCAAAAACTTGAACAGGCGCTTAATGCCCTTCCCATTCAGGATTGGCGGGCCTATGGAAGAACGTTATTTGAATTCTCTCATATGACATATGGGCTGCCATTAGAACAACAAAACGAAGCGTTAATAAAAATCACTATTCCACAACATGAATTACGCATAACTCAAGGACAGGTTCTGATACGAACGCTCGAAGAAGGTCAACTCGCCATATTGAGTGAGAAAGTTCGCCAGGCTGATCAATTAGGCACACCGGTTTTCTCATGTACAGAAGATATGGAAATCATTAATCAGCCAGACGCGGCGAAGCATTATCAGGATAACGTCGCCAATGCGGTTAAGGATATTGCCGTGGGCCATTACCAGAAAGTGATCCTGTCACGTCGGGTTGAACTTGGTTCAGGTATTGATATGCCACACAGTTACTGGTTAGGCCGTCAGGCTAACACACCTGCCCGCTCCTTCTTCTTACGGGATGAAGATTTCTCTGTTTATGGTTTCAGCCCAGAAACAGTGGTTGAAGCAGATGGTTCAGGTTGGGTCAGTACACAACCATTGGCTGGAACCAGAGCCTTGACACATGATAAAGATCAGGATCAACGGTTGAGAGCAGATTTGCTTTCTGACCCGAAAGAGATCTCCGAGCATGCTGTTTCGGCCAAATTGGCATTAGAAGAGTTGGCGTCGATTTGTCAGGCTGACACACTTTGTGTATCAGAGTTTATGGCGATTCGTAAACGGGGTTCGGTACAACATTTGGCATCACGGGTAAAAGGATTACTGCAAACAGACAAAAATCGTTGGGATGCATTTATCGCCCTATTCCCGGCGGTAACCGCTTCGGGGATACCCAAAAAACCTTCTTTACAAGCAATTTCACGTTACGAAGGTGAACCACGCCGACTTTATAGCGGTTGTGTCATGTTATTAGATAGCTCAGGTAAACTGGACGCGGCGCTGGTATTGCGTTCTCTCTATCAGCATCAAGGACGCAGTTGGCTCCAAGCTGGCGCAGGATTGGTCAGAGATTCCAAACCAGAAAGAGAATGGCAGGAAACCTGCGAAAAACTTGACTGCATTATGAAATACGTTCGCCGTTACTCTGGCAAAAAAGAGTAAATGAAGTCATAACACTTTTTCTTCCCAACCCCGGGAAAACCAGAATTGTTTCTGGTTTTCTCTAGAATTCAGGTTTCTAAGGAACAAGCCTCGTTATTTTCAACGAGGTTTGTCAGCGGTCTGAGCCATCATTAAGATGGCCAATAATAGTGAGACTCATCGTTTTAAAGGCATGTTATTAACTATGCAGTTATTGCCTTTAAGTTATTGTTTAATGCGTTCATAAATTGAACTATGACATCCATTGAATTAGTGTTTCGGATGGATAGAGCTGTGTTAATGGAACCGGTAATACGGGCTTGTTCTACCAACTCATTGTCGATGATCTTGTTTTTTGCGAGCCATTCAGCAATATCCGTCCAGGACCATAACGGGCGACTGCTATCCACGCGCAGAAGAGGCGTAGGGAAATCACCTGCTCCACGGCTACCCTTACTGTATCGAGATAAAGCGGCTTTGGTGGTTCCTGCCAGTTCAGCCGCATCACTTAAGCTAACTACATCACCAATATCTACAGATAGACACATTAAACCTGAAACCGATTCAATACCAGCTATTGCAGACATGACGGCTTTTGCGTAATTTTCGCTGTTGCGGGTAAAATTAACGTACAATGTACCATTGTATGCAGCAGGGTGGGCATCGCTGCATCCTGCTTCATACAAAGCATCTGATATATCAAACAAATCATCGTCAGTAGTGATTTTTTTTCCGCCTACCACAATGCTAAAACTGTATTTTCTCATATCTACTTTCCTATGATTGAGAAGTGAGACTTCGATAAAAAGGCCGCCGTTTGACGGCCTTGATATTATTTGCATTTATCGACTAATGAGATTATGTCTTTCGCGTGGTCTTAAGGGCTATCAGGTGTTCCCCAAACTGATTTTTGGTGGCATTTATCTTCACTGCCACAGCGTAAAATCCTGACTGCATGGCCTTTGCCTTTACGTTTCACGTAGGCCCAGCCTTGAGACACGGCATAGGCAATAGCCACATTAATCTCTTTGTTTTTGTGATACGCGATAGACAATACTCCTTTTAAGTCTCACTTTTTTAAAGAACACAGTTGGTCAAAGCAACCAACGGTAACAATAGTAACCAAAATGATTTTAATGTCAACCTTTGTTACCGGATTTAAGTTGCCGCGCCACATCTCGCCTCTGCCCGATTTCCAAGCTAACTCCTAGACGACTCATTTTCTACTATGCTTAATCAGTCACTTCTAATTTTTCCTTTCGTGACAACCATTAACTTAAAAAAACCAAACAAATAGATATCAGCTTGCAACTATTCCTGCTGGTACCCATTTTACTTGGAGGCAATAAATATGTTCTCTCGTCGTGATATCTTGAAGGCGTCCGCAATTGGCGCGGCCGCCGCTAGCATGGGCGGTATGATTAAAGCCGCTGTTGCTGATGAACAACACGATACAACCACTGCTGGCAAGAATAAACCGCCAATAAATGCCAAAAGTTTGTATAAATATAAATTCACCGATAGCAAAAAACGGATATTGGAAAATGGATGGGCGCGGGAAGCCACGGTAGAACAATTCCCGATATCTGAAGGGATTGCCGGTGTTGATATGTTACTTGAGCCGGGTGGCGTGCGTGAACTTCATTGGCATGCTGTTGCCGCTGAATGGGCATATATGCTTGAAGGTCATGCACGTATTACCATTATCGATCCGGAGGGCAAAAGTGAAGTAGCTGATTTTGGCCCCGGAGATATATGGTATTTTCCCAAAGGTCATGGTCATTCTATTCAGGCGCTTGGGGATGGCGCACATTTTATTCTGGCTTTTGATAATGGGCATTTCTCAGAATTTGGCACTTTCAGCATCACTGATTGGATAACCCATATGCCGAAAGAGGTGCTTGAGAAAAGTGTCAACATGCCGGCATCCGTTTTTTCTAAAATTAAACAGGGTGAAGCTTACATCGTCGGGGGCGCTATCCCGCCCAAACTTCCCCTACCTGCTGACGATGGCGGATTGAACGATGCCCCACTCACCCACCGTTATGAACTCTTGAAGAGCAAACCCTTCTTCGAGAACGACGCAGGGAGTGTTTATCGAGCATCATCGAAGGAATTTCCTATTTCTACAACGATCACCGGCCTTATAGAGACCATCAAACCTGGCGCAATACGTGAGCTACATTGGCACCCTAATGCCAACGAGTGGCAATACTACATTTCAGGTAAAGGACGTATGACTGTATTTAGTTCCCACGGACACGCACAAACCGCAAAATATGGGCCAACCGACGTTGGTTACGTGCCACTGGGATTTGGTCACTATATCGAAAATATTGGCGATGATGATCTTCAAGTGCTGATTGTACTAGATAACGGTGTTTATCAAGATATTTCACTCTCTGATTGGTTAGCTAAAACTCCGTCTTATCTGCTTGCGGATAATTTCAACAATAAACCTTCCGATTGGGTGAATCGTCCTAAGGATAAGCTAGTTATATCACGCCGTAGGACTTGAGATATTACACCGTGGTGTATTGAAGGAACCTGTATAACTTTGTATATCAGAAATAGCCTCGTTTACACGGGGCTTTATTTAACATCGGATAACACCTTTCTATCGGTAATTAGGTCAGACAGGGATTAAAAGAATAAATTCCTTATTTTCTGTCATGTTTAATGACTGCTTTACATTTATATAACCTGCTGAGACCATTTAAAAACGTTCTGTTAACATCAGATTATCCTATTCTCCAAGTTCTTTTGGCTTTGGTGCCTTCTCTTTTTTCTTTCGCTCATTTTATTATTTGTTTAACTAATCTTAACATAATGATTTAATTGGAAAAAAATCAACAAAAAATGGCAAGATAAAAGCTTGCTAATAATTCTCATGTAAAGTAGTTTTATATTGAAATTAACGATTAGAAAGCCAGAGAAAACCCTATATTTAAAACTGAAATTTATATTAGTCGCGATAAATTTAGGCGTTCTCTGCCAGAAGATTCATAGCTCAATAAACACTAACATAATGGAGAAATATAATGGATATAAAATTAACACCTGATGATAGAAGTGGATATCAACCCGTTGAAAAGCAAATAGCAGGAGAGATAATACGTGTACTAAACTTTAAGCAAACAGATGAGGGGTATACAGCATCACATGGAGTTGAATATCGGGCTAAGAAAATAATATTAGCATACGCTTTAGCTGTAAGTGGTATTCATGATGTGTCTCAACTTCCTGGTGACTATTATAAAAATAAAGAGACTGCCGAGGGAATTTATCAAGAATATATGTCTAATCTTTCATCTGCACTATTAGGTGAAAATGGCGATCAAATTTCTAAAGATATGGCAGATGGTTTTTACAAGAATGAACTGGATTTTGAAGGTGAATATCCTCAAAACATCTGGAATATTCCTGATCTTGAAAATAAACCATTGAGTGATTATTTAGATGACGATAAATTATTGGCGCTCTATTTTTTTGCGGCACAGGAAATTCCACTGGAGGAAAATCAACAATCAAATGCCGCAAGATTTTTTAAATTAATTGATTTCTTATTTATTTTATCTGCTGTAACTTCACTAGGAAGGAGGATTTTTTCAAAAAACTTCTACAACGGGTTAGAGTCTAAATCATTAGAGAATTATATTGAGAGAAAAAAGCTTTCTAAACCTTTCTTTCGACCACCTCAGAAGTTACCTGATGGCAGAATAGGTTATTTGGCCGGCCCAACAGAACCACCTAAATGGAGAGTTAGTTTTCAAGAACTTAAAAAGAACAGAGCCAGGAATGGATTTGCTAATATGGACGGTGCGGCAAAACAAAAGTATAGTTCATTTGTAAAAGAGGTGCAAAAGGGTAACGATCCACTTACAGCAGCAAAAAGTGTTGGTACAGCAAGCGGCAGTAACTTGGAAAAATTGCCAAATAATTTATTTAGTGTGAGGCTAAGTCAAAAAGACAGAGTAACCTTCACGCAAAATAATACCGAAAATACAATCACGATTCATAGTGTTGGAACTCATTATAAAAATATATGATGTGTGATCTCTGGCTTCGACTGACAAAGCATTTTTAATCTCTCATTTTTTCAACAGGAGTCTCATAAGGCGTTTTACTTTTCAAACCATTGTGTGGTTTGTGATAATTGTAAAACGCCTTCCTTTAGCCAATACACCTTACTGCCAAAAAGATATTACTGGAAGAAACCGGCTCTCCCTGTCCATAACGTTAGATGGTTATAATTTTTGATGTTATTTTTGATTTCCGTAACAAAACACATAATATATATGACAGGATAAAAGCCAGTAAAGAATAGGCTATTATGTAAACATATATATTTATGTAATTAAATTTCTCCAAAAATAAATTATGGACAAATTCGTTATGTATTTCAATAACAAAAATATTGTGAACAAGATATATGCCTAGTATATTCTTACTAATGTCATCTATTAATAATGGTATTTCGTTGATGTTCAAATTAACCAAGAATAAAAACAGGCACACCGAAGAAACCTGAAGGAATATATTATAAAACTTCCCATAAAAGAAGACCATTCCTGTCCTGGATGAAATGATTGATAAAGATATCAATGATATAATAAAAAATACCAGAAGCATTATGTGCTTAAAGGAAAAAGTCTTTATTTGCGGTTTCGTTAGCCCTAGATATCCACCTATCAAGAAACTAATCAAACCCTCAGCTTGGAACGGAATCAAAATATTGAATGGGATTAGTGAAAAAGAGAATTTGTAATCTGTTAGTGCATTCAGCAATGTAAGATTAGAAATTATAAGCATTATGACAAGTATTTTCATAATCCCCTTTGCGTTTGTTTCGTTAAATGCGTTACGCATTAGTGGTGTTAATATATATAGAGAGACAATTGCAAATATAAACCATAAATGGGTGGCATCTGATGTGGTTCTACTAACATTAATATAATTTAAAAAACTAGTATTAGGCACTGTTGTAAATTTACTGATAAAATATGTGTCATACAGATAATAAAAGATAAGCCAAAACAACAATACAGTTAATATCCCTTTGGCTTTATTAATGATGTAATCCACCTGTTTTTCATGTCTGTTATTTAGTAAGAAATAGCCACTGCACATAAAAAACAATGAGACCCCTAACTGACCGATCTGCCTAAGAAAATACAAAACCACGTCATTATCATCGCGCAACAAGAAAAATAAAGTAACGTGAGAAATTACAACGAAAAATATAGAAACGATCTTTAATAAATCTATGGTTAATATTCTCATTCTTTGTCTCTTAAATAGATAAAATGAAGTTTGAAATTTTTGGGGCAAGCCTGGCCATACCTATTTTTGATGGGTGCAAACCATCGGACACGGTGCCCAAGCTATTGCTGGTCATAATATCGATATTTCCTTCATTGAATCCAGATTGTTTTAACAAATCCAGATATGGGATGGAATGTTTTTCGCAAACTTCCCGACAAACGTTGCAATAGTCAGATAAATAGTACCCTTTGGCGTTTTTGCTGTTCATACCTCTTTGTACTGATATTGGCGTTGTTATAATAAACCCTATTCTTGCTAATGGGTATTTTTTGGTAACTCCGGTCATTAATAACTTCATACCTCCAATAAATGTCAATGGGGTTTTATCTTTATAATCACCTATTTCCAACCCTCCATAGGAGCCAAAATCAAATCCAAAATCATTTACCCCTCCCCATATTGTAATAATATCTGGATTGCTTCCCATTTTTTCATATCTTAAACAAATGGCTGAATTGTCATTTTTATCTTTTTGGGCTATGCATGTTCCCCCTACTCCGTAGTTTTTCCATTCTTTTAGACCTAAATTTTTAGTCACTATTGGTTGATACCACCCTCTTTCAGTTATACTGTCGCCAAGGGTAAACCAACACCCTTCCTTCAAATGCGATTGAATATAAGACATTTACTTTTATCCTTCTAAAAATAAAAATTCGGCGAGAGGCCGTTGCGAGAAAAAAGCGAAACGGAAAAAAGCGTGTTTAACTTTGAAATAACCGCCTTCATTAAAATCAGGAAGAGCATACAGAGCAAATTGCTTCGCATCCGTTAAGGTGGAGAGTCTTTTACTTTTATCGGCAGTTTGGCCTATATGATGAGTCATCATCCTGATCCCATGCAAATCATGTCCGTATAAAGATCGCTGACCGAATAGTGAAAATGAATTTCGTCACTGCGGTTGGATCTCAGATAAAGTTGTCTCATATAAATAATACGATATCAACCTCTATTTACGACCCTTTAATCGTACACACTCATAACAGAAATACGGATTGGTTATCATAAACAAGTTATCTATCAGGTGCTAGAAAATGCCGATAGTGACAATTAGTTTGCTAAAGAAGTGGTGGATAGATTAGCTAAAGAAAAAAATGGATCTGAAACATAATATTGAATTACTGACCATCTGAGTTTAATAACAAAAATGCCGATCTTGAATATCGGCATTTTACAGTGAAAGAGAAGATTAATTTAATGCTTTAACGCTTCAATTTTATCCCGGCTCAGTCCGGTACTGGTGACAATAATGTCCAAACTCACTCCATGTCGTAATAAGGCGCGAGCCGTTTCCACTTTACCTTTCTCTCGGCCTAGCTCAATACCTTGCTCAATACCCCGCTCAAGCCCTTTTTGTTCAAGCTGTTCTGCAATAGTCATCAACATCGTTTCATGCTCCGGAGATTGTTCAATCAGTTGATGGACAAATTGGGAGAGATCCAGCGTATGTCCATTCAGTAAAATATAGCGTAACACCACATTGCGCTGCTCAGTTGTATTATACCCTCCATTCAGGAGTTCCACCAATTGGGGGACCAGATTCCAAATAAATTTGATGTGATGACAATATGCTGCCCGCCTAAGACTGGGGCAGCAACGGTTAATTATACCTGACATGTACTCTTCTCTCACTCGTAGTAAGGAAAGAGCAGTTATATTATCTATTTAAAGAGTGAGCTCCACCATCGATAGACGGGTATTTAATTCTTTTTGTGGAACTTGTTGAAATAAATGTCTATCTTTGATTGAGAAGCATTCAACCTTTCCGTTTCTCATGCCGTCATTCCTTACAGCAAATCGCACGCTGGGCGGATATTTGTAATTTGGACTTAGAGACATACCGCAAGCCAACAGGAAATCAATTTTCGATGATGATTCAATAAGCTCATCATTGCGTTCGCCTGGCTTAACTGTCTCATAATCGAGGCATAAGTTAATACTAAACGGGCAGTCGTCAATTATATTGTTATCGATGGAGAAACCATAGTTCATGTTATTATCATGCTCACCAACATGCTGAGTCTTGTTTAGAACTTCGACAGTTAATCCATCTGTAAAGGTAAATATAAACCCATTATTAGTTACTTTATCTCTAAGACCGAAATCAATCTGTGAAGTTGTACGCTTTGGCCACATTGACCTTTCAAATCGACCATCATTTTTCTTTTTAAAGTTATTGCTTATTAAACAGTAATTCAACGGTTCAAATACCCCGTCCTTGCTAGTTTCTACCAAGACTACTACCGTTCCTGCCAACAGAATGATTTTACCCACTTCGTTTTCGGGCAAGGAATTCATCAAACTTTCCTGTGCATCGGATAGATGATGCATCATATAATCAGTGAGTTGATATAGCTCATCTTTGTTTTTGAGCGTATTCCATTTTATGTTCCAAAAAAACTCAGGTAAGGAAAAAAACAATGGGGTGTTTTTTTCTTTATTTTCTGATGCGGAAATAATATTTTCTCTCACCAAATCAATTCTACGTTCTATTTCTTTCGCCAAGTAATCTTGTATACTCTGTCCGCTTTCTCTATCAAGAGAAAACTCAGAGAGGAATGTCGCTTGTCTTATAGATGCTACATTAATTTTCATATTCTTCTCCTTTGGTTTATCCATTCTAATTCTCCTTTCTTGTTGGTACCGGATGTAATGGCGAAGATAAAAGTATCGCGAAAACTTCTACGCTGCCTACAATTTTGTTTGTAGGGGGATGAATCCTAACTATTGTATTAGTCATCTGACGACGAACAGAGATGAATATCTTAAACAGTATATAAACAACATAAAAACAATGGCTAAGTAATCAGTTAATAAACACAGAAATAATTATCTCGCAATTAATGTCAATGTTGACTACCTAATATTTTTATTTGCCATAGTAACCAGACTTGTAAGAATTGATAATTCCTTCAATTAATGATTTTTCTCTTTTATTTGGAGTCTGATTATTATCAATTTTTCTATATGTACTTTAGGTAAAATGAATGTTTCTAATATGTCGATTTTTTGAGTAGAATTCTCTCTATAAAATTGCTCAAAAAAAGAGTTGTAATTATTTAAAGATAGGAGTTTATTTATGTGACTTTTTCCTTATATCATTATTTCAACATGCAATGTAATTATTCTTTACCAAGTAGATTATTAAACGGGATAATTATTTTGGAAAAAATCAGAATATATCCGATTAAATTCATCTAATCAAAAATGATTATAATTAATCATGCGTTTAATAACTTTATCAGAGAAATAAAAAGATATTTTTCCAATATCATCCAACGATTCTTGACATTCCATAACCGACTTCTAGTCTCTATATACACATCATTATGAATGTCTAATCTAAAACTTGAACATTCCAATCCTGAATATCGGGATGTGGAATTTATAATCTAATATAAAAATACAGGCTTAACTATGAATCCATTCGATCATGTAGTCCCCATGAGAAAAGAAGAATTGCACCATGTCCCCGCTGCGAAGAGTGCGCTGAATCGTTTTGCCGATGCTGAAATACCTCAACACCCGTGGATGGCGCAGAACGACTTCGGGAGTCCGCACCAAGACAGCTGGTGTTCTGAGTCCGTGTCGCTCAACGGTCCTGTTAATGACAATCTTCTGCTTATTGAGCAGTACAACCCTTTCGGATACACGCCGAACATGGTTTGTAATAGTCAGAATCAAATGGTGGGCGTCTCGCTGGACTACTCCGCATCTCAGTTCTGGGTGGTGGTATTTGACGAAAACTGCAACATTATTTCAGCCACGAAGGCGGGTACACTTTCCGGCAATAGTACCTTCGGCGGCGGCTACTTTTACCTAGACAACAACGACAACACGATAGTGGTACAGGACAACCAGATCGTCAGCTATCCAACAGCGGATGTACAGCCAACAGAGGGTGAGATTTATGCGCTCACACCGAACTGGCAGAGTGCTGATATCATCGAAGTGGTCACTGGTTCAGCGGATGGCAATTCCCTTTACTCGTCGCTGCCTGTTTGGGATGCGGATCGTCCGAATCTCTATTGGTGCCTGATTGCCGGTGATTATAACTACCAGAGCTACCCGGAGAGTACACTCAGCTCTCCTGCATGGATAGCAGTTGTGCAAATTGATCCGAATGATGGGAGCACAACACTGATTGGCGCGAAGAAGCTGGAAAAACAGTGGAACAACAATACATTCTCTGTTGATGAGAATGGGGCTTATATCGTCACCAATGGTATCGACAGCAAGGGCTTATGTACGAAAGGGTATCTCTGGGCGTTCGGTCTGGAGGGGAATGAGATCACCATTCGCTGGAAGACGCCTTACAAGAATGCCGGATACCGTAAGCCAGGTCAGACGAATATTGGTTCGGGAACTACGCCGACGCTCACCAAAATGGAGGACGGGACTGAACTGGTGGGAATTACCGACAATGCCGATCCACGTCTGAACGTGTTGGTCTGTAACCGCTCGGATGGCAGTATTATCTCCGAGACCCCTTGCTTTTTGGAAATGAGGAGTGCCGACGAAGCCTCGTTGATCGGCGTCGGTGATACTTTTGTGGTCGAAAATAATTTCGGTCACTATCCGACATGGCCGTTCTCACAGCTAGTTCCAAATGGTCCCGGCATGGAGATGATCCGCGTCAACCCTGCGGATACTGAACAACCTGATGAAAAGAGATGGTCTATTCCAGACGTTCACTTTTACGCGATGAACATGCTCTGTCGCGGTAGCGGTATCATCTTCGCGCATACCTGTAGCTGGTCCGATGATATCTCAGCGTCAAAGGGTGGAATGTACTACATTAGCGCCATCGACTCCTTCAACGGCCGGGTGATCTGGCAGATTCCCCTCGGTAGAGGTGTGAACTATTGTCATGAGTACGGCGGCATTTATTTCAATAGGAATGGTGACCTCTACATTGGTACCAACCAGTATTTGGTCTCTATCAAGAATTTCCAGAGCCGTTCCGAAAAGCTTAAGGAGCAGGTGGGCAAAATCGAAAAGGAAATCGGTGCGAACGACTGAGATGATTGCGTCAACTCGGTTCAGTGAGACCACGTAGAAAGCAAAAAACATCAATCTACGCTGATGGGCTTGTTTTTTGCGGGGTTAGCTTCCTCCGGTTACGTCACAGTCAATTCGGTGCTTCCGATGATAAGCATAACTCAGTCCGTTTTGGGGTTTGGGATTTTTCGCAATTGATCAGATCGCAAAAATCGGACTGAATTCCCTTCCGGTAATCTACACTATTTTGAAAATTTATTTAATTAGAAAAATTTTTTAAGAAATTATAATGTAAATACATTTTTAGGCTGGTTATCATCAATTTTAAAACTACAGTGTAATTGGCAATAATTTATTATGTATCCAGAGCGACAATTTCTATTGTCTGAACCTGTTTTTTATCTGAGTCATCACATTTACGTTGTTTGAATAAGTGACAAAATGATATTTATGTCAATTTAATCAATTCATTATAATAATTTCAAGGTTGGGCGTACCGTTTTCGTTCCATTAATCTTCAAATCTCACAAAAGCTTAAATATGTATAACTCTTTACATATTATTATTTATTCTTATAAATTAAAGTGCATTGAATCATAAGCGTGGGTTTTACTACAGGGTTAATCAATGAATAATATTTGTCAATTGATTGAAAAAAGAGCATCAGAAAATGCTGGTGAGTTAATTTTCAGGTTTCTTTCTGACGGAGAAAGAGAAGAACAATTGAGCTGGCAGAGTCTGCACCGGGGACAAAAAAGTATTGCTTATTATTTACAGCAATACTGTCAACCTGGCGATCGGGTAATAGTTATGTTGCCTTCCGGCCTACTCTTTGTTCAGACTATGGCCGCGTGTTTATACTCAAGTGTAGTTGCTGTACCAGTAAATAGCGCCCGACCTGAGGGAAGAGGTTGGGATACTATTCTGAAGATCATAATGGATAGTGATGCTCGATTCGTTATCACGACTTCAAAACAGAGTGAAAAAATAAAAGAAGCACTTGCGAAGGAAGACAACTTTAATGAAGTCAGGGTGATATCTGCAAATGAATTGATAGAGGCTCAGGAAAATACGTCTTACCGCGGCGGATCAAATCTGGCATTCCTCCAATATACCTCGGGTTCAACTGGTGACCCTAAAGGTGTCATGGTCGGTTATGAAAATTTAATCAGTAATCTGGCGGCAATAAAGGATAGGTTTGCATGTTCAGAAGAGGGTTGTGGCGTCATTTGGCTTCCGCCCTACCATGATATGGGCTTATTAGGCGGTATACTCCAGCCTTTCTATAGCGGCGTTCCGGTTGTACTGATGCCACCCACTTCAGTGATTCAGCAACCAGCACTATGGTTAAAAGCCATTTCAAAATATAAAGCGACTATTTCCGGCGGGCCTAACTTTATATATGAGCAAAGTGTTGAAAGAATAAGTGACAAGGATTTGGAGTCTATTGATCTTTCAAGTTGGAAGAATGCATTTAGCGGAGCAGAGCCGGTCAGAGCGGATATTCTTCAACGTTTTGCTGAGCGATTTGGCCCTTACGGTTTTAATAAGGACGCTCTTTATCCCTGTTATGGGTTGGCAGAGAGTACCCTGTATGTTTCGGGACCCGTAACTAATAACCTCGGAATGAAAGTAGAGAATTTTAATTCGAAAGCATTGAGTGAAGGAAACGTTATTAAAGCCAATAACGTGAATGGCAACACCACATTGGTCAGTCATGGCAAACCATACGAAAATCAAGAAGTTATTATCTGCAAAACTGATACGGCAGATGTATTGCCTGAAGGTAAAGTTGGCGAAATTTGGTTGCAGGGACCTTCCGTAACTTACGGTTACTGGAATAATGAGAATGCTACCAGCGGTGCGTTCAGTCAGTATACATCAGATAATAAAGGCCCTTATTTGCGAACAGGCGATCTGGGATTTTTATTTGATGGAGAGCTATATATTAGTGGCAGGATCAAAGACGTCATTATTATCAGAGGAAAAAATCACTATCCCCAGGATATAGAAAATACGTCACAGATGTCTGACGCTGCGCTTATTTCAGGGGGATGTGTCGCCTTTGCGGATGAAAAAGGGGTTATCGTCATACAAGAAGTAAAAAGAAGCGACATTAAGAAAATCGATGTCAAAGAAATAATGAAGAAAATAAGAGTTAATATTACTAATAACCATGAAGTTTCTGTTAGTAAAATTATTCTTATCCGGCCTGGCGGAATACTTAAGACATCAAGTGGTAAAGTACGTCGCAAAGCCATGCAGGAATTGCTTCTCTCTGGCAAGTTAACTGTAATCGATGAATGGAATGCCCAGTCTGCAAGTCGTGATCAGCAAAATAACCGTCAGGATACGAATAGATCCTTCGTCATAAACTGGTTTGACAACTGGTTGATTCGAGAAACGGGAGAAGAGCTGCCTGATATGACGGCTGGAGAAATTCATCTCTATAACCTTGGGATTGATTCACTCCAGAAAGCTACTTTGCTTGCCGATTTTTCAGATTTGACCTCTCACCAATTACCTTCAGATATCTTCGAGCGCCATGAATATCTAGGGTCTTTTTTAAATGAATTAGAAGTTATTTACAATTTTATCAGAGGATACAATCAATTATCGCCTGAATTACGCACGCAGATTACAGATCAGCTAGAAAATGAAAGTGATCATCAGGCATTTGAAAATATTGACGATATACCGGAAGAATTCTTTGATCCTGTACATTTGAAAGGTGTAAAAGAAATTGAGGTTCGTCTCGAATCAATGCAAGGTGTCAGTCTCCCCTTCTTTACAACTCATGAAGGGGTGAATGGTTCTCATACAGTAATGAATGAGGAAAACTACCTCAATTTCTCTAACCATAATTATCTTGGCCTGGCTCAGCATCCTGATGTTCAATCAGCTTCTATAGAAGCAATCAACCAATATGGCACTAGTCCTTCAGCGGCAAGGATTGTAGCGGGTCAACGCCCTGTTCATGTTGATCTGGAAGCTGAAATAGCAAAGTTTACCGGTCATGAAGACGCCATTACTTTTGTGAGTAGTAATTTTTGCAATGTGACCGTTATTGGTCACTTAATGCAACGTGGCGATCTTATTTTGTACGATGAATATAGCCATGACAGCCTTCTCCAGGGCGGAAAATTGTCTCAGGCGGACATGTTGCCATTTGCGCATAATAATTGGCAAATGGCCGATGAAATTCTTAATAAGAAAAGGAAACATTACAGAAAAGTCATGCTCTTTATAGAAGGTGCTTATAGCATGGATGGTGATATTCCTGATTTGAAGAAATTTGTTGAAATAAAGAAAAAGTATAAAGCACTGTTGATGGTAGATGAATGTCTTTCCATTGGGGTTGTGGGAGAAAGTGGACGGGGTGTTTGTGAGCATTGCGATGTCATACCGTCTGAAGTAGATATTTGTATGGGTGGAATTAGTAAAAGTTTCGCAAGCTGTGGTGGTTATATTGCTGGTAAGCGATCCTTTATAACTTATCTACGGTATACGACACCGGGTTTTGTTTACACCACCGGTATGCCACCGGCTGTTGCCGCATCGGCGCTTACTGCCATTAAAGTGATACAAAAGGAAAAATACAGAGTTCATGAAGTGCAAGAATTATCAAAGTATTTCATTAATAAAGCGAATGCACTCGGCCTGGATACAGGATTTAGTAAAGATACCCCTGTTATCCCTCTCATGATAGGCGACGAGAATAAATGTATCTATATTTATCAAAAGCTGAGGGAGAATTTAATTAATGTGCAACCTATCTTGTATCCAGCCGTACCTGAGAATAAAGCTCGTTTACGCCTTTTTATTAACTATGGACACACGGTTGAGGACATCAATAAAGTGCTCAATATCATAAAAGAGTATATTTAACTAATTTTCTATGTAAAGGAAACTAATAATGAGCACGATGATGAAAGAAAGAGAGCATTATAAGAATGCATGCCTCTTTTTAGGGCACAATGCTTCCGTGGTCATATGGAATAATGCCAGTGATATGTTTGCCATTGAAGATGAAAAAGAGAGTCGCTCAAAAGGTGGGGAATATGTCCCCATCCACACAATATTGAAATTAATGAAATATGACATTGATGAATTGAATATCATTAATTTTCTTGGCGAGGTTGATTATAACCATACTATAAAGGCTTTATGTGGTAACGATAGAGAAATATTTGAGCAATTTATAAAAAAAGTAAAGTTGTATGAATTGAAAATAAACCATCATGCTACTCATGCGATAAATGGTATCATTGAAGCTTGGGAACATTGTAAAGAAAACAATCTGCCTAAAAAATATCATATATTGATTACTGATGGTACGGGAGATGATTATGAATCAACATCTCTCTATACTGTGACAATCGATAAAAACAAAGCATTGGCAGATTGTATAAAAACACTACAAAGGGTGAAAAGAATTTCCGCGGCAGATCTTTCATGCGGAATATTTTTTGCCCGTTTGGTATGCAATGCCGATACAGGTTTTTCGCCGTTGAAAGATGAATATAAGTCACTTGGTTACGAAACGGAAATAACAAGCCTGTTAAACAACGATGAACTTAATAAACTCAACCGGATTATAATAAAATTATCCGATGGCTTTTTGTCAAATAAGAAATATGGGCTGATGTCAGCCATTAGAAATGATATCAAATCTTTCCTACCCGGTGTTAATGATGAAAATTTTTCTAAAAAGAAAGCGTATTACCACGAACGTCATAAAATCCAGCTTGAATGGAACGATTCTCGTAAGCCCGTTACCTTGTTGGGGATAAAAAAATCTCCGTCAGAAGTTCTTTTAGAAAAAAGTGTGCATCAGCATTTTTCACATGGTTTTTCTGTTAAATATATGCAGGAAATTGCCGTGAACCATGTGAGAATGCCGTCGTGGCTACAACAGCATTTAAACGGATTAAGTCAATATGAGATCCGTATTATTTCTTCCTATATTGCTAATAAATTTTTAGAAACCTACTTGGTAAAACTCATTGATAATGAAAAAGTTGAGAACCTTATTGTTGGCGGCGGCGTTCATTTCAATGTCAAACTCAATAATGTTTTATTGAACAACATACAGGGAGATATCTGTTGCACCCCCCTTGCTGGCGATATTGTGCACGCACTGACAGGCGCTGTTATTCTTGATAATACGTTATCTAATAGAAGCGTAAATCTGTTATTACTAAAACGTGATTTATCTTTACCATATAACGGTAAGTATTCAGAAAATGTCATTTATACAGACAATAAAGATGATTTTATTAAAAATACTGCTCATTATGTAAGCAAAGGATATATTGTTAATACAGTAAAAAATTGGGGGGAATTAGGTCCCAGAGCACTGATGTCAAATTCTACGCTATGTTTACCGACGGGTGAACTTAAGAAAGAAATTAACCTTCTTAATGGTCGGGATGACCATATGCCAATGGCTCCCGTATTAAGATCAGAGAATTTACCGGTTCTTTTTAACATTAAAGAAGTAAACAGAGTGATAGGATCACTTCATGGCATGATTATTGCGCTAAGTTATAATGATAATATACCAGAAGAAAAATATGAAGGAGTGATGCATAAAATGCATGATGGTAGAACTACTGGCAGGCCGCTTGTTATTAAATCAGGCGTTGATGTTGAAGTATTACAGGAAGTCGAAAAGAAAACTGGCTATGCAGCATTAATCAACACCTCTTTCAACATTCATGGCTATTCTACAGTTCAGCGGATGCAACATGCGTATCACGACTTCGACTATCAGTGTAGGAAAGCTGAAAAGGCGGGTATCCGTAAGCCTTTCCTTATTATCGGAAACTTTTGATAAAATATAAAAGGAGTACAGAAGAGTGAACTATAAAGAGATTAAGGAAGTAAAAGGTTTGCCTTTACTCGGTTCAATACTGGATTATAAATCGGATGCGTTATCGCTATTTCTTAACGCAGCAAGAGAGAATGGTGATATTTGCGCGATAAGAATGGGTCCGGAGCGTATAATTTTCGTTAACAATCCAGACTGGGTAGCAGAAATATTAGCGAAAAGAATAGATTTTTTTGTTAAAAGCCCCAGTTATCGTGAGTTAGAGTTATTGCTTGGTCAGGGTATGGTCACCACAGAGGGTGAGGTATGGAAAAAACAACGCGATAATGCCAGGCATGCTTTCACGATATCCAGTTTAAACACATTGATTGCTCCGATAAAAGATATCGTCACGGACTTTTCCCATAATACTGTTTTGGATGGGCATCAACGCGACATATTCAAAGATATGCTTGATCTTTCCATGAACATTGCTTTGAAAACCCTCTTTGGACAAAGTAGTAGTGATATCAGCAGATACAGTGTTTCAATAGCGCTTGAGAATGCTTCTGATTATGTTATTAAACGTCTTGAGGCGATTATTAAATTACCTCCTCACATCCCTACGTTTTCTGCGTTGAAATTTAGGAAGGAAAAATCTGTACTTGACAGGCAAGTAATTGAAATAATTAAAAATCATGACAGTCATGGCGGAAAAGACTGTCTATTGAACATGATTTTGGAAAATGAAACCGATCATGATGAGATAAAAGACCAATTACTTACCTTTTTTTTTAACGTCTTACGAAACAATTGCATCCGCAGCCACTTGGACATTTTATTTCATTTCTCGCTATAAACGTTGGCATAAAATTATTAAAGATGAATATACGCAAGCTGTATTGGAAAAGACCGCTGATATTTTCGAATTGAAATATACCAATGCGGTTATCAATGAAAGCATGCGTCTTCTCCCTCCAGTATGGTCTTTTTCCCGGACAGCTAAAGAAGATATCACTATAGGCGAACATAAGATAGCCGCCGGGAAAATGGTGGTTATTTCCCCTTATTGTTTGCAGAGACACCCAGACTATTGGGAAAAAGCTGACGACTTCGTTCCTACGCGCTGGTTGGGGGAATTATACAGCCATAAGCTTAACCGCACTTTTATTCCTTTTGGCGCAGGCCCCCGGATATGTCTAGGTATGAATTATGCTCGCATGGTTTTACCGATTATTATCGGTGAATTTTGTAAGAGAGGATTTTTCGAAACGAGTTATCAGGGATATCCAGAATTAAAAGCAGGTATTACTATCAGACCTGTGAAGGGAGTTAATGGTATTTGGAAATATCTGGCTGATGATAAGGTGACATAAAATGAATTTGGCAGGAAAAAATATCTGGGTAATTGGTGCGTCTATGGGGATTGGCCATGCTTTAGTTAAGGTGCTTAGTTCTCATACAACAAACCTAGTCATTTCTAGTCGGAAAAAAGATTTGCTGAAAAAATTGGCTACTGAAATTAATCTTCCAGAAGAAAACGTTATTCCTTTCGACATTACAAATCATGACAAGGCGAAAGAAATGGTACATAAAGTGCTTCAACGGATCGGGAGTATTGACTGTATTATTTTCACTGCTGGCGTCAGTCAACGTTCTTTAGTTGCAGACACACAATTCTTTGTCTATGAAAAATTGATTAATTTAAATTTTTTATCCATTGTCAACATAGCATTAACTGTACTCCCTTCGATGATTGAGAAAAAGAGCGGGCATTTTGTTGTTCTCTCCAGTGTGGCTGGTAAGTTTGGTACACCGGGTCGTTCAGGCTATTCAGCATCGAAGCAGGCATTGCATGGTTTTTTTGAATTCTCTGCGTGCTGAGCATACGAAAGACAATATCAATGTTACATTTATTTGTCCCGGTTTTATTAATACTGATATTACCATGAGATCTCTCACTGGAAATGGGGAGCCTTATCAACGTATTGATAGTGAACTGGAACACGGCATGCCTGTCGATTTATGCGCCAAAAAAATTGTTAAGGCAATCGTTAGTGAAAAAAGAGAGATATACCCCGGAGGTAATAAAGAAGTCATTGGTGTATACCTTAATCGATTTCTTCCACGATTGTTACAGTATATTATTGCATTAAAAGGAAAATAAGCTAGATGGCGGTAATCAGTTTGCTAAAGAAGTAACGGATAAATTAGCTGAGAAGAAAAATGAATCTTCAACATAATATCTAACGTATTAATCATCTTGGTTTGATAATAAAACCCTCTACTTTGTGGTAGAGGATTTTCAACTTATTTAAGTAATCTTTTCCTTATATCACTATTTCAATACGTAATGTGATTATTCTTTACCAATTAGATTATTGACTAGGATAATTATTTTAAAAAAAGAAAATCCGAATAGATTTGATTAAACTCATCTAATCAAAAATGATGAAAATTAATCATATGTTTAATAACTTTATCAGGGAAAGAAAAAGAGATTTTCCCAATGCTATCCAACAATTGTGTTTCAAATCATTAGCAATATTTTAAACTAGATTATAGTGTAAATATATTTTGAATCTGGTAATAACCAATTTTAAAGCCATAGTGTCCGGGCATAACATCGCTCTTCGTTATGCCCTAAAAACAGGAACCTCTATATACCTAAGTCTCTTTTCCTATTTTAAGGAATCACATTATGGCAAATGATATTAACGCTAATAGATTATTAAATAAACGTCCTAGTTATCAAACGCTCTTTAATGATAATAAGGACCTTTATTGTTTTCCTGGTTCACCAGAAGCTAATGATGGCCCTTTAGCATATTTAGTTGATTTGTATCAACAGGCACTCGCCTTTGAAAATACCGCAAATGAAGAAAGCGCTCGATTTATTAGTAAGCGGCGTCCAGACATCGAGAAATTATTACTCGACAGTAAAAGTATCAATGAAATCAGCAGCATTTTGCCGCTGATCATCGAAGTTTTAGCGCAAAAAGCGCAGTCTCATTTAAATAACGCCCAACCTTTAGCCGAATCACTGGCAAAGATTCATTATCCTTTTTCATTACCTTTTCATTTCCCACTGCGTCAAATAACCGCAGTACTGGAGAAAAAGAAGATTCCGTTGCTAGAACTTATCCAGCAATCTGATCGTGCATTTCCCAATTTTATCGATAACAATCTACACTTACCTTCACTGCAAAAGGCTATGGTGGTCAGCAATGCTTTGGCGCCAGAATTACAGACATTGCTGCTTAAAGCATCCCAAAGTGGTCAACAAGATTTCTTTGCTAAATATTATGGTGTATCCGGTGATGCAGCACAGGCCGCATCGACCCTATCTCAACTCACTGTATTTACACAGCAAACTGGTTTGACTTCTCAGGATGTTGAACGCTTGCTAGCAGTCAATGGTCTGACTGAAAGTAATGAAACCCACAGTTCGGTGACTTTCTCTAGCAATGTAACGAAACCTTCAAACACCAATATCCAGTTTCCTTCCGGGGCCAATTACGGCGCGGCATTTATCAACGGGGGAACTGAACCGGCCATGTCTCTGGAAAAGGTCACAGATAAAGCGACCGGAGAAGAAGTCGTCTGGATTAAAGGTATTAATAATGACCGCTTTGACCGGATTCAGCGTTTTCTACATATTCAACATGCATTGAAACTCTCTTATGAACAGCTTGACCAGTTATTGACTTCCGCATTGCGGGCTGAAAAACAGCAAAATTTGATTATTACCGAATCTACGTTACGCACATTAGGGGTATTTTTACATTTCCATCGGGAATATAAAGTCACAGTTGAGCAATTCTGTACATTTATAGACGAAATTACTCCCTATGCACTTGATAATAATTTCTCCTTTTTTGATCGGTTGTTCAATTCACAAGGGTTGTCAAAACAAGCAGCTTCGGCATCGGTACTTAACTTGGATAATAGCGAATTTGATCCGACAGCTACCGAAGGCGTGGATGCGCTGACTGTCAATCAGCTATGTGTTGGTCTGAATATTGATGATGTCACTTGCCAAACACTGTTAACCTGGATAACTGTGTCACTTGGAATAAAAAAACCTACCCGCTCACTGACTGTCGTATCTGCCTTATATCGACTGGTTTCTTTACCCCGTTTATTGAAGCTCTCTTTACCGAATGAATTAGCTCTGTTTTTATTGCTGGAACGGGATAACCCAGGCTACTTAAAACAATTAGCGGGCATTCCGGTATTAAAGAAAATTGATAATACCGTACAATCCCATGATTTTGACATTCTTGACGCAATAGTCGCTTTTATGAATGCGGCACAATGGCTTAAACTCCATCGCCTGTCAGCTCCATTATTAAATATCTTGCTTACGCCTTACAACATCAGCGGAAATGCTGACAACAAAATCAAAAATATCGACTTTTCCAAAGTAACTGAAAAGATTTTACCCGCCCTCAATTCTGGGCTGTTAAGTGAAGATAAAATTGCCACTGCTATGACAGATTTTCAGCACAAGGAGCAAACCAACAATTTTTCTTGGCTAACGAAACTTTCTGAGTTGATTGATTCACAGGGAATAATCAAAGCTATTGTTATTCCAGAGGGCAAAACCTTAGAAGAAATACTGGCTGAAAAAGTCAGGGCTATTCTTCAACCGTTGGCTGATGAAACCGTATGGTTGGAATATGGAGACAATTGGTCACAAAAACTGACGACACTGATTCAGAATGCCTTTATCGCCCAAGACGATATGATTATTAAATCTGTCAGTTATGTCTTAACGGTAGATGAGCCCCTCGCTTTACCGTTATTCCAGTGGACAGGCAGAAGTCGTACAGAATTTTTGCGCGAACTCATCACTCAGTACCAAGAAAGAGATCAGCAAAACAATCAACTCAGCGAAAATGCTTTTGCCATTTGGTATGATCTTAGTCGTTATGCCACTGTCAGCAAATTGTTTAAACTCAATGCCACAGGGATACAAACATTGCTTGATCATCCTATTTGGTTTGGGCTGAATCTGGCTGATGGTAAGCTCCGTTCTCTGGATCTAACGGTATTGCACCGTCTTAGCCGTTATGGTGATTGGCTAGATTTATTGCCTGAAACTAAAACGGGAGATGATATTCTCTATTATCTGAACCAAGCTAATAAAGTTGGAAAACCACCCCAGACGCCAGATGAAAAGATATGGACACCACAACAGGCGGCGGACAATCTGGCCGAATTAATCGGCTGGTCGAGTAATGAAATCCTGCGCGTCACCCATGATTTTGACAACGGCGTGGCACAAAGCCTTGTCGGCATCAGTTTTGTTTTACGTCTTCAAGCATTAACCAAACAAAGTGAGCTTTCTGCTCAACCTTTATTGGATGTTGCTCAACTCCCCCTGAAATCAAATTATGATACTTGGCAGCAAGTCAGCAGCGCTTTGTTTGCAGCCTGCTCTCCTGAAGAACAAGCGTCACTGGAAAGTTTACAGAATGAATCCTGGCGTGATGCTTTAGTCCACTATCTGTTAGGTCAGTGGGTACCTGCCAATGAAAAGCTAGTTGATATTTCAGATGTTGATGCATTATCAACCTATTTCCTGACAGATCTGCAAGTGACTTCAGAGGTGAAAAGCAGCCGGATTGCTTTTTGTATTGCCAGCTTGCAAAACTATCTTTTCCGTCTCTTTTCCCATCTGGAACCCGGTTACGGCAGCATGACAATCCCAAGTGCTCAGGTCGAGAACTGGAATCGTTATCTTAGCCAATATGCTCATTGGCAAGCTTGGCAAAGACAACGAAATTTCCCGGAAAATAGTCTCGATTCCGCTCAAAGAATAAGAAAAACCCGTGCTTTTGCTAATTTGGAAAATGACTTAACCCAATCCCGGTTAAATAACGACATGATACAAACCGCTATCTTGAGTTATTTGACTGAATTTGAACGGCTCAGTAATCTCCAGTTAGTCAGCGGCTATATAGACGGCACAGATCCCAAAAGCGACCAATATCATTTTATCGGTAAAAATAATACCGAACCGGTGGAGTACTATTGGCGTACACTTGATATCACACTACGCGATAATCAGGATCGCATCAGCCCGTTGGCTTGGAGTGAATGGGGAAAAATCACTCTGTCACTGACAGGCGACCTGTTAGCACTAAGACCGGTTGTTATCGCTGGACGTCAATATGCTGTCTGGGTTGAACGTGAACCCACACCACTACTTGGCGCAGACCAGAAGCCATCTGTCTACCGAGCTATCAATGTGCAGTTCATTTTTAAACAAAGTAATGGTGAATGGAGCGCCCCCAATAGGCTATATCGTTTGGATGGCAGAGATGCCAGTGGTGAATACCCCAAAATCCCTACGACTGACCAACGTGTACCCGATAATCTCAATATTTACATGAAAGATGAGAGTTATAAACCGGGTTTGATAGCAATGGTGGATGTACAACGCCAGAACGATCCGTGGATGGGAGTATTACTCTATGATACGGCGAAACAGGACAGTAGAACTTGGATAAAAAACAAAGACTATTATCTGGAACTCCGTGATTTACTATTAATAGACAAAAAAACCTTAAGTGCGACGGAAGAAAAAAACCTTATCTCTACTTGGTACAAGTTTTATCGGGACCCCGGAACATTGCAGCATCAATATGCTGGCAGCCTAAGCTATATCACATTAAAGGCTGAAAATCGTAATCATCCTGACTTGAAGCTAACAGCCGCATTAAGCGCAGACAAAACCAAAATTATCCTGACAGGGATAAATACAATTAGTAAACGTAATCCCCAAGGGATCGGGACTCTATATGGAACATATCCCTTCCCTAGTTTCATGCGTTCCAAACAACTTACCTGGACAATCATCAATCAGGATTTCCCTATAACAGTAAACATAGCCGCACAAGATTCTTCGCAAAAATCTATCACTTTTCAGTGGCAAGGACAGAAATCACCGACCAAAATATTAATTATATATTATGGCGAAACACAGCTTTTCGAGTTATTACCTAAGGATTGGAAAGATAACAAGATAACTAAAGAACATAACTTTGGCTGGGTAGGCGGATATGTATTTCAGCAAAGTAAACAATCACAAGTTGAACCTACAAAGAAACTTGCCATATCAGTAAAAGGAGAAGCGCCATTTAGTAGTATCGACTTTAATATAGAAGATAACTGGGAATATACTCCATCAAAGCTAACGCTGAGTACTGGCTCAAAAGTACTTTTTTCCTCAAATATTGCATTAAATGGCAAAGTCACTACCGGAAATATAACTTTTCCTATAGAGTCAGGAGTAAATCGATATTCCTTTATTCTGACAACTTCAACAGAAGTGCAATTGTTCCCTCTTGAGGCTCCTAGATACATTGGAGAAGCCAAAAGCAAATATACTGTAACTATTGAAGAGATAGATAAAACTCCACCAGTTATACTGCGCCGTAATAACCAACAGGCCCAATATCTGGATATCCAAGCGCTAAAATTCCCTTACTCTTTCATTCGCTTAAATACCCTGTTTGGAACGCAGTTAGTCGCTCGTGCCACTCAATCAATTGAGCGGGTTCTGGCATGGGATACCCAGCAGTTATCTGAACCGCCTTTGGGTACTGACACTCAGGTTACTCCGGTAGATTTTCGCGGCGCTAATGGGCAATATTTCTGGGAATTATTTTTTCATCTCCCCTTCTTGGTCTCTTCTCGACTCGGCGAAGAACGGTGTTATTACGATGCTCGGCGTTGGTTTTTAGAACATTTGTTCGATCCTTATGGCAGCCGGCTTTGGAATTCCCGCCCATTAAATGAAAGTGGTAGTGATCTTCCCACTTCCGTAAGTACTGATGACCCGGATATTGTGGCCTATAGCTTGCCGGTCTACTATCAAAAAGCCTTGTTCCAATTCCTTATCAAGCTCTGGATACAGGAAGGCGACGATCTCTACCGGCAACTGACCTCAGACAGCCTGAATGAAGCCAATCTGTGTTATCAGCAGGCACTGCAACTACTCGGTTCCTTACCAGAGGGCCTTACCGCTACCCGCTGGCATCCGGTTAGCCTTGAAGAAATCAAAGCAAGTCTTGGCATAATTCAGATAATAGTTGATTCAGATTTCCGGGCTGTTGATGGCTACTTTATGTCTCCTTTTAATACCCGACTTATCGAGTATCAAAAGACACTAGAAAGTCGTCTCTATAACCTTCGTCATGGATTGACACTGGATGGTAAAGCGCTATCCCTGCCGCTATATGCTGGATCTCTTGAGGGGGACAATTTAACACAACGTCGTACGGGTAATGTCCAGAATACGTTTAACAGTTCGATACAGCCAATTCCCCCCTATCGTTTCCCAGTAATGTTAAAACGTGCGAGTGAGGCTGTGAAACAGTTGATCCAACTGGGGCACCGACTGTTTAGAGCAATAGAAAGTGGAGTCAACGCTGAACAAGAAGTTTTGGAACAATCACAAATCATCAGATTGTCCGCTTTCGCGATAGAGCTGCAACAGGAAGCGATTCAAATTGCTCAAGCGGGCAAAGCAGCTCTGGAAGAAAGTAAAAATATGGCACAACAACGCTATGAGCATTATTACGATTTATACGACGATGATATATCTGGATTAGAAATTGCGGCGATGACCGTTAAAATCGGGTCAGAAGTCACCAGAATGGCTGCGGTTCCTTTTCATATTATGAGTGCCGCCGTGGAAACTCTGCCTAATATTTTTGGCTTGGCTGTCGGAGGAAGTAAATATTCTGCACCGCTGGTGAAAGCGGCGCTTGTCACTGAAATAGCCGGGCTAGTACAAGGAACTATCGCAGATCGGCTTCAAGATGGAGCAAACTATCAGCGACGGCGCCAAGATTGGGAAATTGAGTGGAAACAGGCACAAAGTGAACTCAATATCATCGACAAACAGTTAAAAGAGCAGGAATTACTGATTAAAACTGCCCAAACCGCATTACGGGAAGTTCAAGCACAACGAAATGCCGCAACCGAATTGTATGAATTTATGACAACTGGTTTCTTGGTTGTGCCGACATACCAGTGGTTAATGAAACGACTTTCTGCTTTGTATTCACCTGCGTATGATGCAGTCCTGTCATTGTGCTTAATGGCGGAAGCGGGCTGGCGTTATGAAGTGGGTGATTATCAGCGACAAAGTTTTATTGATACCAATGCCTGGAATGATTCCTATCAGGGACTGCTTGCTGGGGAATCATTGCAATTAAATCTACAGCAAATGGAAACAGCTTGGTTACAACGTCACGAACGTCGTTTAAATATCAAGAAAACCTTTTCTCTTAGCGCGCTCTCTTCCCTCTCAGAGATAACTAACCAAATTGATAAAAAACAGGCGCTGAACTTTACGCTGGATGCAAAAGCCTTTGATAAGAATTATCCCGGACATTATCTACGGCAGATAAAACGGGTTTCTGTATCGTTATCTTTGGAAAGCGCCGGTGCTGATCCAGTGGTTATCCCAGAAATTTGTGCGATTCTGACACAAACAGGCAGTTCAACGTTAGTGGATACTGATATTGAAGGCGTTAACTGGCTCTATGATCCGACGAGAGAAACGGGCAACAATAGAAATATTAAAACCAATTTACGTGCACAGCAGCAAATCGCCCTCTCTTCTGTACAGGAAGATGATGGCCGGGTGGCAACAGAGAATTGGTTATGCACTTTGATGTTTGACGATGGTCGTTATCTGCCGTTTGAAGGAACCGGTGCTATTTCAACTTGGAACCTGAAATTCCCCGACCGACAAGTTATCGATAAGGTATTAAAAGGTGCCGATGGTAAATGGAAATTAAAAGATATTCTTATTCATTTACATTATACCGCGCTAGATGGCGGTAATCAGTTTGCTAAAGAAGTGGCTGAGAAATTAGCTGAGGAGAAAAATGGATCTGAGACATAATATCTAATGTATTAATCATTTTGGTTTGATAATAAAATCCTCTACTTTGTGGTAGAGGATTTTCAACTTATTTAACATTTAATATTTAATTTGGTCGATATATTGTGTTCCATCCGATTCCCCTTGATAATATGGATGAAATGATATCGTTCTGACATTAAAGATAAATTAATAATTCGTTATCGGGACTACTGGAATCTGCTGACTCTATTGTCTGCATCAGGCCGCAACAACAAACTAAAAGGAGATTATCATGCAGAATAATATTCTGGTCACAGGTGGTAAGGGGAAAACTGGAAGGTTGATTAGTGAGTTACTGACCCAAAATGGGATCGCGCATCGGATTGGTACCCGCACCCCTGAATCAGGCAGTGAAATTGCTTTTGATTGGATGCGTCCTGATCTGGCCGAAGCCGCATTTTCTGGCATCAGGTCACTATATATTGTGGCGCCAACGAACACTAGTGATCATGGTTCAGTAGTACCACCATTGCTTGAGATAGCGCTAGAAAAAGGGGTTCAACGTTTTGTGTTGCTTAGTGCATCGTCGCTGGCTTCTGGTGCTCCAATGATGGGAAAAATTCACGCCTGGCTGGAAGCTAATACGCCAGAATGGACAGTATTACGTCCTACCTGGTTTATGCAGAACTTTTATGAGCAACGGCATTTGGTAACAATAAATGAAGAGAACGCTATCTATTCTGCAACGGGCGATGGCAAAGTGGGGTTCATTGACGCCCTTGATATTGCTCGTGCTGCTGTTTCTGCATTAACATCAAATCGAACCATAAATAAAGATTTTATCCTTACAGGACCTGAAACACTTAGTTATGGAAATATTGCTGCTGCATTGAGTAAAGCCTTAGGCCGCAAAATTAGTCACCGAAATCTAACGACCAGTGAATTGGCCAGTCGGCTACAACAAAATGGACTGGATGAAACCTACTCAAAAATCCTTTCAGCAATGGATAATGACATCGCATCAGGTACTGAGGAGCGCATTACAGATGGCGTTAAAGCATTAACAGAAGTAAATCCTTGTTCACTGGATATCTTTATTCAGAGGGAATGTCATCGCTGGAAGGTTTAATTGTATGACGAGGGATAACACTTGTCCGAAGTAAAATAAAGATCGGAGAACATCATATTTTATTTACCCGCGGAGAGTTGGTGATATTTATATCCGTCCATGGAAAGCCTTAGTTAATTGTTTTTTAACTGACGGTGATTATTTGCATACCAGGAAATATAGTCATTACTGGATATTGGCGTCTCGATTCCAATTTTATCCACGCCAAAACTGGTAATATAATCGTTTACTCTGTCTGCATGTTTACGTATATATTCAATACGTCTCTCGTCTATTCTTTGCGATTCCTGTAAATTGATCACTTCACTTTTCAGGAGATTACTCATAGTACGGTGAATCCAATCAAGGAGATAACCTTCGATGATCATATAAAAATCATCATTATTGTTATGGTATGTATCAATAGTTGTCGTCACCACGGATAAAACCGCATATGTTTGGCTTAGTTCTAGAAAATCCCCACTATGATTATTAAATGTATCTAAGTTTATCCTTTTATTATTATTTACTATTAATTTATTTAGTTTTTCATATAAAAAGTCCATATAATCATTCAAAATGGAAAATAGGTCATGCTGGAAAGATATTTTATGTGTATTTATCATCTTATTGAGAATAATTCTCCCTCCGGCTTTTAATGATAATACAAGATTATCACCTTCCGAAGTAATTGCGCCAAAATTAGATATTAAATAAATGGGGATCTTATTAAGCGTAAATAAGCCCTGTGCACCGCAGCGTTCACGACAATTAATTAATATTTCTTGCGTGCGCCATGTGCACAAGGACTTAGTAGTAATGATTTCAATAAGTAATTCATCTGGAAATTTAAAGTTTTTAACTGATTCTGATAATATAATTGAAACTTTTCTTGTTAATTCTCTTAAGTATAATGCGTGAGTGATTGTGCTCAAAGTATCCCAGGCAATACCCTCTTTGAAATGAGAATAATTAATTATTGGCATAGTACCTGAATAACCGAATGTTTGTCGTTTATTGCCATATGTGCTAGTTATATGAAGAGCTGATTTAGCTCCTGTAACTGAGATCACTGCCATGCATAACTTCCCTGAATGTATTCTATTTGTAATTAACGAAAACCTTTCTGTTAATTCTTTAGTATGCAATGATACTTTACCCTCCCTGGTCAGTGTTATCATATTGCCCGCAAGTAGTCCTTCAAAAGGAATTTCGACATTATTAAATGAAGTTATTGCGTTATCTAAATAAAATCCTGGCTTATCGCCAAGTGGAGTAATTTTAACTCCAGGAGTTAATTTGCCATTTACGGACAGAGGGAGAATAAATGGGAAAATACCATATTTCCTTCCTGATACATTTAACTGAGCTAAAATTACAGCTACTTTTGGTAGTTCACAAGGTGTAGTATTAGGCATAAATTTATATGCATTTTGGCTAGGTGAATTCAATATGAATACGCCTTTTCCCGGGAGATAATTAGCTTGTGTTTCGATCGCGATGAGATTATTTCCGTGAGCCAGCTCAGTTGCCAGATATACTCCAATGGCATGACCTGAGCAAAGTTTTCGGTAAAGATCTTCCACATATGGAGTTTGTGCTCCTAAGTTAGCGATAGTGCCTATGGCTAAATTAAAATGAATTGATAGCATAGAAACTACAGCGCAATCATGTGGGGCTACAAGTTCATGAAGGGCAACTAATTAATTAAATGATGTCGTATGAATATTATTATTTTGAATATATTTGAGTAGTTCTATGAATTTTTTTACTGACGACTGGTAATTATCACAAGTGCTTTTAAGTACTGCCAAAAGGTTATCAGATACTACCGAATTTCCTATTCCTAAATAAGGCATTAATTTTGATTCCGAATTGCACAATGATTTATTCATATAGATGAAGCCTTTCCTAGAATAATATGTATATTAGCTATCTAATAGTGTCATGGGATACACTAGAAATATATACCTCTAATTTAAAAAAATTTATTATATAAAAGTGATCTGTTAAAAATTTTCCTTCTTATAGCCCAGTAAAAAAAGATGTATTGAAACATGTTTATCAAGTAAATAATTTATCGTCGTTATCTTTTTCAAATAGGAGATTAATCATTTTATCTTCATAATTAAAATTATCTGAATATGAATAGTCTGCTATGAGATTAGATTTTTGTTGTTTAAATATAACCAGTTAATGAATTGGTTATGAATCTTAGTGTTTGATGATTATGGTACCAGATGGTGGTAATTAACTTGTTAAAGAGATAACTGATAAATTAGCAGAGAAAGAAAATTAGTCTGTAACATAATACTTAATTTAACGATGAAAACTTTTACTTTTTAGTAGAGATTCTTTTATTATTTTAAACAATATTGATGTTATCTTATAGATAAAAATCACTATGTTGTTTTTATCAATCACTTATTTAAATGGAAAAACTTCTTGCATTATTTATCAGGAGATTCACCTATTATATTAATATAAATTTGATGCAAAGATTATTTGCATAATTTACACTGCAAAACGTCAGACTCTCTCTCTATTATTAATCAGGAGTAAATTATGAAAAAATTGATATCTATGTTATTTATTTTAATTGGTATGATTAGCGTCCCTGCATTCTCAGCGGAAACGAATAGTGGCATTGTTAAAGTCGCGGAAATTAAAGCTGATTGGGATAATCCCGCACATTATTTTTATACATTTAGCGGAATTTTAGCTAGTAATTGTGGAAAACCAGGTTATATTTGGTCAGGATCAAGTGCTGAAAACGTTAATAGGCTATTAAGTCAAGCTTATGCACAGGGTTTAAATATTAAAGTTGGTATAGAAAATGCGAGTTGTAATATAACTACCGTTTACGTTATTAAACAATAGTAATTATTTCTTATGCCATTATTAATGGGGCAAAAAGATAGATAAACATTGATTTACCTAACTCTATAATAAAATCCTCTACTTCACACCGTAGAGGATTTTTAATTGATACAAATATAATAATTATATCATTATTGCTCTCTTGTTCTCTATGCAAAGCTAATTTCCATGAAAAATAACACATTGACTCTAATAAATAAAAATTCAGGCGTTATTTATCAGACAAATCACCTTTTATATTAACAAGAAATTAATGAAAATATTATCTCCATCATTTACACTCCAAATCTACCAAATTACTTTTATTATTAACCAGGAGTGGATTGTGAAAAAATTTATATCTATGTTTTTTATTTTCATTGGCATGATTAGCACCTCTGCATTTTCAGCTCAATCCAACAGTGGGATTGTCCGTGTTTACGAGCTTAAAGCTGATTGGAAAATTGAAACAAATAATCCTTCACTTTATCTTTATACATTTAAAGGAAATTTAGCTGGTAACTGTGGGAAACCTGGTTTTCTGTGGTCAAAATCAAGCGATGAAAACATTAATAATCTATTGCGTTCAGCTTATACACAGAGATTAGATATTAAAGTTGGAATAGAAAACGCAAACTGTATTATAACTACTGTTGAAATAGTTTTAAATTAAATAATTACGTTTAGTCAGATATGAGTACCTACGATAAAATCCTCTACTGCACTGTAGAGGATTTTTTAAATTAATTTAAACAACATTTTCTTTGTGAAATTATCTCAGCGTAACATCTATTTATTCACAATATATTTCAGTGACAAAACTTGGTGCATTCTCAATGGTGTCGTGAACCGGGCAGGTTCTATTAATAAAGTCGACAAAAGCATGAATTTCTTCTTCACTATTATCAGCTTTAATATGAAATTTTGTCACTATTTTAGAGAAACCTAATTTCGCTTGTTTATTTCTACCAGTGAAACCATCAGTATCAAGTTCACCTTCCAGATCAACGTGAATATCAATTAAGTTAATTTTGTGTAGTTTAGCAAAAGCCTTTGCTACGATACATTTACAAGCCCCGAGAGAACAGAGTAGAGCTTCAACTGGATTCATCCCCTGATCAGTACCACCTAAATTACGCGGTTCATCCAAATAAAAGGAGAAATCTCTTGATGTACATTCAACTTTCACTCCAGCTACAGATTTTACTGTGGCAGTAAATAGTTCTTTCGCCATGATTCAACTCCTTATAATTAATATTAATTTTTCACCGGGGCAAGCAGAGATAGTTACTATAGCTTTTAAATTTTCTCCATTTTGTTTTTAAAGTGCTCTTAGAGCTTAGCTGTTAAAACTTTCGTTTGATTATTCATATAGAATTTTGCTAATCAGGATAAAACTCAGGGGACAGTATCTGGGACATACCCCAAATGCATACATCGGGAAACGCATCTAATCCGGTTTCGTTCATTGCTGAGGCAACGGCTTTAGACCAGACAACATCAACCCAGTCTGAATCATCTAACTTTGTCTTTAAACTAAGAGATTCTTTTAAACCATAAAGAATCTCTTTTCTTTGCGCTTTAATTGTTTTTTCCCAACTTGTTCCTCTATGGCTTGGTTGGTATTTCCATTTTAATAAGTGAGCAATTAATACTGCCATGCGGCTAGCCAACTCACGCTGTTCGCTCTTGCCTACGTCTTCTATCTCCTCAGCAATATTGGCTATATCAATCTCAGAGAATTTACCGTCACGTAATAACGCTGCTTGCTCATTTGCCCAAGCGACCACATCAGTTTCGTAACGGGTATGATTCATAATTGCCTCCGCTAATAGGTCTATTATGCTAGCAGTCTGTCAGAGAATACGCTTTAGGTCAAAAAAGAACTTATCTTCGATAACTCAGTATTCAGCTTACTGCCGGCAACATTCCACTTACGATGCCAATTTGGATTGCTATTACTGCAACACCGCAGGCAAATACCAGCAATAGTACGGGTTTACCACCAGGTACCCGATATCGACGTTCATTTTGCTGACGGGATTTATATGCCAGGAGGCTAGGTAATAATAACGCTAAAATTGACAGCGCGACCGCGGCATATCCCAACGCCATTACAAAACCTTTTGGGTAAAATAGCGCGAAAATCAATGGTGGAACGAAAGTCAGCAAACCAGTTTGCATACGTCCGGTTACATTATCTTTGCGTTTAAATAGATCACCTAGAAAATCAAACAGGCCAAGTGCGACACCGAGGAATGAGGTTGCGAGCGCTAGATTAGCAAACATTTGTACTGCGAGTTCAGTTTTCGGTGAAGCAACAACTTCACGAATGCTGTGTAATAAGCCATTCAACCCGGCGTTTTCAGCTAAGATATCGACAAACGTGTTGGAATTGATACTCCCTAATGTCGCCAATTGCCAGAAAATATAAGTAATTAACGGAATTGCACTGCCGATAATAAACACCCAACGGAGCCGACGTACATCGCCGTTCATATATTTCACAATACTGGGAACACTGCCGTGAAAACCAAACGATGTGAATATCACCGGAATTGAAGATAATATTAACCCTTGTTCTAATGGTAGTGTCAGTAGGTTAACATGCTGAACATGCGGCATCATCAGCCCCAACATCAATACCAGGAAAATAATTTTTGCACTGAAAATAACTCGGTTAACCATATCTACTGAACTGGTGCCAATGCAAACGATTCCTCCGGCAATTACCGTAAACAGAATAACGCCCACGGAAGCAGGAAGGGACAAATTAAGCCATTTATTGAGGCTGACTGTCAGTAATTCCCCGGCACCACTAATATAGGCTGATGTTAATGCATACATCAAAAACATCATACTGAAACCCGTTAATATTTTACCGCCGTTGCCAAGATAACGTTGAGCAAGTGTCCCTAATCCCGTATCAGGAGACTCATATTGATAAGCTTCAACCAGTAATAATGCGGTGTAACTCATCAAAACCCACAAGCCAACCAACATGATCAAGCTTACACCAAATCCTACACCGGCGGTGGCTAATGGCATGGCTAACATACCAGCACCGATAGTGGTTCCGGCGATAATAAAAGTACTGCCAAAAGTACGGTTCTTCACGTTTTTTTCCCTTCGAATAAACAACAAATATTTAATAATAGAAAATCAGGCCACTTTCTTTTTTTCTTCTTCATCAACAATCTGAGTCAGTTTGTGAATAAAAATTTTCTGGAGCCTTTCCCAATACTCGTCAAAGTCGTCAGCACTACGTAAACAATGAGTCATCACAGCAGCACGCAAAACATATAAACTGTGGACTTTCTGCCATTCTTCTTGGTCAAAACCGCAACCTTCAACGTAATGCCAAGGCGTATCACCATACTCTCCATAACCAAGGGAGGTGGAAGAAGTCAAAAAATCATTGGTGTAACTACGCCCAGAAGTATATGAACAAAGCTCGTACATCCGTTTATTAAGACGGTTGTGGTGACTTAAATCATTATTTCCTTGCTCTTTAAAAGTGAAATTGACCATATGGAAATCAGGATTTGGCATGGTATGAATTGCAAACCGGCGTTTGCCAACAACCAATGGTTCTGTGGTTAAAAGTTTTTTAATCATCCAATTAGCCGTCACAATACCGGCAGCAATGACTTTTCCGTAACCACTGATATTAAGTGGAACCAATCGGTGCGCGGCCCAAATTGCGGCGGCGATAGCTCCGGCTTTAGATCCCTCCATAATAGAGGCGCCGAGTACGACATGCCGGTCAATGGCTTGCTCTGGTTGAGTATCAACATCTTCAAAAACATAAGCCGCACGGTAGGAAATTAAGTCAACAATACGCTTATCTTTCATACATACCGCACCGGCGGCATATTGAATAAATCCAACTTTGTGGGGATCTACGGTGATTGAATCAGCCTGACACATGGCCCGGAAGCTTTGGTAAATTTCAGGTTTAGGCCAAATAATATCTTCGGGAATAATCGCCAATTCATGATAACGACGGATAAGTTCGTCATATTCCATAAACTCTCCCTGTTCGTTAAGGAACATTGCGCTGGCATAACCTGCATAAGCGGCATCAATATGCACATAAAATGAGACGCCATAACGCTCTTCACACTCTTTGCGCAACGCAATAACTTCATCAACTCGGTCAATGGCTCCCACTTCTGTCGTTCCAACTACAGTTACCATCGCCAGAATAGGCTCCCCCTGCTCTATCAGACCGAATGTAATTTCACGCATTTTTTCAACATCGGTACGATAATTCGCATCGACCGGCAATGGCACGATATGCTGTTGACCGATTCCCAGAACATCCATTGCTTTCATCCATGAATAGTGTTTCGACTGTGGAACCAGGACTTTGCCAAACATCCCCTGCTTTATCCCGGCGCCACGGCAAGAAAGTTCACGAACTTCTTCGAAAATGCCACGTTTTTTTAATTCATCCGTCAAATCCAGAATATCTGATGGCGACATATTCAACAGTTGTTGTTCTGATTTATTTGCGACCAGATCGCTGGATTGTGGATATTGTGCAATGGCAAGAGGCATGGTTTTTAAATTACGCGCAACCCATAACCCTTCATAATTGGCGACGGTTCCTCCTGATGTAATATGTCCCCAGGCTCGGCGAGGGTCATAACCAAACATCCGGCATAGATCCAGCCCCGCTTCAATTTCTAGCTCCGTTGTTGTCGGTGATGACTCGTGGGCGCAATTGTTTGGGTTGTACATCATTGCCATGACATAAGCGAGATTGGAAACCATCAGGGTGTCGGCATTCATATGCCCCATATAGCGAGGAGAAAACCAGGGAATAGAGGTGTTTTTCAGCTTAGCGGATAACTGGTTTAGAATACCCTCTGTCCGATAAAGCGTTTCCCTATAATCAGGTGCATAACGATCAACCGAGGTGACTAAGGCGGGATCTTCTGGGTGAAAATCAGAGCGCCAGTGCATGTGCTCACTTACGGCATATTCCATCATTTCTCTAAAAAAAACCGTATTTTCTGATTTAGGGCCTAAAAACAACGCATCAATGTTCAAGTGCGAAGTAAACTGCTTGGTCATAATTATATTACCCTTTCAACTAACAAAAACGGCTGTCAGCAACAGAGAGATTCTGAAATTCTTTACTTGTTAATGAAATCACTATCTTTCTCTGATGGTCAGACAGAAAATTATATGCCACCTAACTTACCAATAGCTGGTCATACCTCATTATTCTAGACATTCAGAAAAATCTATTAGGTGGAATAGATTGATCATTAACATATCTATAAACGATCGTTTGTTAATAGATATAGACTATATTTGTTAAAATATTAACAATGACGTTAAATATAAATTCTGATTTTGTGCGCGAGGACAAAGAACGAATAAAAACAAATCAAAAAACAGAGGAAAATAGGGGCTTATTTGTTGTTAACCTTGTTAATTATAAGGATTTTTTTAACGTGAAGTGGTTAGCAGATAGAACGCAGGGCTACAAATTAAAATAGCCCTGATTTAAGCAGAAGTACTATTAAGATGATACATTTACCAACATAACCTTGCCGAGAACATCACCGGCTTCCATCATTCGATGTGCATCAGCAGCATCTTTCAGATCAAAAACTTTACAAATTAATGGACTGACTTTTCCTGATTTCAATAATGGCCAGACATGTCTTTCCAATTCCCGAGCTATCTCTGCTTTTTCCTCTACACTGCGAGAACGTAATGTAGAACCCGTGTGAGTCAGACGTTTTAGCATTAAGGGCATCAGATTAAGATTTTCAGGGTTTCCTTTCATCATACCAATCTGAATAATTCTCCCGAATTTAGCAGCAACCTTATAGTTTTTATTGACATAATCACCGCCGATTAAGTCAACAACCATATCAACGCCATGATTACCCGTGATTTTCAATACCCGATCAACGAAATCTTCTTTACGGTAATTAATAACAAAGTCAGCACCTAAACTGTGTGCGACTTTAGCTTTTTCATCAGAGCCGACGGTAGCAATAACTCTGGCGCCAAAGGCTTTTGCTAACATAATAGTGACGCTGCCTATCCCAGAAGTACCACCGTGAATCAGCAAATTTTCTCCTTGTTTCAACTTGCCAGTCTGAAAAACATTAGCCCAGACGGTAAAAAAGTTTTCTGGCAATGCGGCTGCCTGAACAAAATCCAAACCATAGATGGGTAAGGCAACGGAGTCATGTACCAGGCAATATTCGGCATAACCGCCGCCGGCGACAAGAGCGCAAACTTTATCGCCAAGATTCCAGCGTTCACAACCTTCACCTTTGGCAACCACCTCTCCTGCAATCTCCAAACCCGGCAATGGCGATGCATCCGGTGGTGGTGGATAGGAACCCATTCTCTGAAATATATCAGGCCGATTAACACCCGCCGCAGCTACTTTTACTAACAAGTAGCCTTTTCCTGGCCGTGGTAACGGAACCTGAACCAGATGCAATTTCTCCGGGCCTCCGGGCTTAATGATACTGATCGCTAACATATATTGGGGCAATGAATTAATTTGGCTATGCATATATACCTCTTATTTCTTTTGACGATCCTTTTTATGAATTTAGTCTAAGTTTAGATGATAATATTATTTATTCTGATTTGTGGAAAGAGTACTGAGAAATAATGCAAGAATCTCTGTTATGTACTAAGGCGTTTGGCTGAAATTCCTTCACAAATGTCTAAGACCATAGACACCAAAAAGTGGCAGGATGAAAATTGAGTAACAAGACGGTATCACCGACCTCGAGGTCTTCATTTCCAATGAACATAAGAGTTTTCACTGCGTTGATTCTAATATACCTATCTGTTATTAATCAATTCTTAGTACATGCAAAAAGAAACTGGTGACAGAACTTCCACATACTACCATTTCATGTATGCTGATTCTTTGAAATGACAAAATAATTGAGGTAGTTATGGGAACAACAGCAAAACAACCCAATGACCCGACAGTAAAACCGAAAAGCGGATTTGATCCGTCTGAGCTGGTCAAAGCACGCGTCATCAATCTTGCTGATCATTTTATTAATGTGCTTAAAAACAAAGATTCAGAGAGTGTTTCTCTGTTGTTAACCCTACCTGATAATGAATTTTGGGCAGAAGTCAAAGGGCGGGCTAACTATGTTGAAATGGTGGAAAATATCACACCGGAAAAGAAGGAACACGAGGAATTAATCGAAAGTAGAAACGCTTTTCTGGCTCATCTTGGGGAATACGGTGGCGTTTATAAGTCCAGTAAGGTTGCTGATATATTAGGAGTGACCCGCCCGACAGTAAATAAATATGGTGAAAATCATAAACTCATTGTATTAAATTGGGGAGTAGAGAATTTATATCCTGTATTCCAATTTTCGGTAAATAAAAAAACGAGTAATAAAGGATATTTAAAAGGTGTTCCAGAAATACTGACTAATCTAGGTCCAGTCAGTGGCGTAAAAAAGTGTGATTTTTTCATCCGTAAAATCAAGACATTTAATCCTGGTATCGATCTGGCTGAATCCACGACGGTACTGGATATCCTCAGAAATGGCGCCTCCAATGATGAAATTGCTCAATTGGTAAGGCTGGCGAAAATATTCGATTCTGTTGATTCTATGTAAAGAATTCCAGTATGTAATTGAAAACAGCCATTTTACCCTACTCTCCTTCGAAATATGCCAACTACCCAGAAATGCTTGTTCTCACAATACTACTGTTTGCCCGCCATCGACTAGCAGTGATACGCCGGTTACAAACGATGCGAGATCCGATCCTAACCATACGACTGCATTTCCTACCTCTTCCGGCTCTCCCAATCTTCGAAGAGGCATCCTCTCCCGTAACCCGTCAAACATTTTCGCGACTTCCGGCGAGGAAAGAGGAAGTGCTGTATTGATTAGCCCTGGGCATACGGCATTAACACGAATACCTGACGGTCCGAAAGCATCGGCCAATGCGGCCACCATCATATTGACGCCCGCTTTGCTAGTGGAATAGGCGGTTGTAAGTTGTCCTGTCCTAATGGACCCCATACTTGAAGTTGCCACAATACTTCCACGTTTGCCCAGTTTTATCATCTGTTCAGCAGCAGCCTGTGCGCCAAATAAAACGCCATCAAGGTTGACCGTAAGCAGCTTGTGAAAATCGTCTGCACTAATCTGTGGGCCATCGGTAGCTAATGCAATTCCGGCATTGCAAGCCATCAAATCAACACCGCCGAACGGTATAGCGACATCGACTAATGCATCCATATCGCTCCGCGAGGTGACATTACATCGGTGGAATATGGCTTTTGTACCAAGCGAATAAAGACGCTGGAGCACCGGCTCTCCTCCCTCTCGGGGTTGATCCGTGATATCACCGATAATTACGGTTGAGGCGCCATGACGCGCCGCAGCTAAAGCAATACCTGCTCCGATGCCACTTGCGCCGCCAGTGACAATGACAACCTTACCTTCTAGCATACGGTCCATTTGATGTTCCTCATTGTATCGCGCTATCACAGGCGCTATTCGAGATATTTATTGACCCAGACCATGCAGTTGTTGCTGCGAAATATCGCTTGAAACATCTGATCGAGGTCGAGTTGACACAGATAACACTACCCAAGACCTATTCGCCATTGATCATTCATGCGGTAACGTTATTAATATCTGCTTAGTGAAACACAGAATACCTATAAAGAATTACTCCAGAAGTGCTCATATAAGGCATATCGGTGAGGTAATGTTGATTTTATGAATTATGTCCCATTTTTCCTAAATGCTTGACATATTCAGACCTCCAGTTACCGTCAGAAAATGCTGGAGGTCCAATTTTTCACAAATAGCTTATTCAGACTTTATCATTATTATCTTATTTCGAGCCTAACCCGCGACCTGGCAATGTTTGGCATGTTGGCCCACTTGATAAAGGCGCGCCTACTGGATATTTGTCATCAGGGGTAATGTAAACTCGCGTTGTTGCCACATATCCATCACTGAAAGTTGCTTCAATATAAGTCGCTTCCCATCCCATGTTTGGGGAACCCAACGAAATTTCAACTTGTTGCAGCGTATTAATATCGAGTGGTGATGCTTTATATCGGATACCACATGCATAACGAAAATCTCGTGAAATTGGATTGGTAGCAGTCCAACGTATCACTTTTTCAGGTTTTTCTGAAAAATTGACGGTTAGTATTTGCGAATTCTGTTGTGCATGCAGAATTGTATTAAGCTTTGGCAAAGGAATAGATTGCTGTAACCGATTAATAAATGTAATCAATGACTGTTCAGTAAAGTTCAGAATGCCACGATGATCAGAATTGGGGGCTACTCGTAAAGATTTGTCTCCAGGCAGAATATCATAATAGAGTCTTGCATTATCAGCCGCGAAATAATCATCCCCACTGGCATTGACGATGTATTTAGGAATGGCAAGTCGAGACTCATAAATTGATCCCAAATATTGCAGAGGATCTTCTATCTGCATTAATTTAGCAAATGCAGGCGTATTGACTTTTTCATCGACATGTTCCTGATAATACGGATAAAAAGCAATCGGCCAGTTTTTTCCGTAAGATTCATATACATGTTTAAATGCTGCGTGTGTGTTAAGTATGTCGATAATAAAAGGCACAATTGCATCAACCCGTGTATCTGCTATTGCCGATAACCAGGTTGTCCAGCCTCGTTTCGAGGCACCAGAAACAATAAATTTATTAATATTCCACGGTGTTAATTCCCGCTGTGCCAAAGTCATTGCTTGAGAAACAGAAGTCGCCATAGGAATATGTAAAGGTATCAACGGCAGCTTCTCTGGCTCGTTCATGAATAATGTCCAACTGTGAGCAATACTATCATCTTCTTTTCGGGGTGTTCCATCGTCCCGGTACACGAGATATTGATTAGGAATATTACTGATCGAGATAATTATCGTATTTGTTGCCCGCGCAATAGTCGCCAAAGTTGTCACGCTGAAATCTGTCGGCAAAATTGGCGCCTCAGATCCACTATTATAGTTAGTTCCATTATTCACAACGACAAGTGCACGTGGTGAAAGCGGATGATCAGGAATAAATATATCAACATTGTGTTGCCATTTTGCAGGTAGAATAACGTTTCCTGGAGACCAGAATTGTGATGTTAATTGATAGTGACGTAGTTCAATCTGAGGTAATTTTTCTTTACTTAAAAGCGAATATTTAAGGGGCTGGACTGCTAATCCCTCTCGATAGCAGGGAAGTACATTGATGAAATTTATATAAGCTTCATTAGAGCATGGTGATTGTTCTGTATTAGACTGGGCATAACTATTAGTATTAGTAGCCGCCAATACCCACAGGGTAATAATTATTCTTTTGAAAAAACCAGACATTAATTCATCCTTAATATATAGATAATTGAATAATATAGTTGGATAACTTTACCAATATGATAATTTAAAATCATAAACCTTAATATTGTAAATAATGTATTTCTCTCCAGAAAACCTGACTTCAATTTCAATCAAATCATCTAAAATAAAGTGATGAGAAACTTTTACACTCAAAGCCATTTTCATTTAAATTGGCACTGCCATCAAATGGCCTGCTATCATTTATCTCTGCAAGATATTGATTATTCTTTTTAATAACATATTGATACGACGTGTACCAATCACGATCAATGGTGAATTCAAGTTGACTTTTACTTAATGACCTCCGGCCAGTATCCCGGTAAAAAAAGGTCATGCTCATTTATTATGGTATCCGAATACCAAATTCTAACGGTTGGGTTTCCCTCTTCCTTGAGAGTTTAAAGGCACCATAACGGTTTATATTCTCTCTGTAATAGGGGTCAGACCCCGAATGCTCAAAACGAAACCATATCTGCCGGATTAAGCGTGCTTATCACACCCAGAATACCCTTAGCCAACGGAATAGCTACCGGAGAGAGATAGGAACCCAGCGGGATACTCGCGTGGTCAATGCGGGTAAGCATGGTAAAGTCGTCGTTGCGTCCGGTAAGATCGTCGCTGATAGCTTTGCCAATGCGCACCGTTTGCGCTACTCCATGACCATTCCAGCCATGTACCATATACACAGGTACTCTGTCGTCGCTCTTGCGGGCATCGGTGGCGCCGTTCAGGGTCAGATCGCTGATCCCGCCCCAAGAATATTCTAGTTCGGCTTTTTCCAACTGCGGGAACACGGTTCTGATACGCTTAAGCAGATAGTTGTTCACATCACGCGGCGACCAGGAATTGCCAGTACCCTGTCCACCGAACAGCAGGCGGTTGTTGCGTACCGCACGATAGTAGTCGACCTGTAACTGTGTATCGTAGACCGGCAGATCTGACGGGAGCAGCTCTTTGACATCCACTGGCAACGGAGGCGTTACCGCTACGTAGGAGAAAAAAGGCATCGTGGTGGAAAGGCCGGAGATAAACTCACCCGTGGAGGCATGTACACCCAACACCACGGCTTTACTTGCCCTGATAGTCCCCTGCTCTGTTTCTACGATTGTGCCGCCAGTATCCTGCCTGATGCCCTTTACTTTCGTGCTGTCATAGATTCGCCCACCCAGTCTGGCGAAACCATAAACCAAGCCACGCAATAGTGCCAGAGGTTGGACCTGCCCACCGATACTGTCGATATTCGCTCCGTGGTAGATGTCCGAACGCACATATTTTTCCTGTAGTTCGTGCGGTCCGATAACCCTCATCGCCGTATCTCCCAACTGGCGCCGGGCATCGGCATTAGCCACCAGCGGCCCCATGTGGCCTGCGTGCACCGCAACAGTGATATGACCATATTTGCGGTCACATTCGAAACTATAACGCTCACGGAGTTCATCCACGAGATTCATCGCTTCAACAGATGCAAAACGCCATAAGCGTTTAGCCTCATCGAATGAAAGTTTTTCCAGTATGGTTTTAGCTTCCCAGCGTGCGAGCCCAGGGGTTATCTGTCCCCCGTTGCGGCCAGAAGCTCCTGAACCAATGTTATCCTTTTCAACCAGAATCACGTCCACTCCCGCTTCAGCAAGATGTAATGCCGTGGAAGCGCCCAGCAACCCACCGCCGATAACCACAACCTCGCAGTTCTGGTCTCCGGGCAGGCTTCCAAAAGCCGGCCAGTCAGTCAAAGAAGCTTCATAATAGTTGGCTGGCATGGCGTCAGCAGCAGCGTCTTTATGCCAACTCCAGAGGCGCGAATCCAGCCCCAACCGGCTGACTCTATGCTGCGCATCCTCCAACAGTGTTGGTCGTAGCTTATCAATATTGATGGCCGGATCATCGGCCGCAGTTAAGGTCCGGGCGAGTAGGGATAAGTTGGGAAGTACGGATGAAAGTACTCCCGCCCCCGCGAGCGTCGCGACGGTAGAGATAAAGTCTCTTCTATTCATTGTCATTTCAACACTCCTGTCATGATTTTGAAATCACCCGCTGGCCTGGCCTGGAGAGTTTCTCTATGAGTGAGTCCGGCTATCTGAGCTGTATTTATTGCTGCCCGAGCTCTCTTTCAGACCGGCGAGAATCAGCAGGATAACAGTGCCGATAAACGGTATGAGATGCAGTAGTAACCACCAAGCGCTACAGTTAATGTCGTGCAGGCGGCGGGCATTCACTGCTAGCGTGGGCAAAAGCGTGAGCAGCAGATAGACAGCGCTGAACCAGCCCATATAAACCTCAGGATTGGCAACGGCAAAGTAGCGCTCAAGGAAAGAGATAATAAATACAGCCAGGATCTGGAACAGAACGAAGTACCAAAACTCCTTACGCCTGGCTCGCCCCTTGAAGCATGCATAGTTCTTTAATACATTTAAATACCAGTGCATTGTTATCCCCTCTTGTGATGCAGCAGATTCTATCTACTGTTCAGCCAGATCGAGCAGTACAGACTCCAGAATGTTGAGCGCTTCATTAAAAACGTTATTTTGTATGGTCAGTGGCGGAAGGAAACGGATCACATTGCCGTGTACACCGCATGTCAGCAGGATCAGACCACGCTCCAGCGCTTTCTGACGTACCGCGTTGGTAAAGCTGACATTGGGTTCCTGACTGTCCGCATGGTTAAACTCCACCGCAATCATCAGCCCGAGCCCACGTACGTCGGCGATCTGCGGAACACGCGGTCGTAGTTCATGCAGCCGCTGTGTTAGCTGGTCTCCCAACTGCGTCGCTCGCGCATTCAGCTTTTCTTCTTCGATCACATCTAGCACCGCATGAGCGGCCGCAATCGCTACCGGATTACCACCATAGGTTCCTCCCAGACCACCAGGCACTACGGAATCCATCAACTCGGCTCGTCCCGTTACAGCCGCCAGCGGCAAACCGCCCGCCAGACTTTTCGCCATAGTGGTCAGATCGGCAACAACCTCATGATGCTCCATAGCAAACAGTTTGCCCGTACGCGCGAAACCGGTCTGGATCTCATCGGCGATAAGTACAATGCCGTGGTAATCGGCGATCTCACGCAGAGCTTTGAGCAGTTCAGGAGGTGCAGGATAGAAACCGCCTTCGCCCTGTACCGGTTCGATGATGATGGCCGCGACGCGTGTTGGCTCAATATCGGCTTTAAAGAGATTTTCCAGCGCATTCAGCGTTTGTTCCACACTAATGCCATGCAGCCCGACCGGAAACGGAATACGGTAAACGTCGCTAACCAACGGGCCGAACCCCATTTTGTACGGTGCAACTTTGCCGGTTAATGACATACCGAGGAAAGTACGGCCATGGAAAGCGCCGCTGAAAGCGACCACGCCACTGCGACCGGTAGCGGCACGTGCGATCTTCACGGCATTTTCCACCGCCTCAGCCCCAGTAGTGACAAAGACGGTTTTCTTCGCAAAATTACCGGGCACCAAGCGGTTCAGACGTTCGGCCAGCGCCACATAATTTTCGTAGGGCACTACCTGATGACAAGTGTGGGTAAACTGTTCCATTTGTTCTTTGGCGGCCGTGATGACGCGCGGATGGCAGTGGCCGGTATTTACCACGGCGATACCGGCGGCAAAATCGATGTAACGTTGCCCCTGAACGTCCCAAATTTCAGCGTTTTCCGCACGCTCCACATAGACTTGTGTGGCCACGCTCACGCCTTTTGCAATAGCCTCGCTGTGTCTTTTGGCTAATATAGCTCCAGTCATAAATGAAAACTCCTCAGCAATCTGAAATAAGCGAGCTTCAACAGACAGACGCCCGATGTGATATAGCTCCCAGAGCTGGTAGAAGTAACTGATCCAGCGTCGACACCAGCATATCCGCCGCCGCAATGCCGACATAATCCACATAGGGAGCGTCGATGAACTCATATCTGCCGGTATATGGGCATCCGGTTGCGGCGCGAACACAAGCTTCGCGCCGGGTATCGATCAACGCTAAAAAATACCGTGGCGATGCAGTGCTTTCGCATCCTCCGGCACCGGGGTGATAGCATCCCAAAGTTCAGCCACTTTGCCGTCCTCAATGCGCCATAGCTCGAAGTAGCTGTGACGCGCTCCGGCGATACTCCCCTCCGAATGGGTCAGAACAAACTGCCCATCGGCTACCGTACGGTGAATTTTAGTGTAATGCAGGCCCTGCCCCTCATCCCGGAGTTGCTTAAGAAACGAGATGACTGCCGCCGTACCATCGGGAATATCGGGGCTGTGCTGGCGAAACAATTCACCATTAGTGTAGTTTCCAAACTCTTCGTAGTGACCTTCGATCAGGGTATGTGTGAAAAAGTTGACTACCAGCTCACGATTCTTCTCTCGGTCATGGCCATCGCCTGCTTCAGTCGGGCCGTCTAACTGAGTCCGGCCACTGACGTTGGGCGCCGCCTGCGGCACCAGGCCGTCCCAGTGTTCTACGATTAAGCCGTCGGCCACCCGGTACAGATCGAAACCGACCAACGGCCAGTCGTCTAATCCCGTAAAACGACCGTGGATGGCGACCAGATCACCATCTTGCAGTACACGATACGTTTCGTGGCGCAGTTCAGGATGTGCCCAGACCAGCTCACGCAATCCGGCAAGACCATCTTTGACCAACGGGGAATGTTCGATGAAATGCGGCGCAAAATAACGCTCAAGCGCCCCTACATCACGGTCAGTAAACAGCTCGTGGTGCGCACGCGACACTAAGTCGCGCGGAGATCTATTCTGAATCATTACGGATGTCCTGTGTCAGTCGTTGGAACTCATCACATGTTTGATACGCGTATATTCATCGAAGCCATAAGCCGACAGATCTTTACCATATCCGGAGCTCTTGAAGCCGCCATGCGGCGCTTCTGCCGTAAGAGGAATATGGGTGTTAATCCAGACGGTACCGAAATCGAGTTCACGTGATAGGCGCACCGCGCGGCCATGATCGCGGGTCCAGACACTGGATGCCAGTCCGTATTTCACGTCGTTAGCTTTCTCTATGGCATCCTGTTCATCGCGGAATTTCTGCACCGTGATAACCGGGCCGAAAATCTCAGTCTGAATTGCTTCGTCGTGCTGTTCCAGACCGGTAATTACCGTGGGTTCAAAGTAATAACCCGAGCGTTCGGCCTGACGGCCTCCTGTTTCGATACGGGCATGAGCGGGCAAACGCGTAATGAACCCTTTGACCTGCTCCAGCTGACGAGCATTATTGAGCGGCCCATACAGAGCCTCTTCATCTTCTGGATAGCCAAAGCGGGTAGCTTTAGCCGCCGCCACCAGTTTGGCGACAAAGGTATCGTAAACAGATTCATGCACCAGCACACGCGAGGCTGCCGTACAATCCTGACCCGCATTGAAATATCCCGCGGTCGCAATGGTCTCCACCGCTTTGTCCATATCTGCATCGGCGAAAACAACCACTGGCGCTTTGCCGCCTAGCTCCAAATGCGCTCTGGTGAGATTCGCCGCCGCTGAAGAGGCAACCTGCAAACCTGCGCGCACGGAACCCGTGATGGAAACCATAGCTGGCGTTTTGTGTGAAACGACCAGCGCACCCGCGCTGGCATTACCCAACACCACGTTGAATGCGCCTATAGGGAAGAATGGAGCGGCCAGTTCAGCCAGCAACAGAGTACTTTCCGGCGTGGTATCGCTCGGTTTGAGTACCACAGTATTACCTGCTGCCAGCGCAGGCGCTATCTTCCATACTGCCATCATCAACGGGTAGTTCCACGGCGTAACTTGCCCCACCACGCCTAGTGGTTCACGCCGAATGCTGGTCGTCATATCAGGAAGATATTCAGCAGTCGCTTTGCCTTCCAGAAAGCGTGCGGCGCCAGCGAAGAAACGGATATGATCCACTGATGTCGCAACTTCCTCAGAGGCAATCAGATGCTTGAGCTGCCCTGTATTGCGGCTTTGCGCTTCGATCAGACGTTCCGCGTTTTTTTCCACCGCATCGGCTAATGCCAGCAACGCCTGCTGACGTGCTGACGGTGTGCTGCGCCCCCAGATCTTGAATGCCTCTTTAGCCGATGCATAAGCTTCATCAACATCCGCTACAGTCGCGTTAGGAGAACGTGCATAGATTTCACCAGTGACCGGGCTTACTAGGTCAAAATATTCGGAACCTTTAGATTCAACATATTTACTATTAATGAAATGTCTGAGCGTTGGTACCGCCATAGTTACCTCCTGATGGATTGGATAACATAAAATATAACCTATAACTTAATATGTTCAATTGTTATGTAGATGTTAATTTTTTAACTAAAATAGAAGAGTAATTAGATACATACAAACAAAAATAGATGTAACTTTCGACACTCCTGTTTAGGAAAATATGCCGATCTGTGAGCAGGATCGAGGAGTTTTTTAACTGGAAGAAAATATTGAGGGGCCTGGTTATTTACAACATCAATATTAAAAAACGAAGTCTTATTGGAGAAATTACGATGAAAAAGACAATAAAAAATATATCTTTATTTGCAGTAATTATATTTTTGAGGTTTGACATTATCTCATGCAGAAATTATTCCACTTGGTGCACAACTCCAGAATATTGTTCGTCATAATGGTTCAGTGCCTGTGTCTCTTGATGTCTATAAAGTTGAAAGTGATGTTGAATTTGATATTATTCACGAATTCTTTAGTAGATTAATTGACACAGGCATTGATGTAAGTTAAATCCCGTTTAGCAGTTAGTTGAGAAACTGTAGATAATTGAATAATATAGTTGGATGAATTTACGAATATGATAATTTAAAATCATAAACTTTCATATTGTAAATAACGTATTTCTCTCCAGCAAACCTGACTTCAATTTCAATTAAATCATCTAAAATAAAATGATGAGAAACTTTTACATTCAAACCATTTTCATCTAAATTTGTGCTGCAATCAAATGGTTTGCCATCTTTTATCTCCGCAAGATATTGATTATTCTTTTTAATAACATATTGATACGGTGTGTACCAATCACGATCAATAGTGAATTCAAATTCATTTTCACTTAATAATGTTTTCTTTATGCTTTTCATAAAATAGGCCAACTCTGGAATATATTTTTCCTGTGGCATCCTTATTGTAATCAAGTTTTTATCATCGTTTTCCCATATATTTTTATCTAGCGGCGGCAAGGTTTTTAATATTTCTAATGTTTTTTCATTGGGTGTAATGCCCCATTTATTAAAAAAGACAGCCAAGTTAACATTCGCCAGTTGAGATGATGATATTATAAATTGTTGTTTTTTATCACTATTATTTATTGGTAATGAATCCATTATTCTATATATTTGATGGAGCTGAGGATAAAACCCATCACCAAATGTTAGTTTTAATTGCCATAGCATTCCCAACTTTATATTAACGTCTTGAGTATCAAAATTCTTTTTTTCAGTGGCTAAATATTCTTTGATCTTGGGGTAATATTTATCTAGCTGACTTGCCCTACCATAAAGCCCTTCTTGAACGGCTAAAGAATACAGGTTTACTGTAACCTCCATCATTCCGGTTCCTCCACTCCAGGTATAAGGAAATTGTTGCCTTTGATGACCACTTTCATGCCAGATCCCCCAACCATTATTGGTAGTTAATAACCGTTGAAGAGCCGCGTCACCATTAAATCCCATATGCCCATGAGTAGCGAACATATAAAAACGGTCTGATTCTACATATAATAATTTATTGGGATCGCTCTTATAGTCTGCTTTTCCATCTTCTAATAATCCTGATATATTATCCTGTAAACGAATAAAATTATCATAATATTTCATTAATGCATTGGGATCAGTAAGGTATTTCTTAGCACTCTTATATCTTACAACAATTACTGCTCGTTCACTGCTAAGTTGAACAACAGGTGCTTTAGAATATAATTCCATCATACTTTCCCAATCTGTATTACTGGTTTCATTCAGCTTAAATGATGGCACTGGTTGTAATTCTGATTTAATAATGACCTTTACATGACCATGATTGTTGTTATTGGTAAAACAGAGTAAACCTTCATTCCTTGGTCTCAGTTTATTTAACCCTTTCGTTAATAAGTATTTTACTGGTTTATTTAATTCAGGGACACCAATCACCGCATTAATAGCACCGTTTATTTCTCCTTCAACATCAATAATCACTTCTTGACCGGAAATAACGTAAAACCCTGAGGGTTGTAATTCACTGTGTGCAAAAGTTCTTCGTTGTATTGCTTTATATTCATTAGTAGAACCGTTACCTTGTACAATTATCTCTTTTTTGTTCTCGCTCATTTAATTATTACCTTTTTATTTAGAATGGAAGTATTGTAAAAATGTAGATTAACTGCATCTCGTCGAATCTATAGAATAACTCACGATTCATTTTGAAATGATATCATTACTAACAATTTGTCCAACATCCATAATAAAGTCATCTATCAGGAAATGATTTTATTTCTCTAAGAATATTTTCCGAGGCAACTTTATCTCAGAAACATATTAGCGACAGGAACTTTTACATCCTGAACAATGGGGTGAATCAATAAAAAAGCCTAATTGTCGGTTGCTTACCAGCGCATATTCTATAAATTCAATCAGGCTTTATTGACCTCGACCAGTAATGTCTGATGGGAGTTTCCATGTGCAAGCGGGGTTTTACGGGATGATGTTAGCACATTGACACAACCGCCCCAATCAACGCCATTTTTATCCGGTTGCCACCATGCGCCGGTCGGCATTGCTACCACGCCGGGGATAATACGTTGAGTTACCTCCGCCGGGATCATAGAAACTCCGCGATCATTAAATACTCGAACCAAATCCCCTTGTTTAATTTTGCGTTCCTGCGCATCCAACGGATTAATCCACAACTTCTGGGTTTGTACCTCCTTTAAATTTGAATATTGGGTTGAATTGGAGCGGTTTTTCCCTTTCCAGGTAATTAATTGCAACGGGTATTTTTTAGTTAATTTATCCTCCGGCCCTTCGAATGCCGGCACATAATGTGACAACGCAGGGATTTCAGGATGTTGCATGTCGTACAGACGTTTAGAAAATATCTCTATTTTTCCTGAAGGTGTGGGAAATGGATGGTTTTCTGGGTCACGAATATTTTCTTCAAAAGCCACATAAGGCGGTATTTTGAAAAGATGTTTGCTTGTTCGTTGTAATTCCTCAAACGTGGGCAAATTTTCTTTTGGCATAGCCTGACGATTAGATTCCATAATATGGGCTATCCATGCTTTTTCGTCACGACCTTGACTAAATTCCTGTTCAACGCCCAGTTTTGCTGCAACTTCGCGTATCCATTCATAATCAGAGCGCCGTTCAAATTCAGGTTCGATCAATTTTGATGACAGAATGAAATAACTGCCGGTGCCCCAAGGAAAGCCAATATTCCAACGTTCCATAAAACTGGTTTCCGGCAATAAAATATCGGCATATCGGGCGCTTGGTGTTAGATAAAGATCACTGGAGACAATGAATTCAATTTTGGATTCATCTGCCAATATTTTTACTGCCTGATTGATATCAGGGTTTTGATTTGCAAGGTAATTACCGGCCAACGAGAATAATATACGAATATTGGTATTCAGCTTATCAGCGCCCACTAAACCGTCTGCTGGGGTAACTTTACTGGCATCATCGGCTGCCTGGACCCAGTTCATCACGGAGATTTTTTCTTTTACCGGGTTTTGACCCAGATCGAGTCCATAGAGGGATTTGTTACCAGCAATACCACCGAAACCTGCTGCCCATCCCCCTTTTTTACCCACATTGCCGGTTATTGTAGCTAAAATTGTTGAACCACGTGCGACACGTTCACCACAGATGTGACGTTGTGGACCCCATCCTTGAATCAGGGCTGCGGGTTTAGTGCTGGCATATTCACGGGCAAGCTGACGAATGATATTCGCCGGCACTTTAGTGATTTTTTCAGCCCATTCTGCTGTTTTCACAATGCCATCTTTAGCGCCTGTCAGATAAGCAACCAGAGATTCATTGGCAGGAAGAACGCCATCCGGCATATTGTCTTCATCAAAACCAATCGTATAACGATCGATAAATTCTTTATCGTGCAGGTTTTCACTGACAATCACATACATCATTGCATCCATTAATGCGTTATCAGTTGTTGGCAGCAAAGGAATCCATTGGTCAGCCAGCGAGGAAGCAGAATCAGAATAACGGGGATCGACAACAATAAATTTGGTGCCGTTCTTTTTCATCTTCTGGAAATAGTGGTTGGAGTGACCAAAAATAGTTTCAGCGGGGTTATGGCCCCAAAGGATCACCAAAGGAGTATCTTCTAAGGTATCCAGTGTGCTACCCGAAGTTGCTACGCCATAGGTATAGGGTGTCGCTGCCGCTGTATTGCCCATACTTACGGAATGGTAAAATTGTAAATGTCCGCCGGTAATATTAAGTAAACGACGCAACATTTTATCACCTGATGATACACCGCCGATTACCGCGGTATTAACGCTAACGTAGCGGCAAGCCGGGCCATATTTTTCAGTAATATTTTTTAGCTTATCCGCAATAATGGTTGTCGCTTCATCCCAGGAGATTCGTTCAAATTTCCCCTCTCCCCGCTTGCCAACTCGTTTCATCGGATATTTTAAACGATCAGGATGATAAACAAATTTGCGATAGCCCTTGCCGCGTATGCAAGCTTGCATGATCGGCATTGCTTCATCGAGTTCATGATCAGGTCTGGTGGTGATGCGGGTGACAACACCTTCTCGGACATGAGCTCGGATATCGCATCTTCCTCCGCAATCAAACGTACTACAGGTGGGTATGACTTTTGTTTCACCTGTATCAATAACATGAATCGGTAGCGGGCCTTGGCTTGTTTTCTCTTCGGCGATTGCTTGGCGGGCAGAAACAAAAGGAATAGATATAAGCGCTGCACTTGCTTGAATAGAACGACGACGGCTGACTGTCAGGTCATCATTCTGTTCATTGGCTTCATGATTTATTTTTCTATATTTCATATTAGCCTCCACATTGCATCTTATTCGCTGGATGTTATTTAGAAAAAACGGTTTAAATGTTGATAGCGATCAAGGATTAATACAATTTAGATCACATTTTCTTGAAAAGTTTTGCTAAATATGGCTAAAAAATTGATACTGAAATGAATATTTTAAAATAATTTATATCACGAGTGAATATTTCAAGGTGTATATAAATTTATTACTTAAATTTCATGATATTGATGGAGTAGTGCTAATTATTTTATACTAATACTTAATGATAGTTATACCTCTCGCATTCAAAATAGGGTATTCAATAGAATCATATAATTTTAACTTAATATCTGAAATAGTCATAAACATTCTGAAGTTTAGTTTGCAAAATTGCATAAAAACCTTAGTTATCAAATGATTGATTTTCCTGAAATGGATACCTCAAATGAAATTTCCTTGGAGAACAAACGATGAATAAAACATTAAGGAATATATCCTTATTCACAGGCATTATATTTGGCAATCTGGCATTATCCCATGCCGCAATTATTCCAGCAGGTACATTATTGTCAGTGAATCAAGATATCACTCGCAATAATGGTTCAGAACCTGTATCTCTTGATGTTCATAAAGTTGAAAATGATGTTGAATTCAATATTATTCATGATTTTTTCAGTGGCTTAGTTAGCGCGGGCAGCGATGGAAAAATCAATCCTGATTTAGCGGTTAGTTGGGAAACCAAAGATAATAAAGTGTGGTTATTTCATCTAAGAAAAGGAATAAAGTGGTCTGATGGCTCCCCTATTACTGCCCATGATGTGGTTTTTAGCTGGCGGCGTTTAGTTGATCCCAAAATTGCGTCTCCGTATGGCAGTTATCTTGGCAACATGCACGTGGCTAATGCTAAAGATATTGTTTCTGGTAAGAAGAAGATTGATGAATTAGGTGTAAAAGCACTGGATAATTTGACTTTGGAAGTAACGTTAGAACAACCGGTATCCTATTTTTTACAGATGTTGGCGTATCCTGTCATGGTACCCATCAGCCAAAAAGCGGTTGAAAAATATGGCGAAAAATGGACTCATTCCGATGTATTTGTCAGTAGTGGGCCATTTAAGTTGGCCGAATGGGTTGTTAATGAAAAAGTTGTTGGAATCAGGAACTCACAATATTGGGATAATGCCCATACTGTTATTAATCAAGTCACTTATCTTCCAATAGCATCAGAAACAGCAGATATAAATCGCTATCTGGCCGATGAAATTGACATCACCAAGAATATTCCATCAATTTTATTTAAATCTTTAAAGGCCAAATTAGGTAGCCAGGTTCATATCACGCCAGCATTAGGTGTTTATTATTATGATCTTAATAATCAAAAAGCGCCTTTTAATGATGTTAGGGTCAGACAGGCATTAAATCTGGCTTTAGATAAAGAGATCATAGCGAATAAAGTCTTAGGGCAAGGCCAAGAACCTGCTTATAATCATACCCCTCCAAATACTGGAGGAATGGATTTAGGGCAACCTGATTATGCATCATGGACACAGCAGGAAAGAGTTGAGAAAGCCAGGCAATTGCTAAATGAAGCGGGTTATAATAAAGATAATCCATTGAAATTTAAACTTCTTTATAATACATCAGAAGAGCATAAACGGATTGCTATTGCGGCGACTTCAATGTGGAAAAAAAGTCTGGATGTAGATATTGTTTTGCAGAACCAAGAACGAAAGGCCATGTTGGATGTTATTCGTCAAGGTAATTTTGAGATGGTGAGATATGCGCGGATTGCTGATTATGATAATCCAGCCTCGTTTTTAAATAACTTTGTTACTGATAGTTCTAATAATACATTCTTATATAGCAATCCTGCTTATGATGATTTGATAAATAAAGCTAAAGCAACAAATGAACGAAAATACTTTCAGCAAGCGGAGGATATTCTGGCAAAAGATGTACCGGCAATTCCTGTTTATTACTATATCGGTGTTAGATTAGTGAAGCCTTATATTGGTGGGTATTATATGAGTCCGTTGGGTTTCGTGTCGACAAAAGATCTTTATGTTATTAAGCATTAATAACATATTATTGTAGTATTTGAGTCGATATTACGGTTTTGAACAGATTTTAGCTTTATAGGTTTGCTCCCAAACTATGTGGAGCAAACCTACGTAACAAAGTTTAAAGACCGAATTTTTCTTTAAGTTTATCAAGCTGCTGTTGTTGAAATAACTCAAACTCAGCTCTTGGCTGCTGCAAGCGTATAGAATCTAACATTGGATCTTTGACTTCCGTACGAACGCCGCTCATCTGTTCAAGTACAGCCAATCCACAGAATGGGACATAGGATTCCGCATACCCGCCTTCATGCACAACAACGAGTTTTCCGTCGCATAAATTATCTGCTGCCTGTTGCACTAGTTGGGTCATCTCCCGAAAACTTTCACTATGGAGCTGCATCCTTGCCAGAGGGTCCACCGCATTCGCATCATAGCCACAGGCGACAATAATCAGTTCCGGTTTAAAGCGTTCAAGCGCAGGAAGTACTATCTGTGTCATTGCATAGATATAGCTATTATGTCCGGCTCCAGCAAGTAATGGGATATTCATGTTATAACCTGTCCCCTCGCCTTCCCCGATATCATCTTCACCGCTGTATCCGTTAGGGAAACAACCATCCTGATGTAGCGAGATGGTCAAAACATCAGAACGATCCCAATAAATATGCTGAGTACCATTACCGTGATGAACATCCCAATCAACGACCGCAACTCGTTTTAAATCAAAACATGCTTTTGCCTGTTCAATGGCCAATGGGATATTTGCCAGGAAACAAAATCCCATTGGCTTATCAGGCAAGCAGTGATGACCTGGCGGTCGAGAAAGGCTGTAAGCATTATCAAGCTCACCGCTAAGCACGGCTTTCACCGCAGCACAAGCAAGGCCAGCTGAAAGCTTAGCAATTTCATAGCTTCCCGGTCCCAGAGGGGCTTCTATACCAAGCATTCCTCCACCATTATCACTGACTTGCTTAAATCGCTTCAAATACTCTTCTGGATGGATTTTTCGTAGTGTTTGCTCATCAATAGGCGATGCCGAAGAAAGGTGCAAAGAGCGGCTCAAGCCTGATACATCTATCAAATTTTTCAACCGCCTTTTTGTTTCCGGCGATTCGGCATGTGCAGTTCCAGAAGAAGGCTGAACCCAGCCACCGACAGGCAGAGTCGTTATATACATACCAGTGGTATGCCAAAAACAATATTCATCAAAGAAAAACCCTGTATTTCGCTTCATTATCATTTCCTTCTACATTAAATTAACTCACAAATCGGTTTTCATTACCTTTATCGATAATTTCTTTATTTGAATTATCTGCATAAGAATAGACTGACGAAGATACATCACCATAACCATAAATAAGTGTTTTTGAGATAGCTGACGTTACCTGAAACGCATTAATTGACTATTGTATGAACTATGTGAAATAAATTAAGAAAATCATATCCTTTTATATTACAAAAAATAATAACAGGCATATTTCAAACAAAATTTCAATAACTTAATATAATTAGATTATTAATCAATTTATGAAATGGATAATCATATTATATTTATCTAGAATTGATAGTTAAGTCCTGGGGCTTTATTTGTCATAGATAAATTATCCTGTAAAGTGGAGGACACTATTATGTATAAACATAAAGTGAAAGTGATGACTTTAGCCACGACGATAATTACTGCTTTATTTAATGGCGCATGGGCTCATGGTTATATTGACCGCCCAGGAAGTCGTGCATTCCTTTGTTCTGCACAGGGAAATGAACAAAATACGGATTGTGGATTGGTCAAGTATGAACCTCAATCTCTTGAAGCGAAGAAAGGCTTTCCACAAGCGGGTCCAGAAGATGGCCATATTGCCAGTGCCGGCATTGGTCATTTTGGCGAATTGGATATTCAAACCGAAGATCGTTGGAAAAAAATTCCTATTACTACCGGTGATATTGAGTTCCAGTGGGAAATTATGATTCAACACAAAACCTCAAGTTGGGAATATTTTATTACCAAATCTGATTGGGATCCCAATAAACCTTTAACCAGAGAGCAATTTAATAGCACACCTTTCTGTTTTGAGGATTATCAGGAAAAAATGCCGGGCAGCAGAGTTATTAATAAATGTACTTTACCAGATGGTTATCAAGGTTATCACATTATACTGGGTGTTTGGACAATTTCAGATACCCTCAATGCATTTTACCAAGTGATTGATACAACAATTAGCCCTGCTTGATTATAAAATAACTATTATCAGGAACAGCATGATGCTGTTCCTGTTTATCGGGTTTCTTGTTCCATCCATTGAGCTAAGTTAATTTCGATGTAAACAAAGATGTTTATGAAAACAAAATTAACATTATGTTTGGTCAATAGAAATAATCGATAAAAATAGTCATAAATAGTCATAAATAGTCATTATTCGCGTACTATACCAAAAACAATATTCATCAAAGCCCCCCGTTTAACTGCTGGATTTTGAGGTCAGAGCCACTCGGTGAAGCCCCATGTCCCGGTAAAGTCTTTAAATATCTTTAGCTGTATGTGGCCCTGAACTCCAACAAATGCAAGATGGTCATCCTTCCTCATACACCACTCGAATCCTCCAGACGGACGCTTAATCACAACCATATCTTCCCATTTTTGCTGGTACTGAGCTTTACAGATAAGTGTCTCGTGAGCGTCGTAGCCAAGGTAAGCCCCTTGATCACTTACAGGGGATGCCCGGCAAATAAAGCCAAGGTAGCCCCCATGCCAGACGCACTCAAATTTTTGGTGTAGTGTATTGCTCTCCCATATTGCCAATGAAACGCTCCCCGGCACTGCATGAAATATACTAGCCACCGTTACAGCAGTTGCGTAATCACCCGCTGGATACGGATGAATAATATAGGATTTTCCTGGGATAGGAATATCGTTGCCTGTGAGTATTCCCATAATCATTATTCCCGTAGTCATTTTTCGTTAGTTTATGTGGTATTCATTGTATTCACATTCATTTAGATAGATATTTTAATTATTGTGTCATTTTTAATGAAGCGTAATATTAATAATAAACATCAGCATCCTGATATATAAATATCTATAAAATATCATAATAAATGACATCGACAATCCAATCATGAATTTCTACACAAAGATATTATAACTTTTATTGTTTATAGAACGGCGATTTTTATTTTTTGTAATCGTACTCTGTATTTAATTCACAATATGGACTTGGTATTCAATCAGATTGAATATAGCGATGAAATTTATCCTTGTTGGTAGTATTGCAACACCTCCAGCTATGGCTAACTAATTCACTAAAACCTGTCTCTATTTCCCCAATTTCGGGCATTGTTGTGCAGCTGCTGAAATGGATATTTCCACCAAACAATCTTGTTCACTGTAACGTTCTAGGCGGTTGAACATGCATCCGACGTATGTGAATTTCATGCTTTGCTTTTGAATGTTACTTATGAGTTTGATGTTTGCACCTTTTTTGTTTTATAATGAATGTATGTTGTAACTAATTTTGTTATTGAAATGAATAAATACTTATCAATTGAAGACTTGAATCGTTGTTTTCAACAACAAGAGAGCAAGTTAAAACAACTGTACGAACAACTACATAACTATTCCCTTCTAGCCGCTCACGTGTTCGTTTTGCCAGAAGTAGAGAAAGGAAGTGAACATGACCCTGTAACAGAAATCATTGTTAATGAAATGACTGGTAATGACGCTCTAAATCTAGGATTAAGTCATTACCAGAAGCTATTTATCTATCACAACAATCAAAATATCAGTAGTAAAGCTGCCGTTCGTCTTCCCGGTGTATTATGTTTTTCTGTGAATCAACCACAATATCGCTCTGCTTTACTTTTGATTGAAGAAATTAATAAGTTGAAAGCAGAACTTGAACATATCGTAACTGTGCAATCAGGGGTGGATAAAGAACAACGGTTTGAGTTTGTTCACAGTCAGTTACATGGTTTGATAACTTTAAACGCTTATAGAACCATCACTCCCCTTCTCAATCCTGATTCAGTTCGTTTTGGTTGGGCGAATAAAAATATCATTAATAAAGTTACAAAAGATCAAATTCTGCAACGCTTAGAAAAGAGTTATAACTCTGGGCGTGCTGTTTCCCCCTATTCTCGTGAACAATGGGCGGCATTAGTCGCCAAAGAAATTATCGATATAAAAAAATTGCCTGATGATGTGGTGTTAAAAATCAAACGTCCAGTAAAAGTACAACCCATTGCACGAGTCTGGTATGCGGAACAACAAAAGCAAGTGCAATATGCTTGTCCCCTGCCAATCATTGCATTTTATGTTAACTATGGCGATAACCAACCAAAGATAGGTAGGCTTACTCACTACGATGCCAGTGCCATAGTGCATCGCTATAAACCCAAAGCCAAACCACTAGAGTTAATTATTCCGAGACTACATTTATATCGTGAGATTTAGTGCATGTTGCTTATTTGACCAAGCATAGTCAATTGTCTATTATAATAGTGACAAAGACCGAGGAGGTGCTTATGCAAGTTTTTACACCAAGCCACAAAGTCCAGAGTAACCCACTTTGGCGAACAGTTGGTTTCCCATCAAGCAGTGGGCCACATCTGAATGCAATATTAAATGAAGGTTAAATGAAGGGTTACCAATCACTATAGTTGATAAAATACAACATTGGTCAACGTTTGGTAAAGGGGATATTTTGCGGATTGCAGGTGCCAAAATACGCAGCTATTCAAGACGCTGCTCAGGTAAAGGTAAACCCTATGGTATTGTGCGACTATATAGAAAATATTTGCATGAGGTTAAGTAAATGGATGAGCTTGTAAAAAAAATAAGTAGTTATCATATATTTAATTATTTAATACCAGGAGTTATTTTTGCTTTTTTAAGTGATGAGTTGTTTGATTATAAATTTAAATTCATTCAAAATAATACAGTGATTGGACTATTTTTTTATTATTTTCTTGGTTCAATAATTAGTAGGGTTGGTTCATTGATTTCGCCATTGATTGATTTTATTTTTCGCATAAAAATGGTAAATTATCAAAATTATATTACAGCAGAAAAACAAGATGGAAAAATAGAGGTTTTGACTGAAATAAATAACATGTATAGATCCTTTTACTCAATGTTTTTAATTTTAAATCTATTAAATTTATTGTGTTTTTTCTTTTCGGATAAGTTTAATACTTGTAATTTTTTGGGATTATTATTGGCGTTTTTAATTTATGCTTTTTCATATAAAAAGCAGACAGGATTTATTGTAAAAAGAGTTGAAAAATATACCGCGTCAAGTTAATGACGCGGCAACCCTATTAAGATTATCTATATATTTTTGATTTATAACTTTTTTTTTCTGTTGTCATCATGCTTTCTTAGTTCTATAAACTTCTTGGGTTTAAAATTTTCAATAATTTCTTCTTTCTCATTATTTTTATTAACTTTTAAGTCATATATATCATAGCTACCAACATTATTCCCAGTAGACTCAACTATAACATCTTGAGATTTTGTAGTATATAATTTAATATCTAAGTCACGTAGTAAATCTCTGACGTTCTGTTTTGGATGTTCATATTGATTGCCGTGATTACTGCTACATATTGCGATTGACGGCTTTATTTTTTCTAATAAATCTTTTGTTAGTACATCACTATGACCACCATGATGAGGTAGAATTATTATATCAACTTCATCTATTAGCGAGCTATTTTTTAATAATACCCCTATTTCAGCAGATTCAACATCACCTAAGCTTAATACATTGAACATTCCAGAACGGAAAAATTTGACAATTGAATTATCGTTTGCCTTTTTTGAGTATTCTCTTGGATGGAAGATAATATTCTTATAGCTGTATCTAGAACCAGATTTTAAGCTTCTTATAAATTCTGGTGTTACAGGAATAATAGTTGTAGCATTATTTTTTTGTTTTTTATACTGTTTTATTAAACATAAAGCTTTAGCACTACCTGAATTGGATTCTGGATCATATCCAGGATATTCTACTTTTTTCGGTTTGAGAGTGTTTAAAATCCAATCTAACTCAGTAGGTGTACAGTGATCCTGATCCCAACTTGTTATATGTAGAGTTGATATCGTTTTATATTGAAATAATTTCATTTCTTCCAATATCCTATCTCTAACATTCTCTGGTGCTCTGGCTTCAATCAAAACAAATTCATTCTCTGTAGCATAAGAAAAGCATGAACCAGCACTAGGTAACATATATGCTCTAAATCTTGTTCTGATTCCCTTTAATTCATCACCCATTTCTTAGATTCCTCGTTATTTATTTATAATATACGCAATTAATTTGAAGATGCAGTCAATAAGATTGTTATATCTCTCACATCGCGGGGAGATAATCAATACACCTTGAAGGATAATAAGTATAAGCGCTTTTTAATTGAAGATGGGGTTTAGAGAGTAACAGAACCAAAATAACGGTTAACGGCGTTTACTGTTCCGTTGCTCCACAACCCCCTAAAATTAGCTTCCTAATATTGTTTATACATACAGTATATTGCAGCTATTCAGGAACAGGCTATGCCGGCAACATATTCACGTTATTGATTCAACTAAGAATTACGGTCAGTCGGGCCAGAACGTCATCCATGATTTTTGCAGGCACACGCTCAAGCCGCTTTCCGCCCCGTGCGCCCATGTCAATTGTGCGCGGCTGATCGCAGCACACAACGCCGGTTGTACGTGTACCGGCACCGTCCAGCGATACTGCAAAGCCAGCGGTACGGGCAAAATTACCACCGCTGGTAACGGGTACCACTACAGGCAGGCGGGTCACGCGGTTAAAGGCCGCTGGCGTGACAATCAGCACCAGCCGCGTTCCCTGCTGCTCATGGCCTGCGGTAGGGTCGAGTGAGACAAGCCAGATTTCCCCTCTCTCCATATCAGATTGCCTCCCGGCCTGCAGCTGGCGCGTCCAGCCATTCACGATCTTCTGCACTGATTTCGGCATCCGGATCGCACTGTGCCAGCAGTTCAGCAAGCGAATATTGTGGGCGCTTGTGCGGCTCCACTATCAGCCGGCCATTATCAATGACCATGCCGACTTCATTATCTGCTCCCAGAGACAGTGCGTTCAGCAGCGCCGGCGGAACGGTCAGCATAACGGAGCCGCCGACTCTCTTCAGACGAGTGGTATGCATATTTCACCTCCATAAAAGTTATATATAAATATAACATCCAACAGGGAAATAAACCAGGCGGCAACACTAAAAAGTTAAATAAATATATAACTTTTTATCCCAGAAGCGTAGCAGGCCCACTGCCAGTAACGGTGGAAACCATAAACCTAATCCCACGTATTCCCGTTTAAATAAAAAACCGGAGCACTCGTCTCCGGTCAGTTTTTTATGGCTAAACAACAATTATTTCAAGCTGCCAACCATATCTTCTGGACGAACCCACTCATCAAACTCAGCTTCTGTCAGATAACCCAGTTTCATTGCCGACTGTTTCAATGTCAGCCCTTCTTTATGAGCTTTCTTGGCAATTTCGGCGGCTTTGTCATAACCGATATGTGTATTCAACGCCGTTACCAGCATCAGAGATTCATTCAGCAATTGAGTAATACGATCGCGATTAGGTTCGATACCGACTGCACAATGTTCATTGAAGCTACGCATACCATCAGCCAACAAGCGAACAGATTGCAAGAAGTTATTAATCACCATTGGGCGGAACACGTTTAGCTCAAAGTTGCCCGATGCACCACCAATATTAATAGCAACATCATTACCCATAACCTGAGCACAAAGCATAGTCACCGCTTCACACTGAGTTGGGTTAACTTTACCTGGCATGATTGAGCTACCTGGTTCATTTTCAGGAATTGAAATTTCACCGATGCCACAGCGAGGACCGGAAGCCAACCAACGAACATCGTTTGCAATCTTCATCATGGATGCAGCCAGACCTTTTAATGCGCCATGAGAATGAACCAGAGCATCACAAGTCGCCAGCGCTTCAAATTTATTTGGCGCAGTAACAAACGGATGGCTGGTCAGTTCAGCCAATTTCTTCGCGACACGAACAGCATATTCAGGATGAGTATTTAAACCGGTGCCAACCGCAGTTCCCCCTAGCGCCAGTTCACAAACATGGGGAATACTGTCTTCAATGTGTTTCAGGTTATGCGCTAACATTGCTACCCAGCCAGAAATTTCCTGACCAAGAGTCAGTGGCGTCGCATCTTGCAGGTGGGTACGACCAATCTTAACGATATCCTTATAAGCTTCAGCTTTATCAGCCAATGTTTTTTGTAATATTTTCAGCTCAGGGATAAGGTGTTCACGCAACGCGATAACAGCGGCAACATGCATTGCTGTTGGGAAAACGTCATTAGAACTCTGACTTTTATTTACATCATCGTTAGGATGGATAAGGCGTTCGTTACCCCTCACCCCGCCAAGGATCTCGCTACCACGGTTCGCCAACACTTCGTTCATGTTCATGTTGCTTTGCGTTCCAGAACCGGTCTGCCAGATAGCAAGCGGAAATTCTGTCGGATGTTTACCTTCCAGCACCTCTTTCGCAGCAGCAATAATGGCTTCTCCACGTTCTTGCGGCAGAAGGCCCAAATCCATATTGACACTGGCCGCAGCCTGTTTGGTCAATGCCAGAGCATGAATTAATGCAACCGGCATTTTCTCCTGCGAAATGCGGAAATGCTCAAGCGAGCGTTGAGTTTGCGCTCCCCACAATTGGTCAGCAGGTACTTCGATAGGCCCCATTGAGTCTTTTTCAATGCGAGTGGCTGCCATTACTATCTCTCCTTAACACACAGAATAATCGAATATGCATAATCAGTCTTTGCAGATAAACTGATTAACATTCTGCTATCATGCCACATATTAGTTCCTGATTATGCCAACCAAGTCGTATTTATCGTATTGTGGTAGAAAGGAAATAGATTGATTTTTTTAAAAAGAGAGTAACGGCCATGTTGAAGATGATAAATCAGATCCAGCACTATTCATGGGGAAGTAAAACCGCCCTGACCGATATTTATGGTGTTGAAAATCCAGATAATCTGCCAATGGCTGAATTATGGATGGGCGCCCATCCTAAAAGCAGTTCATTTGTAACCAATCCCGAAACGGGAAAACCCATTGCCTTAAATGAATTAATAGCCAGTGATCCGGAAAAATATCTGGGGAAAAAAGTTTCAGATAGATTTCACCGCCTGCCTTTTCTATTTAAGGTATTGTGCGCGGCTCAACCTCTCTCAATTCAGGTTCACCCTGATAAAAAATCCGCAGAAGAGGGTTTTGCCAAAGAGAATATCGCCGGTATTCCATTGGATTCAACCGAAAGAAATTACAAAGATGATAACCATAAACCTGAATTGGTTTATGCCCTCACCCCTTTCCGGGCAATGAATGGATTCCGTCCATTAAACGAAATAGCGCAATTATTGGAATTCGTTATTGCGGCCCATCCCAAGATTCCGTACTTTATTCAAACACCAAATGAACAGAATCTTGCCTGCTTATTTTCCCAATTGCTTAATATGAGCGGTAAACAAAAGCAGTTAGCTCTTGGCGTATTAAAATCAGCGTTAAACAGTCGGCTCGGTGAACCTTGGGATTCCATCAAGAAAATGACGGCGTTTTATCCTGATGACAATGGCCTGTTTATTCCACTTTTACTTAATGTCATTGAGCTTGAACCAGGTCAAGCCATGTTTTTATGTGCTCGCACGCCTCACGCTTATCTGGAAGGGGTTGCTCTTGAAGTTATGGCAAATTCAGATAACGTCTTACGAGCGGGTTTGACCAATAAATATATGGATATTCCTGAGTTAATGGCAAACCTTGATTTTGTATCAAAACCAACAGACACCTTATTTACGCTACCGAAACAGGAAAAAACAGCGAAAAACTTCCCTGTTCCAGTAGATGATTTTGCATTTTCTATTTATTCTCTATCAAAGCAACCAATTACGCTGGATAACAATTCAGCATCGATTGTTTTTTGTGTTGAAGGTCAAACAGTTATACAATCTGGAGAACACCAATTAAGAATTTTCCCAGGTGAGTCAGTATTTATATCTGCTGCCGAAAAGGCTGTGATTATTCAGGGTGATGGTTTTACCGCCCAGGTTTTTAATTAATAATGCCAATCTGGGCCTGAAACTTATTCACAGGCCGTTAAGCACTGCTTAAATTCCAAGTGATGCTAACGGCCGTTTTTATACTAGAGGGCACATATTACTTACTACAAAGTATGTGCTAAAAGGATGGATTTCCATTATGAAAAAATCGTTAGTGGCCGTAGGCATTATTGCTGCTTTAGGAGCAGCTTGGACTGGGGCTTCATGGTATACAGGCAAGCAGATTGAACAACGTATAGATCAATCTATTTCCCGCGCTAATGCTGAAATGAAAAAAGCTTTCCCTGAAACAGGTCTGATGTTACAGAGTAAAGATTTCCACCGTGGCGTGTTCAGTTCTGACGTTCGTCTCGTTTTAAAAGCTAAAGATGGCGTTGAAAACGCAGAAATTAAACCAGGTGAAGAAATTTCAATTAAGTCTGTGATTGATCACGGCCCTTTCCCACTGGCACAAGTGAAAAAACTAACCTTAATTCCTAGTCTGGCTTCTGTTCATTCCGAACTGGAGAATAATGAAGCTTTAAAACCGCTGTTTGAAATCACTAAAGGAAAATCGCTGCTTACTTCTGATTCACGTGTCAGTTATCGTGGTTCTGTTATTTCTGATGTTGATATCATCCCTGTCGAATTTGAAAAAAATGGCGCTAAATTCAATTTTTCCGGCGCCAAACTGACTTCCGATCTCAGTCGTGATCTGAAAGAGATATCACTGGCAATCAAGAGTGACCAGTTAGCCATCAATAAAAATGACGAAAATTTCCTTGTCAAAGGTATTGATTTAAACCTGTCCAATAAAAAAGGCAAATTTGATATCTATGTTGGCGATCAAAGCATTGAAATTCAGGAAATCAGCCTAAAAGGTATCGGCAATGAAGATATGATGCTTTCCGGTGTTAAAATAGATTCAAATATTGGTGAAGATGAAACTAATCTAAAAGGGAAAATTACTTACAGTTTAGATGGTCTCAAGATGAGAAATCTTGATTTTGGTTCTGGTAAGTTTGTAATTACTGCGGATCGTCTGGATGGTGAAGCCGTTCGTCAGTTTACTCAAGCCTACAATGATGCAGCCGCCAAATCACTCTCTTCTGGCGATCTCTCTTCCGATGCGGCAGATACCGCCATTATTGACGCGGTATTGTCTAACCTGCCTATTTTGCTGAAAAACAATCCACAATTTGGTATCGAACCATTAACCTGGAAAAATGCCAAAGGTGAAAGCACCATTAATTACCAAGTGAGTTTGAAGAACTTACCGAAAGATAAAAGTAGCTTGTATTCAATGAAAACAGAAGAAGCTATTCGTACTTTAATTCAGAACATGTCTCTGAATGTCACATTACCAAGACCTATGATGATTGAGTTCTCTACTCAGTCAATGATCATGAATGGCATGGATAAAGCAAAGGCTGAACAGAATGCTGAACAACAGATAAATCAATTTGAACAATTAGGACAACTGTTTAAACTTACTACAGTTGATAAAGATGCTATCAGCATTAAGTTTAGCTATGCAGACGGTAATGTAGAAATGAACGGTAAGAAAATGCCTTTACATCAGTTCCTGTCTGAATACTATTTATCCGACGACTCTTCTGATGATAACGAAGCACCAGAGCAAACAATGCCAGAAGGCGACAACCACGACAGTGGAAAAGAGAAAACAGAAGGTACTGTGCAACCTGCGCAATAAAACGCGTTTATAGACGCTTTGTTAAATTGCCAGTCAACGCATGTGACTGGCATTTTTATATAAAAAAGGACCGGAATGTGATTGACATAAAACTCCCACTGACAGATTTACACCGCCACCTTGATGGAAATATCCGGCCGGAGACTATTTTAGATCTTGCCACCCAGCATAATATTCAGCTTCCAGCAAATGATCTGGAATCACTACGCCCTCACGTACAAATTATTAACAATGAACCGAGCTTGGTAAGCTTTTTGCAAAAACTTGATTGGGGAGTGGCGGTACTGGCTGATTTGGACGCTTGTCGTCGTGTTGCTATTGAGAACGTTGAAGATGCCATCAATTCTGGGCTAGATTATGCTGAGTTACGTTTTTCCCCTTATTACATGGCGATGAACCACAAATTTCCGGTTGAAGGGGTCGTTGAGGCAATTATTGATGGTATCCATTCTGCCCGTCAAAATCACGATATCGACATTCGTCTTATCGGAATTTTAAGCAGAACTTTTGGTGAACAAGCCTGTGCTCAGGAATTAGCTGCCCTGCTAGCCCATCGCCAACATATTACTGCACTGGATCTGGCAGGTGATGAATTAGGTTTTCCCGGTCATCTTTTTCAATCTCATTTTACTAAAGCCCGTGATGCTGGCTGGCAAATAACTATTCATGCCGGTGAAGCCGCTGGTGCTGAAAGTATTTGGCAAGCCATTCGTGAATTAGGCGCGACTCGTATTGGTCATGGGGTAAAAGCCATTACCGATCCCAGATTGATGGATTATTTGGTTGAAAACCGTATTGGTATTGAAGCCTGTTTAACCTCAAACCTTCAAACCAGCACCGTCAGTTCTTTATTGGATCATCCACTGAAACAATTTCTGGAAAAAGGTATTCTTGCTTCCATTAATACCGATGATCCGGCCGTTGAAGGTATAGACATCCGCCATGAATATGAAGTTGCCGCACCTGCCGCAGGTTTATCTATTGCTCAAATTCGCCAGGCTCAAATAAACGGGCTGGAAACCTCTTTTATCAGTGATGCGGAAAAACAGGCATTACGCATAAAAGCAGCAAGTCGTTAAATATAAATAGCTCAGGAATGGAATCGCCCATTCCTGATTATGGTTATTACTTGAAATATAATGTACAAATATGTAGTTCGTATAGTGCTGAATATGGACGTCACCGCAATATAAACGCAGTAATAGCTACATTATAGGTTCTAGTTGATTTTAGTGGATTTTTTGGTGGTTTTGACCTTATGATTTATCTATACCCGTAATCATTGAAGATGCTTGATTTTATCTGAAATGGAGATCATTATCCTCGCTATGAAAATATTTATTACATCAGAACAAAAAATCAAACTTGAACATCTTCACGACACCACTCGTGATGGTCAGGTACGAGACAGAATAAAAGCTATCCTTCTGGCTTCTGAAGGGTGGAGTTCTATGATGATAGCCCAGGCATTGCGACTCCATCAGACCACTGTTGACCGCCATATCAGTGATTACCTTAATCA